>CALHIW010000110.1 GCA_938030905.1 Candidatus Methanomethylicia archaeon | reverse complement strand
TAACATATCCAACTATAGCTAACAATAAATATATAGAATCAGTAAATCCCATCAACCACAACAGGAAGAAGCTTAATAAACAACAAAAGCCAAAACACCATCAAACCTACAGAAGAAAACTTAAACAGCCTCAAATGACATCATAGTTAAAGGAGATTCCTGATTTTATAATGCTAAATAAACTTATATCTGTCATTAACCTTAAAATTTAAATTTTTTCTTTTAAACATCTAATAATGAGTAATTATCAAATTAGAGAATTTCGAGAAAATGACTTGGAACCAGTTATTGACATAAATAGAAAGTGTTTACCTGAAAATTATGCACCATGGTTCTTCATGGAGCATTACAATCAATATCCAAAAACCTTTCTTGTAGCTGAATATGAAGGTGTTGTAGTTGGATATATTATGTGCAGAGTTGAATATGGTTTTAGCAATCATAAACTCGGTATTTGTAGAAAAGGTCACATTATATCCATAGCTGTATTACCTGAATACAGAAGAAAAGGCATTGGTGAAAGTCTGCTTAAAGAGGCTATGAAAGCTTTACATATCTATCAAGCAAGTGAAGTATATTTAGAAGTTAGAGTCTCCAATAAGCCTGCAATAAATTTATATAAAAAGTTGGGCTTTTCAGTTGTTCGAGTACTGAAAGCTTATTACATGGATGGTGAAGACGCATACTGCATGTCTCGTTCATTATAAGCCTAGATTTTTTAGCTCTTACTTAGTTATTATATCATCTTTTCATAATTAGCCTTTCATAATTAGCCAATTGATGGTTTTCATTAAAACTTTGAAGTGAATTCTAAGGTAAAATCAAGCTACATAATACTGTAAATTAGTTTCTATTATTGCTCTACTCTTCCATCTTAATTGTAAATGAAATCATAATGACTAATATCTGTTATGAGCGTAAAGATTATAAGGGGCTCTATTTTAATTCTCTTACTACTGGTAACCTGTATAATATACTAAATTGTTAGTGTGGGTGGTGTTTGGATGTCTGCACCACGTATAGCTAGTATGCCTGTATTGGTGCTTAAAGAAGGAACAAGCAGGTCTATAGGCAAGGAAGCCCAGGAAAATAACATATCAGCAGCTATCGCGTTAGCCAACATTGTTAGATCATCACTAGGGCCTAAGAGTATGGATAAAATGTTAGTAGATAGCTTCGGGGATGTTACAATAACTAATGATGGCGCAACAATACTGAAAGAAATGGATGTTCAGCATCCTGCAGCTAAGATGCTTGTTGAAGTTGCTAAGGCACAAGATCAGGAAGTTGGTGATGGAACAGCAACAGCCACAGTATTAGCTGGTGAATTGCTTAAAAGTGCCAGAGAACTTCTAGATTCAGATGTACATCCAACAGTCATAGTTGATGGCTACAGATGCGCGCTTGATAAAGCTCTGGAAATTCTGGATTCAATAGCTGAGCCTGTAGATCCTATGGATAGAAAAACATTAATGGATATAGCATTAACATGTCTTAGTGGAAAAGTTGTAACTGCAGGAGCCTATGAGAAGTTAGCAGAACTTGCTGTTGAAGCTGTACTTCAGGTAGCCGAAAAGGTTAATGGTAAATGGAAGGTAGACATCGATAATGTTAAAGTTGAGAAGAAACATGGTAAATCAATTGATGAGAGTATCTTAGTAAGTGGCATTGTTCTAGATAAAGAAGTAGTTCATGAGGGAATGCCTAAACTAGTTAAAAATGCTAAAATAGCACTACTTGAATGTCCTATAGAAATTGAAAAACCGGAAATTAGTGCCAAGATAAATATTACACATCCAGATCAGATGAAAAGATTCCTTGAAGAAGAAACCCAAGTTTTAAAGAAGATGATTGATAAAATTGCAAACGTTAATGCAAATGTGGTAGTATGTGAGAAAGGAATAGATGATGTTGCACAACATTTCTTAGCTAAGAAAGGCATAATGGCTGTAAGAAGAGCTAAAAGATCAGATATGGAGAAATTAGCAAAAGCTACTGGTGGGAAAATAGTTTCAAGTATAGAGGACCTTTCTGAGAAAGATTTAGGTGAAGCAGGGCTTGTTGAGGAGAGAAGAGTTGCTGAGGATAAAATGGTTTTTGTTGAACAATGCAAGAATCCTAAATCAGTAACAATACTTCTTAGAGGGGGTTCTGATCAATTAGTTGCTGAAGCTGAAAGATCAGTTCATGATGCAATATGCGTTGTTAGAGATGTTGTTCAAGAGCCTAAAATAGTTGGAGGTGGAGGTGCTGCAGAGATTGAAGTTGCAAAAGCTTTAAGAGAGTATGCAAAGAAGTTAAGTGGTAAGGATCAGCTTGCAGTTATGAAGTATGCTGATGCCTTAGAGGTCATACCATTAGCTCTTGCGGAGAACGCTGGACTAGACCCAATAGACATAATTGTAAAATTAAAAGCAGCCCACGAGAAGATGAAATGGGCTGGAATTAACACTATTACTGGTGATATAAGTGATATGCTGAGCCTCCATATAGTTGATCCTGTAAACGTTAAAAAACAGGCCCTAAAGTCTGCAACTGAAGCAGCAATAATGATCTTAAGAATTGACGACATCATAGCTGCTGCTAGACCTGAAAAAGAAAAAGAAAAGAAGCCTAGTGAGGGGGCTCCAAGCGAATTTGAATAATAATAGTAAACTTATTTTTCTAAATTTTATTAGCAATTCACTTTAAGACTTAAAATAAATTTGAGTAACTAATAGTTAAACATTTAAGGAATGTAGCGAATGCTTAGTAGAGACTATGGCTGAAGTTTCCTGTGAGGAAAAAAGAAAGAAAATTCTTATCGGCCCACCAAGACTTACAAGATTTGAACGTGCCAGAATAATAGGTGCTAGAGCTTTACAACTATCATTAGGTGCTCCCCTATTACTTTCAGGTATTAGATACAGTAATCCAATTCAAATTGCGAAGGAAGAGCTCGAAGCTGGTGTTCTTCCAATAACTATTAGACGTAAAATTTCAGATGGTACACATCAAGATATTCCATTAAAATGGCTTATAAAAGGATGTTAACTAAAAGCCTCTAATGATAACGTCTTATTATGATATCGTCATGTAACCTTATTTGCTCCATTCTTACTTAGGTATTTGTTAATGTTTTTTATCTTTATTTTTAACCATAAATATAGTAAAATTTATTTTGAAAGTTAAATGTTAATTATATGTTTAAAAGGTTAGAATCAATAAATTTAATCATTGATTTTAATAGCATTGTGAAAATTAAAATATTACTTGTTAGATTTCTTGCCCCTAGAACAATAGAGGATATAGTAAAACATCTTCCATTGTTTTCAAGGGCATTTAAGGAGAAGGACTATATTAGAATTCCAATTAAACTTAAAACTGGATTAGAGAAGCCAGGTAAGCTAAATTTTAGTATGGGTGATATAGCATACTGCCCTTTGGGTAATGATTTTATTCTATTTTTAAATGAAGGTTTATCATATGCACAGTCATTATCTATAGGGTACGTTATTGAAGGAATTGACAAGCTTAAAAAAATTCCAAGCTCTGTTCCTGTTCACATAGAAATGTTAGATTAGGAAGGACTTTGATTTAATGGTATATATACCTGAATTCTTGTATTTCCACTAACAAGATTAATTATTCCTTCAGAACATAGTATTTTAAGTATTCTTTTAGCATCCCCTATCTTTAATCCATACTTAGAATATACACTAAAGGGTGTTAGATAACTTATATTGTTTAAATCTTTCTTGATGTTTTCAATTATTGAGACATCAATAGATGCAGGTATGGCCTCCTTCTTTATTTCCTTTCCCCCCTTCTCGGGATCGAAATTTAG
>CALHIW010000109.1 GCA_938030905.1 Candidatus Methanomethylicia archaeon | reverse complement strand
TTGTCTAGCTGGTAACAAGTTTATGAATTCATCCATGCTTAGTTTCTGTAGTTGCTCGATAGTAAGACCCCTATATGTAAACTCAGGCATTTGATCACCTTGAGATTATATATTGCAATAATATAAAAATTTAGTGTCTTCCAGTTTTTTTCGATGCTATATGGCCTACTTTTTGCCCTGGAGGAGCTGTTCTAGGAACAGGAGTACCACCAGTTGGATGTTGACCACCACCATGGGGATGACTTACAGCATTCATAGCTTTACCTCTTACAGTTACAGGTTTCCATGCTTTAACCTTTGATAAATGATAGGTAGCCCCAGCTTTTAACATTGGCTTTTCAGTCCTACCACCAGCGGCTACAATACCTATGGTTGCTCTACAGTTTGGATTTAAGGCTATCATCTTACCGGATGGGAGTTTTATTGTTACTTTATTAGAATCGTGAGCAAGAACCACAGCATAACTTCCAGAAGTTCTTGCAAATTTACCTCCATCGTTGGGTATACGTTCAACATTACATATTAAACTACCATCAGGTATTTTGAGTAATGGTAAAATGTTGCCTACTGCTAGTGGAGCTTCAGAACCAATAGCAATTTCTTGTCCTACATATATACCTTCTGGTGCAACTACTAATTGTGAGCTGCCATCTTCAAGAGCTATTTTAGCTACTGGAGCACCTCTACCAGGATCATGTAATAGAGCTACTACTTTACCAGTTAATTTTCCATTTTTCTCTTTTTCATCAAGTTCTCTATATTTAATATCTCCTACTCTTTTCCATGATGGACAAATGAATACTGAGCTGCCACGCCCTCTTCTTTGAGCAAGAATTCTTTTACCCATTTAATCACCTATACTAGGCCTAATTTTGTAGCTATTTCTGATGCTTTAAACTTTGGCTTAAGTTTAACTATAGCTCTTTTCTCGCCTTTATTTGTAATGTATGTTCTAACGTTTTCTACTTCTACATTAAAAAGTTTTTCTACTGCTTCCTTAATTCCTTTTTTATTAGAATTCCTGTCCACTACAAATACTAGTTTATTTTGGGTTTCTCTTAGACTTAAAGATTTCTCAGTAGATATTAAAGCATTAATGATCTTATGATAGCTTTCACTATTCATAAACATTCACCAAATAATTTAAATAATTTCATGAAGGCTGATCTAGACCATACTGTTAATCTTCCAGGATGAGAGCCAGGGGCAAGGAGGAAGACATTTAAGTTTGAGATAGTACATACATCAACCCCGGGAAAGTTTCTTGCAGCTTTTGATATACCATTATCGGAATCTACCACTATTAACACAGATTTAGAAGTTCTATAAATTTTTCTTCTTCTTTTCCTAGCGACACCAGATAAACGTTTACGTGACTTCTTTGCTCTTTGAACATCTAACCATAAACCTAATTTTACGAAAATTGATCTAAGCTCTGAAGCTTTTCTGATAGAAGATATCTCATCATCTATGACAAGGGGGATTTGTGGTACTTGCTCTATTACATGACCGCGAAGCTTAACAAATACGGGATTAAACGATGCCGCTATCGCTGATATAAGTGCTGATTTCTTTTCCTTCCTATTTATCTTTTCTCTTAAATTTTTCTCAGGTCTTGGTGGGAAGCATCGTCTACCACCGACTGTAAATGGAGCAAAGGCAGCCTGTGATGCTTTAGGATGCCTTTCACCTTTTACACGAGGAACACGTGCTAATCCAAGACCTACTCCAAAGCTTTCTGCTGTTGTTCTTTTACCAGCTAGAGGATTCCTTCCTTTTGGCTGAAGTTTAGCTGTAAAAATGGATATAAAAGCACGTCTAATAATATCCTTTCTGATAGTTAGAGATGATATGAATGATGGAATTGAGATTTTGTCTATAATGCTTCCATCTAATCCATAAACATTTATAACTTGATCTAGTTCGAGCATTGTTAACACCTATCCTTGTTTAGAATCCGTATTTACAGCAACAAGCTTTAATTGAGGTATTGTTTTGGGGGGGCGGATGGGATACCTAAGTATTACAAGTCTCTTTGCAGATCCTGGGATAGATCCTTTCAATATTATGTAATGACCTTTAACAATACCATAATGCAGGAAACCTCCTTTAGGGGTAACTTCATAACCATTATCACCAATTTTTAGTATCAACTTATTAAATTCTGTTCTTTGATGGAAGCCCATCTGTCCAGACCTAGGAATATAAAATAGCATTGATGGTGCAGCTGGGCCAATAGCACCAATATCTCTTCTACCCTTTCTTGATTTACGTGGAAGAATTTTAACACCAAATCTTTTCACAACCCCTTGATAGCCCTTACCCTTTGTAATTGATATGACATCAACATATTGACCTTCATTTATGATCTGTTTTGGATAAACCTCACTACCAATTATTTGTAAACAATAATTGTACTGTGCATCTATAGTACCTCCACCTATTTTTATTTCAACAAGCTCTGGCCTCTTTTTAAGACCAATAAGATGTGGTTGGGTCGAAGCTATAGCTCTAAATTCAACAATCTTACTGAGGTTTTCAGTAATTATTCTCTCTTTTTCTTCAGTATTTCTTACAACATCCTCTTCATACTCATTGCTTATCGTTAATACTCTATCTATATGTTTAGGGATTTTTTCACTCCATACTTCCGTTAAGGTTTTAAGATAGCCAAGAGAATCTTTAATGTAGGCTCTATATCCACATATAAATATTGGTGGAGCATCTAAAATAGATGAAGTAATAACAACATCTCTACCAACTAATGGGCTTGTATACTTAATATCCGTAATTATAGCGTGAGTTAAGCCTGCTTTATAGCAGGGATAAGCTAGAAGCTTAGGAAAGTCTAGTTTGACCTCTGGCCATGATCTAATTCTAGGTATGACTCTCTTTACCTTTACTCTTGGGTAATACGCCATTGATCCCCTGCGAGGAGCATGAGTCTTTCTATGACCCATTCTTTATCTCATCTCCTAAAGAAGCTTAGATTTACTATCTAAAAATAAGTATTTATATTTATGGGTTGCTTGAAAAATTAATGATTAAATTAAGGATTGAAAGAGTAATGTATAGTGCCTCCTCAGTTCTAATTGTTTGTGTTCCCTGATCTGGTGCAAAATTTGTTACATAATTAACTACGTCATCTAGATTTACACCCTCCCTAAGACATATCTCATATAACCCTTCAAAGTGAGAGCCAAAGGCTAGGAGAATAGAGTTCATACTCTTTAAGTCATTAAGAAGATCTATCCAAATCTTCTTAATTGATACACCATGTTTTGATGTAGCAATTTTAAGTCCTTTAAATTTACTAAGTACTTTGGGAAGTGAGCTATTAGTTACCTTAACAGAATAACCATAATAGTCTCTTAACTCATTCTTATTTACTAATTCTAATTTTAGCTTGTTATTTATAAATTTGACTTTAAAAAGAAGCTTTTTCTTAATAGGAAGTTTTTCATTTACCTCCATAATGACAGGGGTTCTTAAACCTATTTCAATTATGGCTTTATTCCCTTTATATGATAAAACTACACCTTCTCTTATCTCATCTTCTTGAACACTATCATTTGAAACTAGATGATGACTAATACATAGCGGAGGCAAAATGCCTACATATTTTAAATCCTTTGTTAGTGGATATATAATCTTACGAATATATGGGGCTGTATTTAGGTAGTTAAGTATCTTACTTAAAAAGAGGGCATTATCAAAATAGCCATTTCTATCTCTATATATTATGATTTCATCTACTTTAAATATTGAGAAACAGCGTGAAATAAATCCTAAACGCATCGTTTTCTCTCTTGTATGTGGAGTTTCAGAAAATAGAGATTGCGGAATTGCTATTGTGAGTCTATGTTTGTGCTTGAACATTTCTAATCAATACACATACTACTTCTTTTTTTCTTTTGATTTCCTTTCTTCAGGTTTTTCGCTTTTTAGACCTATCTCTTGAAGAATTGTTGTACGTTGTCTTCCACCCACACACATCACCCAATTTCATAAGGCAAATCCTAGCTAAATTTTTTTCGACTAATTATTATAACTTTAGAACTACAGTACCTCATTAAAAACTATGATATGAGGTAAACTATTTATTAGCTACTTAAACACCATTACTGATAAACTATATTCTTATATAGGAGTTGATAAAGGAATATGAAAACATTCTCACATCACTAATTAAGTATAAAGTAAAGTAAAGCTTAATAATAAAGCTTAATAATATAGTTTAATACTATAACTTATAAAGGTGATTTATATTACTGTACCGCTAGAGAAAATAGATAGCTATACTTGGAGAATACCAATGAGTTTTAAAAAAGGAATGAAAGTGCCTGGAATCGTTTTTGCAGATGAATTTTTATTGAGGAAAATGATTGAAGATCTTACTTTAGTCCAATGTGCTAATGTGGCTTTTCTACCTGGTATTTATAAGTATAGTATAACTCTTCCTGATGGACATCAAGGTTACGGCTTTCCAATAGGAGGAGTTGCAGCCATAGATGCTAATGAAGGAGTGATAAGTCCAGGGGGTGTTGGGTATGATATTAATTGTGGTGTACGTTTAATACGAACAGATTTGGAGAAGGATGATATAAAAAAGGTTCTTCCAGAGCTTCTAAATGTAATATTTAAGAATGTACCAAGTGGAGTCGGTAGTGAGGGAAAACTAAGACTTTCAATTACAGAGTTGGATAAAGCCTTAGAAGATGGTGTAAACTGGGCTATTAGTAGGGGATACGGATGGCCTGAAGATAAAGAATATTGTGAAGAGAATGGATGTATGAGAGAGGCTGATCCGAGTAAAGTATCAAATAGAGCTAAGCAAAGAGGCGCGCCACAGCTTGGAACACTAGGAGCTGGAAATCACTTCTTAGAAATACAGTATGTTGAGAAAATATATAATTCACATGCAGCCAAAGTGTTCGGAATAACACATGAGGGACAGGTAACGATTATGATACATACAGGGTCTAGAGGACTTGGTCATCAAGTTTGTAGTGACTACCTAAAGGTTATGGAGTATGCTGCTCGAAAATACAATATATATTTACCAGATAGGGAGCTGGCATGCGCACCGGCCAAGTCTGGTGAATCAGAAGATTATTTTGCAGCTATGGCTGCAGCCGCGAATTATGCATGGATAAATAGACAATGCATTTTACATTGGATTAGAGAGTCCTTTGAAGAAGTATTGAAGACTTCAGCTGATAAACTTGGATTGTATTTAGTATATGATGTTGCTCATAATATAGCAAAACTTGAATCACATGAAATTAATGGAAGTTACAGGAAAGTATTTGTACATAGAAAAGGAGCTACAAGAGCATTTCCAAAAGAACATCCTGACATACCAGCAAAACATCGTTCAGTAGGTCAAGCTATAATATTACCAGGCAGTATGGGTTCAGCATCGTACTTGTTACTTGGTGATGAAAGAGCTATGAAAATTACCTTCGGTTCAACAGCTCACGGTGCTGGAAGAATGATGAGTAGAGAAGAGGCGATAAGGAAGTTTTCACCATCTAAAGTAGAAAATGAACTTAGAGGTCATGGAATACTAATTAAAGCTGCAAGTAGAGATGTTATTTCTGAGGAGGCTCCATTAGCATATAAAGATATAGATAAAGTAGCAGAAGTAAGTCATAAAGTAGGTATAGGCACATTAGTCTGTAGACTGATTCCATTAGGTGTTGTTAAAGGATAAAAGCACCGGTACCACTTATACATATCCATTATTTTTAACTTAATTTTATGTTATTCATTGCCCTGATTTTGCTTACAATTACCCCTTTATAATCTTAGAATAGCTTATATACTTGAAAGGAAGGGCAGTTCTATGTCAATTAACGTTAGTTAATTCTAATGCTAACTCGCTAGAAACATTTTAAGTTATTGGCTAATTAATGTTTAAAAGTCTAAATATACATTTAACATTATATTATTATACTAAGCTTTAAATAAATTCATCATATATCCAAGACAAATTTCACGATATATACGGAGTTTAATCGAGAAATCTCCATTAGTGAATATGTAGGTGATTTTATTTCTTTTCCTTTTTTATGAATAGTAGGGTTAAAGAGCTCACCATAAGCTTCTCCATCCAATACGAAATTTGAATTTTCCGTTTCAATCTTGTGAACTTTAAATTTTGAAAAAGCAAAGTGTGTAGTATCAAAAAGATATAATAGTTCTTCAAGCCAATTATACAGTAAATTGTATTCATCGAGTCCTCTTATATAAATCTTAAATACATTAGTAGGATGGATTTTAGAAATGTCAGTTATAATGTTGAACATGGCTTCAGCTGCATTCTCGAAGGCTTCATTAAGTGTTAGTCCATAGGCAACAATATAAATATCGGATGTATGAGGTAAATAACTGTATTTTTTATTGTAACCTGACATAATAGAGAATAGAAAATATAATCTTATTAAGCTTATTTGAAACTAGTTAGGTTTAACTTTGATGTATAATGATGGAGGTTATACTTATTTTAAATGTTTGAGGTTATAGAGTATTTTTTGTCAGGATGCAATCTTAATTTCAGCATAATCTAGCGGTTGCATGTTTGTCAAAGTTTTTCAAAATACTATAGCGCCGGGGGTGGGATTTGAACCCACGTACCCAAAAGGGCACAGGCTTTCTTGAAAGCCAGCTCAAGGCTTACGCAATACTGCGCCTTAGTCCACTCGGCCACCCCGGCATTTAAGTATAAATAAATTTAATATTACTTTTTTATATTAACTCAATTTCTATATAAACTTCATCAGGTATTGGTACTCTCATTATCTGACGTAGTGTTCTATCATCAGCATCTATATCTATTAGTCTCTTGTGTACTCGCATTTCCCAATGATCAAATGTATGACTACCTTGCCCACTTGGAGCTTTTCTTGTTGTCACAATAAGTCTTTTAACTGGTAGAGGAATTGGACCTGAAACTTTAATACCATTTTTCTTTGCGATTTCCTTTATTTCATTACAGACATTTGTAAGCTTTTCTAGATTTGAACTGCTAAGCCTAATCCTAGCTTTTTGTGGCATTTCAGTTCATCCTTAGATCTATTTCACAACTGTGGACTTTACATCTTTCACTATGCCGGCAGCTATTGTTCGCCCCATATCTCTTATTGCAAATCGTCCAAGCTGAGGAATTTCAGAATATTTCTCAATTACAACAGGCTTTAATGGCTTGAACTTTACTAATGCACTATCTCCTTGCTTAATAAATTTCGGCTCTTCTTCTATTGTTTCACCAGTTCTTGGATTTATCTTCTTTAACAATACATCAAATCTGCATGGAGTTGTTGATGTATGTACATGAAGAACAGGTGTATATCCAGCTGCAATTGCTGTTGGATGGTAAAGCACAAATATTTGTCCTATAAACTCCTCAACCACAGTTGGTGGTTTAGTAGTATGTCCAGCTACATCACCACGCCTAATATCAGCTTTACCTAATCCCTTTACATTAAACCCTATGTTATCCCCGGGTATTGCTTTTTCGAGTCTAGTATGATGCATTTCAATTGATTTAACCTCACCGCTCTTATTTGCAGGTAGGAATATTACTACATCACCAACCTTTAACACTCCAGTTTCAACTCTTCCAACAGGTACCGTGCCAACACCTGCTATTGAAAGAACGCTTTGGAGTGGAATTCTTAACGGTTTATCAATTGGCTTTGGTGGTTCAGTAAAAGTGTCAAGAGCCTCATACAATGTGGGTCCTTTATACCATGTCATATGCTCACTTCTCTTAACAATATTGTCTCCATACCATGCTGATATTGGTATAAATATTATCTTAGATGGATCGTAACCTACAGTCGTTAGCAGTTTTCCTAAAGCCTCTTTAACCTCTTTATATCTTGTCTCACTCCAGCCTACTGATGGATCGTCCATTTTATTTATTACAGCTACTAACTGTGTAATCCCAAGTGTTCTTGCAAGAAATACATGTTCTCTTGTTTGGCCAGCAGGTCCAATACCAGCTTCTGTTTCACCTTTCTTAGCTGAAACCACAAGTAAAGCTGCATCAGCTTGAGAGGTTCCGGTTATCATGTTCTTAACAAAGTCTCTGTGTCCTGGACAGTCAATTATTGTGAAGTAGTACTTTGGGGTTTCGAATTTCCAAAATGACAAATCAATAGTCATGTCCCTCTCGCGTTCTTCCTTTAATTTATCGAGAACCCATGCATACTTTGCAAACTCCTTACCAGATTTTTTAGCTTCTTCCTCTATTTGCTGTAATGTTCTTTGATCTAGGTGGCCTGTTAGGAATAGTAAATGACCTGTTGTTGTACTTTTGCCATGATCTACATGTCCAACTACCACTAAATTTAAGTGCGGCTTAATGGATGACATATACTTCCCCCTCAACTATGGATTTAAACTATTAATTAAACTTTTTGGTATATTATGTATTGGTACCATATATAAGTTTTTCACACTACACATTAGGAATTTATAGTTTAGTAATTAATAAAAAGTAAATTGGAATATCTTAATATTTAGATTGAGTCAATTGAAAATTTTACTTATGTTTCTCAATTCTATGAGAAAGGCACGAACCGTAAAATAGAGTTAAAATAAGATATCTCATTTCTTATTCACGCATTTTACAGTTAGTAATTACATAGGTGAGAGGAATAAAAGGAACTTAACTTAATTTAGGGAAATTAAATTATATACATCTCATCTTGAAGCAAAAGCTATTCTCTCTATTTCATCTTTTTTCTGTATCGCATATGATTTTGGATCATTATTAGCGGTTAATATTATTTCATCTGCTAAACATTCCTCTATTGGTTTAGGACTTCTGAATGTCATTAATCGAGCTCCTTGAGCTATATGACGTAATGCAAGATCAACTCTTCTTTGTGGTGCCACATCAACTGAAACATGATATACAACTCCACCATATGCTATTCTTGTTGTTTCCTCTCTTGGTCCAGCATTTTCTAGAGCCCTTACAAGTACTTGTATTGGATTTTTACCTGTTTTTAAATAAATAATATCAAAAGCATGCTTTACAATATTAATAGCTAGTACCTTTTTACCGGAGTTTTTTCCAGGATTTTTAGTACCTGGTTTATGCATTAAATTATTAACAAGTCTTTCCACTATTGATATCGTGCTTTTTTTAAATCTCTCCTTAGCATGTCTACCTCCAGAGTGGGGTATATAGATAGGCTTAAGACAGATGTATCTAGTTAAACCAGGATCTTCTATCTTGATATCATCAAAGGACCACTTACCAAATAGAAGAATTTTCTGGCTATTGCCCAAAGGGAGATTGTTAGATGCCATGAACAATTACCTTACAGGCTTTTGCTTTTTACCTAACAGCAATGCTTTCAATGAAACACCGTTAACCTTTATAACTTGGTATCTAACACCTGGAAGATCTCCATAAGCTTTGCCCATAGGACCACCTATTCCACAAATTATAACTTCATCATGTTCATCTACGAAATTTAATGCACCATCACCTGGAAGAAATGCAGTAACTTGTCTTCCATTTTTTATTAATTGTACACGTACGCATTTACGTACAGCTGAGTTTGGTTGACGTGATTCAATTCCTACTTTCTCTAAAACAATACCTCTGGCCATGGGCGCACCCTCAAGCGGATCTACCTCTTCATCAAGTCTCAGCATTCTTCTCTTATAATGTCTATAAGACCATCTGAATTTCTGCCGCTTTCGTCTTAGATTTCTCGCAGCATATAGACCTCGAGGAGATTTCCTAGTCATAATGCTTGCTAGTAATTAAATTTATAAATTTTACTAGGCTACTATTACATTACTTATGTCAAAATATCTTTTTAAAATTAACTTGACTTTTTGAATGTTTCTTCCATCCTTACCTATAGCAAATCCCTTATCTACAGGATCTACAGCTATAGATGCTGTCTTTCTGTCATTCGGCAGAGTAGATACTTTAACTAGCTTAACTCTTGCTGGATATAAAGCGTTTCTCACAAATTGCTCTATACTATCTGCATACTCGACAATTTCTATGTTTTTACCAATTACTTTCTTAATTCTCTTAATGTTCACACCGTTTTTACCTACTGCAATTCCAACGTATCCTGGATTTACGATAAAAATTATGCGATTATTATCATCGTCAATTATACAGTCTCTTATTTGCGCACCAGTTAAAGTTTCAAATAATGCAATATATCTAATCTCATCCGATGCTAATTTAATGGTAGGCATAGTTATTCCCATGGATTTGTAGTATTTCTGATTCACCAGGATCCTCTACAACTATTGATGATATAAAGAATGGTTTACTACATAGACCACCTAAGCTTAAACTTGAGCCGGGAAAAATATATACACGCACATTTAGAGACTTGGACAGTTGAATAATATGGTCTTTCATAATTTTAGGCATATTTTCAGCAACTATAACTAACTTAGCCCTTCCATAAATTATTGATTTTATTGAAGATTTATATCCATAAACTACTTTTCCAGTCTTAAACGCTACTTTAAGCTCTTTTTCAATATCAATTGTCATTCAGTTCACCCCAACATAGAGCCAAGAATAGTGTAGAGTTCAACTTTGCCTGTTCCAACTGGAATTGGTTGTCCTACAACCACGTTTTCTATCACACCTTTTAGTTCATCTATTTCCCCTCTAATACTAGCATCTAATAAATGTTTTACTGTAACTTCAAAGGCTGCTCTAGCTAATACACTTGTTTTCTCACCACTTACTCCATGACGACCAATCTGCTTAATAGTACCATTTCTTGTCATTAAGTCAGCTACAAGCATAATGTGTCTTACATTAACATCTAATCCCTGCTCAGTTAAGACCTCCATCATTTCATTAATTATAGCATTTCTTGCAGCTTCAATACCTAAAACTTCCATTATTTCAAAGATATTATTGGTTGTAGTACGTGTGGGGTCTACTCCCTTTACCATCAGTACCGATGCTAAGTTTGATCCTTCAGTCAGTAATATCCATTCATCTTGCTGTTTTCTTACTACTACTCTTGTTATACCTGTTATACCTTTCAGTTTCGTATTCAATACTTTATCTCTTAATCTTTGAAGTTTCACGAAATCAAGTGAGGAGCTGAGTTGAATAATTAGTCTTTGATTATCCTCTATTGTAACGTCAACGCCTCTAATCTTAGAAAGTATTTTTCTTACATCGTCTGGAGTTAGCCCCTTATCTTCAAGAACATCGAGGTCTAAATTCACAATTAAAGTACCTGTTAGAAGATCTGTTTCAATCGAAGATGTTACGTTCTCAACTGTGATTTGCTCGATTCTATTTGCAACCTCTTTTGCTTTTTCAAGATCATATCTATGATTTTCATCAAGATATACTGTCATTTGCGGTGTTGAAGGAGACTTTTTTGCATCAACTATTTCAATTAATCTGGGTAAACCCAATGTTACATTGAGTTCTCTAACACCTGCAAAGTGGAAAGTTCTTAATGTCATTTGCGTACCTGGTTCACCGATAGATTGAGCTGCAATGGTACCTACAGCTTCGCATGGTTCAACTTGAGCTGAATCATAGGCTGAAATTACTTTGTCAATTATAGCTGATAATGTACTCTCACTTAATTTATCTAGAAGTTTTATTAGTTTTTCACGAAGTTCCTCAATAATTAATGGGGGTAATTTATCGGTAATCTGATTTATCTTCTCGTTTATTACATCAATTGTTAGAGCCATAACTAGGCACCCAAAACACTTTCTATAATTTTATCAATATTAACAGCCTTACCATGATCACTTTTCGATGGATCGACGCCATCCTCACCGTACTTAAACTGAATAATATGTCCATCTGAATCCCTGACTGATTCATCATAATCTACATGTATGTCCTGAAGAGCGTTTATTAATCTTCTTTGCATGTAGCCGCTTTGGGATGTGCGTACTGCGGTATCAACTAAAGCTTCTCTGCCACTAATAGCGTGGAAAAAGAACTCAGTTGGACTTAAACCAGTCTTATATGAGCTTACAATAAAGCCCTTTGCTTCAGGACCTAAATCTCCTTTCTTAAAGTGGGGTAATGTACGATCTCTATATCCTCTATTAATTCTTTTACCTCTTTGAGATTGTTGCCCAACACATGTTATCATCTGAATCATATTTAATATGCTTCCTCTAGCTCCTGTTTTAGCCATAGTAACAGCTGGGGTTCCAGGTTTAAGATATGACTCCGCAATTTTACCTGTTGAGTCTCTAGCTTCACTTAGTATTTTCATTATTTCAGATTCTAGAGTTTCCTCTAATGTTTGGCCGGGCATAGCTTTTAACTCTCCTGCTTTATAAGATTCTATAGCGAGTTCAACCTTCTCCTTTGCTTTGTTAAGTATTTCTTTAATTCTTTTATGAGCTTCTTCAGGTATGTCCTCATCATCTATACCTGTAGTAAATCCTCTAGTGGATATATACCATAGGAAGAGTTTGAAGGCCTTATCTATAAATTCGGCTGTTTTACTTGCTCCATTTTCTTTAATCATCCTATGAATGAGGCTTTCAGAAACCTGTGCACCAATGGCCTTTTTATCTATAACTCCAGTTAATAGTTTCCCCTCTCTGATGATAACGTAGGCATCATATGGACATAATTCCTTTAAACATTTAAAGCATTTTTCACATGTATTAGCTTTCAATATCATGCTTATATTGCTTGGAATTAGTGTACTTATAACTTGCTTTCCAGTCCAATATTCGACTGGTTTCCTTATAGCTGGTGGTGGTAATGTTCCTTGATAGTCAGCTTTTGAGAGAAGCATTATAACTTCTTCTCTGTTTAATAATGTTGATCTTAAACTTAGTAGGAAAGCACCCGTTATATAATCTTGTATGGCACCAATTATTGGTCCACCATATCTAGGTGAGGATATATGTTCTTGTACTAACATTAAAACTTCAGCTTCGGCTCTAGCTTCTTCGCTTTCAGGTACATGTAAGTTCATTTCATCACCATCAAAATCAGCATTGTACGGTGGACAAACACATAAGTTTAACCTAAAAGTTCTGTATGGAAGAACTCTTACTCTATGGGCCATCATTGACATTCTATGTAGGGATGGTTGCCTATTAAATAGGACAATATCACCATCTTGAAGATGTCTTTCAACTATTGCTCCAATCTCTAGTGCTTCAGCTATTGAGTTTCTATCCTTTGGGTATCTTAGATCAATTCTTCTACCATCTGGTCTAACTATGTAATCCGCTCCGGGATATTCGAATGGTCCTTTTTTTACGAGTTCTTTAAGCCATTCTATGTTATAGGATGTTACTCTTTCAGGAACTGTTAAAACTTTTGCAACCTCTATAGGGACTCCTACCTCATTAATGCTTAAGTTTGGATCAGGAGAAATTACAGTACGAGATGAAAAATCTACACGTTTACCTGAAAGATTACTCCTAAACCTACCTTCTTTTCCCTTCAGTCTTTGTGCAAGTGCCCTAATATTTCTACCAGTTCTATGTCTTGCAGGAGGGATTCCGGGAATTTCATTGTCAAAATAGGTATTTATGTGATATTGGAGAAGATTATAATGGTCATCAATTATCAACTGAGGAGCCCCGAATTCGATAACTTCACGTAGACGTTGATTTGCCCTAACAACATCTACAAGCTTATGTGTTAAATCATCTTCTGAGCGTATTCCAGATTCAAGAGTTATTGATGGTCTAACTGCAGTTGGGGGAACAGGTAATACCGTTAAAATCATCCACTCCGGTCTAGCACATTCTGGATCAAAGCCAAGAAGCTTAATATCATCATTAGATACTTTTTCAAACCTAAATCTAATATCACTTGGACTTAACTGGATAGATCCTTCAGGTCTTTCCTCATAGAAGGAGGTGGGTTTTTCAAGTTTTATTAAATATTGCTCAGCGCCGCATTTTGGACAAATTTTCAGAGGGCTCTTTACTATCTTCTTAAAAATATAATTTGTTAATGCTTGCTTTAGTCTCAATGATGTTTTTTCATACTTTACTAATAATTTTAGATATCGATCTTTATCTTTAGGATTAATTAAGAGTGAGCTGCATTCACGACATATTGCTTTTAATAAATTGTAGATTACTTTAGTAAAACCTACATGTATAACTGGACGTGTTAATTCTATATGTCCAAAATGTCCTGGACATTTTCCAACAAAGTTTCCACATGTATGGCATGCACGGCCTGGTTCTATAGTTCCTAAACGCCTATCCATTAATCCTCCTTCAATAGGCAATCCATCCTCATCGTAAGTATCAGAGGTGATTATTTGAGCTGCAGACATTTTTCTAATAACTTCTGGTGAAAGTAAGCTGAATTTCATTGCTTTAATATAAGTAGTTAAGGGGGTTGACATTTTTATACCCTTTCTCTGACAACTAATTTGGGAGCAATACCTAAACTCATAAGTTCTTGAAGTAATAGCTTAAAAGCATAAGATACTATAACTGACGTTACTTTGCCTCTTTCACCACAAACAGGACACCATAGACGATCTTTATTTTTATCATAATATGCTAGTAGTCCGCAACTATTACATATGTATATCTGATAAAGATCTGATTCTTCAAGCAATCTTTCTTTTAACAATGATGAGGCTCCATGTGCTATTAGACAGTCTCTCTCCATCTCACCAAATCTTAATCCCCCCTCTCTTGCCCTCCCCTCTGTTGGTTGTCTTGTAAGTATTTGAACTGGTCCACGTGCACGTGCATGTATTTTATCTGCAACCATATGATGAAGTTTTTGGTAGTAAACAACTCCTATAAATATTTCAGCTTCGTATTTCTCTCCTGTTATACCATCATATAAAGCCTCTTTTCCTGTTGATGAAAAGCCAAGCTTTCTTAGCCATTCTCTAAGATCTTTCTCCTTTTCACCATAAAAGGCTGTTCCATCAATTTCTCTACCTAATAGGCATGCAACCTTACCAGCTATTGTTTCTATTAATTGTCCAACAGTCATTCTAGCTGGAATAGCATGAGGATTAATGATTAAGTCAGGAACCAAGCCGTCCTTAGTAAACGGCATGTCCTCTTGGGGAACGAGAAGGCCTACAACACCTTTCTGCCCATGTCTTGAGGCAAACTTATCTCCAAGTTCTGGAATACGTTGATCACGAACTCTAACTTTAACTAATTTATTTCCATCCATAGATTCTGTTATTAATACTGAATCTATAATCCCAGTTTCACCATGTCTCATAACAATAGAGGTTTCATGTCTTCGCATAGAAATACCTGAAAGTTCTATGTATCCTTCAGCGAATCTTGGAGGACTTGTTTTTCCAATAAGGACGTCGCCGCCTTTAACTTCTATTTCAGGTTCAACTATTCCATCTTCACTTAAATGTCTATACAGATCTGGAGATCTATAACCTTCAACATCTTCAGGTGGAATTTCAATTTTATCCTCAAGACCACCCACATACTTTTTCTCTTCGGTCTCGTAACATCTAAAGAAAGTTGATCTTGCTAAACCTCTTTCAATAGATGACTTATTCAAAATAATAGCATCTTCCATATTATATCCATTGTAGCAAAGTACAGCAACAATAAAGTTTTGTCCTGCAGGACGTTTATCGTAGCCTACTAACTTTATACCTTTAGTGGTAACTAGCGGTTTTTGGGGATAATGTAGTAAATGTGCACGACTATCAAATCTAACAAGAAGATTCGATGCAGGAAAACTCAATGCTTGCTTCGCCATGGCACATTCATATGAATTTCTTGGTGATTGATTATGTTCAGGATAACATATTATGGATGCAGCTATGCCAAATATTGCAGGTGCTGCTATTTCAACATGAGTGGATTCTTCAGTTATGTCAGAGAAATCTACAGCTATATAAGCATTTTCCTCTTCATCGGCATCAAGATATTCAATTATACCATTAACTATAAGATCTTTCCACTCCCATCTATTTTTCTTAAGCTTATCTATATGATCGGGTTTTAATTTAGGGATACCTTTATCAACTATTATTAATGGTCTTCTAACACGACCAGAATCACAATTAACATATATTTCAATTGAAAAATTTTCATCATATAATGCTACGTTAACTTCATCATTAAGTTCACCATTTCTTCTTGCCCGTCTAACCAAACTAACTAACTGCTCCCCTCTAGGATGTATGCCGATGAGCTCGCCATTAAGAAATACCTTAGCGCCTTTAATACCTTCACTTCTTGCTCTCTGAATTGGAATTACACCTGCATCTACTAGAAACTCATAAATGGGCTGAGGATCAGCACCAACAGATATGTAGGACATTAATGACAAGTGCTTAATGAGACCACAGTTTGGTCCTTCAGGACTTTCACTTGGACATAGACGCCCCCATTGTGTAGCATGAAGGTCACGCGCCTCAAAATGAGGTTGAGTTCTGCTTAAGGGTGATACTACTCTTCTCAAGTGACTTAACGTTGAAACTATATTTGTTCTATCTAAAAGTTGGCTAACTCCAACCTTTCCACCAACCCAGTTACCAGTTGCAAGTGCATGTTTTAAACGCTCAGTTATTATGTCAGTTCTAATGAGGGTTTCAAGATTAATTTTTTTAATTCTACCACGCATTTTATCAAGTTGATATTTTAAATCTTTACAAAGACTTCTAAATGCCACTCTAAAAACACTTGCTAGTAAGTCACCTGCTAGTCTTAGTCTTTTATTAGCATAGTGATCCTTATCGTCAGGCTTCCTATAACCATTAGCAAGTTCTAAAAGTCTGCAAGCCATTTGTCCTAAGAAATACGCCTTTCTTATTCTACTAGCTGGACTTGAACCTAAATGAGGTAGGAAGTGAGTATCAAGAAGTTGTTTAGCTCTTTGAATTCTTACCTCACGAGGTTGCCCCACTGCTATACGTCCACCGATAAAGTCAAGAGCATCCTCAACGGTTTGTATTGATGATGCTTGATTAAATGGTGGATATAATTCCTGTGCTAGTACAGGATCATCTGTAACTGCATCTAAAATTTCTTTATCTTTTTCGAGACCTAATGCGCGCATCATTATTACTAAAGGTATTTTACCTGGAATTAAGTGAGGAACCGATACCTGTATTGTTCCATTCTTTAGGCGTTCAAGCGTAACAGGTGAGCGGGTTGCACCAGTTGAACTGAATACCTTAGCAATATGAGTAACCGAACTGCCTGAAGGACCGTAATCAACAAGAACTTTATTTACGGCTAGATCCTCTTGAGTTACTATAACCCTTTCAGATCCATTTATTATAAAGTAGCCCCCAGGATCGCTTGGATCTTCACCTCTTGCTATAAGCTCTTCCAGTGATAATTTTGATAATCTGCAAATTGACGATTTAACCATTACTGGAAAATCACCAATATACACTACTGAAGGTTCGTATTCAATACCACCTTCAACTACTGACATTTCTAAATATAGTGGAGCTGCGTAAGTTAAGCTACGAAGCCTGGCTTCCATTGGATAAATATTTGTAACAGTACCATCAACTTCCCTAACTATAGGTTCTCCAATTGTTATTTTGCCAAATTTTATAATTACATCACCAACACTACTTGAAACCATGCCTATTTCATCGATGATTTTCTGAAGGCCATGCTTAATTAAGGCATCGTAACTATCAAGGTGCTGCCTTACAAGTCCTCTTTCCTTAATGAAACACTCTATTAAGAGCCATCTATCATTATAGGATATGAGGTTACTCACCTAAATCACCTTGAAGTAACGTATCTATAGGCTATGGTTATTCCTGCTGTTGGACTCCTTCTGTATATCTTTAAAATATCTCCAGGTTTTGCGCCAAGAGCTTTAACTATAGGATCTGAGGCTTTAATTAAAGGAAGATCTTCAGGCTTAGCGTTTAATTCATGTAAAATCTTAGCAGCCTCTTCCTTAGTTAAGATTTCATGTTTAGGCACTAATACATGACTGAATATATTAAGTTTTCGAGTAGACATTTACAATCCTCCATTACTAACACAAGCAGAATATATAAACTGAGGAATTAATTTCCTAAATTTAAACTTAACGCATAAATGTATTATGAGCATGATCTTCAGCTTTACATAAAGTACCGCTTTTCTTTCTCCACTTTGTGAGCTTAAGTTATCAACTACGTATACTTTCATACAAAGTCTATAGACTTCTTTTTCAGGCTTCGATCCAAACTCGAAAACTGCTAAATACTATTATGGTGATTTTCCATTATTTTTCGATAATTTGGATATTAACTGTTTAAACCCTGTATATAGTACTTTATAGATCTACTGGTTTAAGTATAGGATCTACTGGATCATTATTCTTCTAGATTGTAGTGATTCAATACTTAAATACAAAGCTAATCAATCCAAGATAAGTAAACACCAAGAAACCATAAAACAAAGCTTAAACTAATACAACTAAACCTCCTATCAACTTCACGTTCTTCATAAAAATACTATCTTATTAATACCATAAAGAATATATTTAGGCTTAATTAATAACATTGATGGGCTCGGAGGGCCCGTAATATTAAACGGGATGCTCAGCTAGGTAGAGCGCTGGGCTTTTAACCTGAAGAAACCCAGTGGTCGTGGGTTCAAATCCCGCCGGGCCCGATTTTAAGAATATTATTGTATTGTTAAGACTCTATATTTTTATTAAAAATCTATAATATTGAATTAAAGTATGTTGTTTTATTCTTTAACCTCATTCTTTATTTTTCTATATGATATTTAATGGTGGAATGAATCAAAGATCTTCGCTCACTCAATATAATTTTCATTTTTATCTTCAACATGGATGTACTTATTTGTTACTGGAACGCAATGTGAATTTTAAAAATGATCTAAACCTTAAAAGATTTGGTGGGATGTTATCTATGTGAGTATTTAATGTTCATTATACTGCTACTTTATAAGACAAGAGATACTATTACATTATTAGTCCACCCATCATTTTAACTATCAGAGAAAACTTTATATAATAAGTTAAGTGAACACAGACTCAATTAGCTGAGAATTAAGACAGCTAGTTGTAAGCTTGTTTAGTAATCTAAACTTTACTATTAGTATGTAAGCTTCTCTATTTTATGATTTTATCTGAAGAGTGCTTATATTTACTGGTAAATGTGTTGGTTCTTTTAGTGTTTCTCATTTATCTTTAAGGTACGCTTTAACCATCTAGATATGACTCAATAGCAATATGAC
>CALHIW010000108.1 GCA_938030905.1 Candidatus Methanomethylicia archaeon | reverse complement strand
GTAGCAATCGATGGAGTTTATAAATTCAAAAATGAAAAATACGACTACATAATTGTTGATACTGCTGGAAGACATAAGGAGGAAAAGGAGCTCATGGAAGAAATGAAGAACATGGCTAAGGTAATAAATCCTGATGAAATAATTCTTGTGATCGATGGAACTATTGGACAGCAAGCTATGACACAAGCATTAGCTTTTAATCAGGCTACAAATATAGGATCTATATTCATCACTAAGCTTGATGGGGCTGCACGTGGTGGTGGTGCTCTTTCAGCAGCTGCAGCTACAAACGCAAAAATAAAATTCATCGGATTAGGAGAGAAAATTGATGAAATCGAATTATTTAATCCTCAAAAGTTTGTTGGAAGATTACTCGGAATGGGAGATTTACAAACATTAATTGAAAAAGTTAAAGAAGAGCTTAAAGAAAGTATTGAAAAACCAGTATCAATTGAACGGCTATCATTAAATGATATGCTAAAGCAACTACAAACTTTAAAGAAAATGGGGCCATTAGATAAAATAATATCACTAATACCTGGAGTTAGCTATCAATTACCTAAGGAGATAAAGGATATGACTGATGATAAAATAAATAGGTGGATAGTTATAATGCAGTCAATGACCAAGAATGAACTAGAAAACCCTAACATAGTTGATGGATCAAGAATACGTAGAATAGCTCTTGGATCTGGAACATCCATTAAAGATGTTAAGGATCTCTTAGATCAGTATTTTAAAATGAAGAAAATAATGAGGCAATTCATGAGGCAGAAAAGATTCTTTAAAATGATTGAGGCTAAATAATTATACAATGGCCTTAAAATTACATTATAAATAAGGTGTGGAGGAGTGTACATAACCGAAGTAGCATTAAAGGTCATGTCCGAACATAAAGTATGTGACTCATGTTTAGGAAGATTATTTAGTATGTTGGGAAGAAATATAGACAACCATAATAAGGGAAAGGCTATAAAGACATCCATATATATCTCAGCTTGTAGGAATTTATTTAAAGGTAATTGCAAGGATGGGGCAAAAATACTTAAGATAATAGCTGAAAATGGAGACTTTAAGCCTGCACATAGTATACTTAGAAAGCTTAATATCTCCATTAATGAGAAGGAATTTATATGTGAGCTATGCGGTGGACTCATAGATAAAATAGACGAATACATCCACAATACTATAGAGAAGCTTAAAAATATAGAATATAACACATTTGCTGTTGGTGTAACGATACCACCAGAACTTATGAGTAGAGAAGATACTATAAGATCAAAATTTAAGCTACCATACGCTGAGGCCTTGAAGAGAGAACTTAACAGAAGAATAGGATTAAAAATGATCCTATTAACCGGTAAACATGTTGAATTTAAGGCTCCTGATGTATTAGTTCATATGGATTTTATAAGAGGGGTTATAAATGTAAAGGCTAGGTCAATATTTATATTTGGACGTTATCTTAAGCTTAAAAGAGAAATTTCTCAAAACATATGGATATGTAATAACTGTAACGGTTTAGGATGTACTCAATGTAATTGGACTGGAAGAAAATATCAAATAAGTATAGAAGAACTTATTGGGGGACCTATATTAAAGATGTTTGATGCAAAGAAGTGGAAGTTTCATGGAGCAGGAAGAGAGGATGTAGATGCTAGAGTTTTAGGGCGGGGAAGACCATTTGTAATAGAGGTTATTGAGCCTAAGAGAAGAAATATTAAATTAGAAGATATAGCCAAAGTAGTGAATGATTCAAGCGGGGAATTAGTAAAAATACAGGATTTAGCATATGTAAGTAAATCACTAATTAAAGACTTGAAAATTAAAGCAAAAATTACTAAAAAAACATATAATGTAAAGATTAAAGTTGATGGGGATGTAAGTGAAGAAGAACTAAGAAGACTTGCTGAAGCCTTCAGAAACATTATTGTTGAGCAGAGAACACCAATACGTGTTCTTAGAAGAAGAGCTGATAAAATAAGAAGAAAAAAGATATATAGTGTTGATGCAAAAATTATTAGTAATAATGTTTTTGAGGCTATAATAACGTGTCAGGGTGGATTATACATTAAGGAGGTTGTTTCAGGGGACAATGGAAGGACTAAGCCAAGCTTTACTGAAATTCTTGGCAAAAAAGCTATGTGTCTAGAGTTAGATGTTATTGATGTTGAATAATGCTTTATAGCTCATTTTATATACTTGAAATCATTCTTAACCAATAATTTTGACTTAATGAGGTTTTACAAAATATTTATTATAATAACTATGTATAGTGTTTTGAGTATTTGTGTCTATTATCTGTAAGATGTTTTGCTTAATAGCTTAATATTTCGATTTACTATAATTTTCCTATAATTCTACCCTACCTTAGCTTGGTAAAATGGGGTCTCTTACACCATGCCCCCTAAAAGCAGTTATAAATCTAGTGTAATTCTACGAAACCTTACATTAAGCTTAGTGAAAGCCTCTAAACCAAAAGAGAGAACCAATTATAAACCAACAAACATGTAAACACTGAAAGCAGAGCTTTTATAGCAATTTTAAACCTTCTTTACGAATAAACAGTATTTCTCATCACCAGAGATTTCTTTTAGAATTCTTTCAACAACAATTTTTTTAGCATCTATTCCTATTCTCTCCTTAATGTCTTGAAAGCTTCTAAATGAACCCCGTTTTCTTTCCTCAATTATTAACCACATAAGTTTTTTACCAATTTTAGGTAGAAGCTCAAGAGCATGTAATCTAGTGGTTATAGCTTCTGCCTCATTAAAGAAGTTTACGAATCTTTTTTCATTTACTTCAACAATTTTTTCTATTATAGTGGGTAGATTATCTCTTGCAATGCTTGTTAGATCATTATAACCTATTCTTCTCTTAACACGTGAAATCTTATCTCTTCTTTCCTTACCAATATATACTTTTTCTCCTGCCGAAAATGTAACTTCTGGCTTAGCTATGAGTTCTAAGAGGATAAAGTAATTCTCACCAATAACTTGCACAATTGATTCTCCTCGTCTAATAACCTTAAAATCTAAGGTATATCCTTGAGGTAAATGATCTAGTACATAGGCATAATCCTCATATATCCTTTGCTTCCTCATAAGCTCCACTTATTGCTTTAAATTGATATTACCTCAAGGATCCTTTGTAAAATCTTGTTTAAGTCGTCATCCTTAACTTTCTTACTTTGTTGAGTAATAGTTCTTAATTCTTCAATGGTCTTAGGGAGAATATTAACAATTTGAACAGCAATATGACGCTCAAGATTAAATTCTTTAATTAACTTATTCAAAAGATCTTCAGCATGTTTAAAATTAATTTTAACAAATTTAGATATATAGTCTAAGGTTATTTGTTGCATATAGTCTAGCTCTGAGTTTTCTAATGTTTCCTCAACGATCTTTTTAACATGAGCTAAGGTTACTTCTTCACTTTTCAATATTTTCCTCAAAAAACCACCGATTATTTTAATCTAAATTCTTGTATTTAAATTTACTCATATATGAAAAGTCTGGTCTTAGTAATTTATGAAATTCTGTACTTTAATCTATACTTATATGCTTTTCTTCCTCTTATTCTAATGTTAGTATTAATAAGTTTTGAATGCGTATAGGTATGAGGAAAAATTCTTCAAGGAACCTGTAAATTCAACGTAATAGCAGAAATATCTAAGCTACATGAAACATGAATATATAAACTTCACGAATTACTATAGCTAATCAAAAACTTAAGTAGATTGTTAGCCCATATATAACCCCAGTTATGAGTGATCTTGTACATCGCTCTAAGTTTATATTAACTGATTGGTTGCGTTATTATTTGTGGTATTTTTGATTAGTGATTGGTTTTAATTTATGTATAGAGGAATATAGTCTTTTCATTATTTTAAGATTCTTGATGAGCACTTTTCTTTATATCTATGAGCATGCAAGACTTATCAACATCTTATTAATAACAGGAGAAGGGAGCAAATATAGAAAATTCATGAATTATTGATGAAGTCATCTGAAAACTTTAGCAGTACGAGTATACATGTTATTCGTGTGAATGATGTTGTAGCTTCTCATATATTATAGTTATTCTCCTGAATGATGTTAACCATACGAGGAGCCCCTCAGTATTTATAATGAGCATGCCTAAACTTCATAACAAACCTTGTAAAGAAAGAATTTAATAGTTTTAAGATGAATTTAATACCAACTAGGCAAAGTCTTCAAGGGACTTAACTTAAATACTTAACAAATCATTAATTATGATTACTGCCGGGAAAATAAAGGCATTACTTATTGAAAGGCGATAGACTTATGTAATAATAATATTTAAATAATTCACGATGTTTTTAGTTAGTGATCTAATATGGTTAAGCGATCTCTTGGATATCGTTCCAGTTCCCGCTCTTTACTATCAAAACACCCACGTCAACGTGGGTTAAGAGGACTTAGTACATATTTGATTAACTATAATATTGGTGATAAAGTAGTAATTAAAATAGATTCCTCTACTCATAAAGGTGCACCTCATAGGCGGTATCAGGGTAGAATAGGGACAGTCATAGGGAAGAGGGGGCGCGCTTATATAGTAGGTATTCAAGTTGGCTCTAAATTTAAAAAAATAATTGCAAGATGTGAGCATTTAAGTCATCATCAAACTACTATAGCAACTTAGAACGAATTTTATAATAAAGTGATTGAGTTTTATAATCTGTAATAAAACTTATGATGTTTAGGTTCATATCTGGAGTTCTATAATAAGTTTACTTATGTTTAAATTACTATTTGGATTCTAAAGGCTTCACTATTATTTGCGATGGAATTGGTATCTTACTTTTACCACGTTTCAAAGCTTCTTTAGCAGCCTCTATGTGACTCTTCTTAACTTTTACTACTATTATGTTTTGTCCTGCTCTGACTCGGGCTGCTAATCCAATTGGCTTCCCAAAGGCTTGACGCATGCCATCCTGAATTCTATCAGCACCCGCAAATGCCATCATTTTATTTTCTCTAATTACTTGGTGGGGATACACAAGTAGTTTAAAGTAAAAACCTCCTGAAATTTTATTTGAAAGGGATTTTGTTATCATTACTCTTGCAGACTCAAGAGCATTATGTCTTATTTGCCCATTTTCAAGCGTTCTTATATATAATGCATAATCGTATTCTCCATTTGGATCTCCATCTTCAAACTTTACAATTTTACATGCAGGCACTCCGGATATAAACTCTCTTCGAGTATAGGGTGGAGTATCTATTCGTCTATAACATCTTCCAGGCCTTAATGGCATACCCTAACACCTTAATTTGTTTTATGAATGTTGTATTTAAAGCTTTAGCATAAAGGCTATGATTCTTTACCTAGTTCTTCTTTAATTTTCTCTTCTAAAGATTTTATCTTATTTTTCTCCTTAACAAAAATTCTAGTAGGCATTTTAACATAAATTCCTAATCTATGAAATAGAGTTAAAAGCTCTTCACCAGTAATACTAGTAGATAGTTTACCATTGATAACGTACTTTGCAAGTAATGATAGTAAATTTCTAGTTTCTAGGGGATACTGTATCAACGCCTGGTCAAGAACTGCTTTGGCTCTCTCTGTGAGAAATGGAGTTATAATTTTTGTAGGATCTTGCAACTTAGAATTAGACTTTAAACTGCTATTTTTAGCCTTGATTCTCTCTGCTAACATTTTAGCAAGCTTCTTACTCTTTAGTAATTCGATGTCTTCATTTGCCATTTCGACACCGTAAGAAACTAAGTGTAATCATTTTTAAATGTTTTAGATATTAAGCAAATTATATTATGATTTATGGAAGACGTTTCAACATGGAGTTCTGCGAAGAGCATTAGTAGTTCTTGAGCTCTTAATGGATGGTAATGGATGGAATTTATTAAGTATTGAAGAAAAATACATGTAGAGGTGGTATTTTAGTATGCATTGAATTTAATATAGAAAGTTTTCATATTATGTGTAATTAAAGTTTTTAATAACCATCATAAACTGGAAGTTTAAATTTAACTAGTTTGATAGCATAAATATAATTAATTTAATATAACATAATAGGAAGATAGTGATTATGATCCAAATGGAGAAAACAATGAAGAAAGCTCAGCTTAAAATCATACTTCAAAAAATTCCTAGGCATCCTAACCCTAAGATATGGTATGAGCAGTACACAATAGATTCTACTTCAGCATCTGAAATCTTATGGATAGCTCATACAGTTTATAATGGAATTTCTAATAAAAGGGTTATGGATTTAGGCTGTGGAACAGGAAGGTTAACTATTGGAGCTGCGATACTAGGTGCTAGTTATGTCATTGGTATAGATCTAGATAAAGAGTCATTAGATATCGCAAAAAAATACTCGAATATTATTGGAGTACGTAATTTAACTGACTTCATACTTACAGATATAAAGTATTTGCCTGTCAGATTCCTAGATACTGTGATTCAAAATCCACCCTTTGGAGTGCGAGTTAGAGGAATGGATATAGTATTCCTAAACGTAGCGCTAAGCAAGGCGAAAACTATTTTCTCCATTCATAAGTCTAATATTAGAAGTAGAAATTACTTAGTAAGGCTAATTAACAAGAGGAAAGGATATATTAGGGGGATATATACACTAGAAATATTAATACCTGCTATGTATAAATTCCACAGGAAAAGAAACTATAGAGTAAAGGCTGATCTATATATAATACAAATAGAGGACAGCAAATGAGGATTAAACATGGGGATATCGTAATTCCCGGAGATATTCTCGGAACCATTGAAGAGTGGGAACTAGGTGAAAATGTATATGAGTTTAATGGTGAAATAATTTCCCTTATAACTGGGTATATATATATTGATAGAAGTGAAAGAAAAATAAGTGTTAAGAAAGTTAAGAATAAACCATTAATTCCAAAGAAGGGAGATATTATAAAAGCTATTGTCAATAATGTAAGAAGTGACTTTGCACAATTAGGAATTTTTGAAGTAAATGGTGAAGAAATCTATGGCAAAAGATTCTCCTCAATTCTACACATAATTAATGCCAGACATAATCGATCTGAAACCTTGCATGACCTTATAAAAGCTGGGGACATCATAGAGGCAAGAGTACTAAACTCTATAGTGCCGTATCAATTAACTATAAAAGAACCGGAGCTTGGGGTTATATTAGCATTGTGTGTTGATTGTCGCAGCCCATTAAGAAGAATAGGAAAAAATCAGCTTTTCTGTAAAAAATGTGGCTTAATTGGAAAAAGAAGGGTCTCCATAAACTACATATTTGGATAATTAATTTTGATTGTATAGTTTCTTACTTCATGGTGAGCTCAATAATTAGCTGCTTTCATGTTACATTATATGTTTCTCCATGGCATACTAAGAATCAGTGTATAATGCTGGCTGGCTTTCAAAGCTCCATGACTTCTTCCTCGAATCCATGAATATCAA
>CALHIW010000107.1 GCA_938030905.1 Candidatus Methanomethylicia archaeon | reverse complement strand
TTATTAAACCAATGCTGAGCTTTATCGTAAAGCTGGTCTAAGATTAGATGATTTGAATCTACATTAAAATTATTTGTAAGATAATCAATTAACTTTTTAGCTTCTATTAAGTCTTTTCTAACACTTACAATATATTTAGATTCTCCTAATCTAAGCATGTATGTTGATCACGAGAAATACGGACGATGTACTACAAATATAAAACCCAACGAAAAAGAAATAGAGACGTTTTTAACACATTTAAAGCTTATATCGGAAGCTCAATTAAATAGAGTGGAAGCAACTTTAAGAACAGAGTTTAGGAGTAAACTTTTTAGCCTAAGATGCATAATAGATGCCTACCCCTTAGCTGTGAATAGATTTTCACTAAATTTGAGAAAGCATAAAAAGATTCTTACAATCACCAATCTAATTAGCAACAATACTATTAGTATTGAAGCTACTGCTTTCTTGTTGTCAGCCCTTTTAAGAAGGGCAACAATTACAATATTAGGAGAAACATCAACTGGCAAGACAACTCTTCTTAATGCATTAAGTCTGTTCTGTAGTACATTAGATAGGAAAATATTTCTGGAAACATTCATTGAAAGTTACGATGAACCTAATTATATGCACCAGATTAAATTAAAGGTTGTTGATAATTTAACTATAAATGAGAGAAAATACTTGAAACGTGGAAAAGACGTGGAAATATTAAAGACATTACATCGTTCACCAGACATAGTTTTCCTCGGTGAGATAATTTCAAAAAGTCATTCCAAAGCCTTAATTACAGCACTTTCTGCTGGATTACGATGTATACAAACTGTTCATGCATCATCAATAGAAGATCTCATTTATAGATTTAAATATGGTTATGGAATACCTCTTGTATTCATAGGCAAGATGAACTTAATAATAGTGATGATTAGAACTCCTTGGATTAATAGTAATTCGCGAAGAGTGAATAGCATCAACTTCGTACTGAGTGAAAAATTTAATAAAAATCTAAATATAAAGTTTTTAGATGTTTTTAAATACTCATATAAAAATGACAAACTAGTAAAAATGTTAAATACTAACGAATTAATAAAGATGTTAAGTAAGTTAGATGTTATCGATGAAGAAGAAGTATTGTTAGCTGATTATTTAAGTATTATTAAACTTTTTTCACTATTAACTAAGCTTAAGATAGATTATAAAGCTGAACTAGAAATCTATCGGAGATTTCATGCCGTGAGAAGACGAATGCTAAATAGAGTCCTGCCACCAAGAACATTTGTTAATGTTATTGAGGGAGTAGTTTATCATGAGTAATAGGTTTACGAAATACTATAAATTAATTAAAATATTGAGTAAGAAAATAGTTATTAGATTTCCTATTCAAAACAAAATTTTTGAGAAAGCTTTAACTTACTTTAATATAAATTTACATTATTTGGATGTTTTAAATGCATCAATAAATTTTTCTTTCTTGATATTTACATCGCTTCTCCTTTTAATACTCATATTAAATTATGGTACTTTGCATTTACTAACTATTAACTTTATACTTACATTATCTATCTTTCTTTACCTATATTACTATATACCTATTAGATACCTTTCACTACTAAAGAGTTTTTCATTATATTCTCCCACTCTACTTGGAATTATATATTCGGTTACAACTATAGGTAAACCCATAACTTCGGCGCTTAGGATTTTAGCAGATTCAGAAATACCACATATTTCAAATGATTTTAGGAAAATGCTTAATAAAGCTTATTTAGGAGAAAATATAACTGAAATGCTACTAAAATATTCAAGAGTGCAACCCTCAAGTACCTTTCGTGAGAATATAAGAGTAGCATTAACTCAGTCATTTAGAAAACAATCAATAGAAAAAATTTGGGAGTATAGTATATGGGAAGTAAATAGAGTAATGTTAATGGAGACATCTAAAATTGAAGTTATATCCATCTTAATCATTGGAGGTGGAGCATTCACTCCATTTTTAATTTATTTATTCATAGTGTTTAATTTATTTAATACTTCCGGAATAATTACAATAATAACATTAACATTTTTAACTCTGATTATTTTTATTGGATATAGATTAATAAAATATCGTGAAAAAATCATTAGCTATAGTTAGTGATTTTATAATGAAGGAGGCCAAAATCTTTGGGGTTTTATAGTCTATATTTTATGTATGCCATTATGCATGCGAATGTTATTATTGTTAGTATTCATGTATTGTTATTGCTTTATGAATGTTGTTGTGTATTGAATCTTTATTGCCGATCTTGTTCTTTTATAGCTTTACGTTGTATGATTTATTTCCTGGATTTACTGGTATGTTACTTTCATATCATTATTCTCCAATCTACTTTAATCCTAATATATTATGTGCTGGGTTTAGAGTCTTAGCTTACTCTACGCTTATTGATTTGAGTTAGGAACATTACTGAGATTATGGTGATTGTAGAGCCCCCATTACAACTACCATTTTTATACCGATCACTATATTCACTATATCTTATCATTCCTCTAGCCCTCATGATTATTTATAGCTATATCATCCACTCATTAAATACTAGGATTAATACCTCATAATATACTAGTATCAAAGCCTCAACATTCTCCGTAATCACATATAATCATACTTAGAAGCATCTCCTAACCTAGAGCCAATAGTAACTACATATGGGCACTATTAATCAACAACCCATCATCAACCATAGCCTTCACCTCCAATAGGCTAAGAAGACAAGCCCAACACCCCCATCCATAATCACTAAACCCACAAACCACAATAAAACCATG
>CALHIW010000106.1 GCA_938030905.1 Candidatus Methanomethylicia archaeon | reverse complement strand
ACAACCCATCATCAACAATAGTTCTCCTACCCCCAGACCTAGAAGAAGGAAGAGACTTAATAAGCCCAACTCAAGATCACTAAACTCACAAAACCCCATAAAAACCATAAAGTAGCAAGACTTAAATATTTTGAAACCACTTCCTTATTAAGTTAAGATTCTAGGTTTATTAAGTGGCAAGTATAGTTATTTAGCCATCTCTCACTCAGTTTTAAGAGGTTTAGGGTTATGAGATTATCAATATAACTCTATGAGATATTTAATCTGGCATAAACTAAACCTACATTTAAAGAAATAATGGGGCCGGAGGGATTTGAACCCTCGCCCAACGGGTCTCCCCGCATTATTGTTCACTATTACCTATCTGGAGCCCGTCATCATACCTGGCTAGACCACGGCTTAGTGCTACTAATCCCACCCCGTCTAGCCCTTGGAATACATTATATCATAACTTATAAGTTTGTCGATTATTGAAGTAAATTCTGACAATTTCATTTAATTACATCCATTTTAAATAAATGACAACTTGCTTAATGCTAAATATGGACTTATAAAATTGAGAAATAAGGAGAAGTAATATAATAGTTTAAAAAATAAGAAAACTGACTGTTAATATTCAAATAGTAGAATCCATATGATTAAATTAAGTTTTTTATTTCCTTTTGTTTATATAGTTATTGATTATTAAAAATGTGTAGTATGAAGAAGAAACATCTTACCTCACTCCATTTACAGTCATCAATCACTCCATAGAATTGACAATATAAGCAACTAACCTAAGAGTAAATAATGTTAAAATCTACTGCCACAACTTACTAGGCATGAGAATATACTAATAAAATTAGTATATGAAGTCTCTTTTAAACTAAATTTCTTAGACCTTGCAATTTTAGGTTTGTAAACTCCAAATAATGATCTAATTTAATTGATAATTCGCTAAGATAAGTGTAATCTTATCCTAATATAATATTCAAATCTATAATTAATGCCACTAAGAGTAGCTTCACGAATACGTTCACTTAATATAAACACCGCTTCATGTAGTTGTAGTAAAACATAACAGCTTGGAGAACAAATTCAACTAACCTCCTGAGGTGACTAATGTTCAAATTCTAAAATCAAGACTTTAAGTGTTCCAATAAGCCAGAAGCCTTGCATATGATGTTTTTGCCCTCTTTTCACAGTGATTCAGGGTCTCTTCAGATGAAAGATCTTGTTGTCAAGTAATTTCTGATATGTATTCCTTATTAAGATAAGCTTGTCTTACAACATCTATTACTGAAAGTGTAATATTTCCTTTTACTTTATAACTATATCATCTACTATAATTAAATTCCTCTTCTTTACTGAAATCAGTCTTTATTGAAATCAGCAACTTCTAAAACCCCTTATCCAGTTCAATAGAAGCTTGGAAACTAATGAATCTCAGAGAGATTTATTTTCACCATATTAATTTTTAAATTTTACTGTCCGATTCCCATGGTGTTTCCAATGCCAGCTATAATTAACGTTGCACCCTTTGGATAGCTCTTAGCAATAGCTTTTATTTTCTCAATAATTTTATCGGCAGCATCAAATATCTCTTTTTTCATAGTAGTTATGGCGTCTTCTAGAGACTCCTTTACTACTAATGCATATAGAGGGATCCTATGTTTTGTAGCCTCCTCCTCGATTTTATACTTTTCAGGTCCTGGATCCCCAATAGCTGCCCCAACCCCTTCAGCAATACTGCCCGTCTCTTCCCCCTCTAGCTTCATTGCAGCATCAATCATTATTATGCCATCAATATTTCCATTTCTCATTTCAATAATTTTCGAAATAGCTTCTCCAGGTTTTCCAACAACTCCGCTCGGGCCCTCAGCTTTAACAACAATTAGTCTCCTTTCTTCGAAGGATATTTCAGCTGTTATTGTATCCTCTACTATTCTTTCATATTTTTGACCATGTATTAGTTTAGCAGCAACAAGCGCTCCAATTCCATCTCCTATTGGCTGCAAATTAATAAATGAAGTGAGAGCATCATAATATGCTTTAGCATATCTCATAACCAATGGTATAATCATTTCAAGTTGCATTAATATATATGGACTTTTAGTTTTTTCACCTAGAATAAGGTTATGTCTAACATACTTATATATCATATTTAGAACCCATACTATGGCCAAAAGATTCTCAAAGTTATCTATATCTTGCCTGCCGACTGTTGGTGCTATTGATAATACGAATTCTCTAGTCCTTTTTCTTTCAGTATTAAGTAAATGCTCAAGTTTACGTATGATCCCATTTGGATCTAAATCCACTGGATATATCACAAAAAAATCAAGAAACATCTTCACTTTATTTGAGATTTCGAAATCATTACCAGCAACTTTACTTATTTTCTCTATAACTTGATTTGTCGCTTTAGTTGACATTTCACTTAAAACTTTCAATGCTTTTTTAATATTCCATATCCAAATGATCATCTGAAGTCTATTACCAAGTAAAATCCAGATGAAAAGAAAAGCAGTAATGCTTAGGATATACTGTAATATTGAATTAAATCCAGCATCCTGACCTATAATTTGCTGAATCACAATTATACACCTCATGATATTGTCGATGGTTAATTTAATACTGTCTTTTAAACTTTTAAATTGAAGACATATTGAACTTAATATGATATATTTAAATCATCATCTAAAATTAGACTTTAATCATTTAAGTTAATCAAACTACCTAAGAGAAGATGAGCACTATCTTTAAAGTAAAACTTATCGTAAGAGCACTTAAATTTTGATTACAAAATTAAATGCTACTTGCAATGTAGCTGTAGCTTCTTGAAGGATAATCAACTACATTAATAGAAAACATCTTATTATTATACTATAATGATCTTCAGCACATCACATGGAAGATAAATTCAGCTTAATTTGTTTTTTAATACAAACAACATTTTAACTATATCCTAAGTGCAAACAACTAGTTATTTCAGTTTGTAAACATCTTTATAAAAATTGCAACATCTAAATAATATTGGTGTTTACTATGGGGAAGATCATTATAGTACTTCATAATGTACATAATGTATATAAAATTATCGAAATTGCTAAATTATGTGATATATTTAATGTAGACTTATTTGTAATAAGCAGGGCAATTGGTTCAGCAGCTCAGCAAGGAATACCCGAAGCTTCTAAATTAATATTTAAAAGTAATAAGATGTTATTGGTAGTTAATGATTTAAAAGAAGCCATAGATCTCATTAAACCCTTTAAGGTATATCTACTATCAGTTAAACCTCATGCCCAAGTTTCCCTTAATATAAATAATTTACTTAAAGAATTAGATCAAGAAGATATTATGATCGTACTTCCAGGAACAGATTTAGGATTTAGTAAAAATGAGTTAGCTCTAGGTGAGCCTGTTTTCTTAAAGTTCTTGATTGATAAAGATCCAGGTCCTATCGCGACTGCAGCTATAATCCTATATGAAATTAAAAAAGAACTCAAGATCAATATTACTTAAAGGTAAACCCCAAGATTTATATATTTTTGTTAGTGTTTTTCTTGGGCCCGTCGTCTAGTGGTAGGACCTAATCCTAAAACCTGCCTTACACGCAGGAGGTCAGGGGTTCAAATCCCCTCGGGCCCATTAACAATCTCTACCAACCCTCTCAATCATAGCTTCAAGAACACGCTTAATAGTCTCATTTTCTTCATACTCTAGAACAGCCCCGCATACCTTACATTTAAAATTATTTTCATAAGCCTCATCGAAAGTCATTCGCATATGTTCCCTGTTAATACATCTGTAGAAACTATTCATTTTTTCATATTCAAGTCTCTCCTGAAGTTTTTTTAACACGCGCCTCTTCATTTCATCCTTAAACTTCTTTAAATTATTTGGTTGAAGATACCATTGATATATAAACCATCCAGTTTCTTTATCTCTTACTCTTTTATAGTATGCTAATTGGTTGTTATATAGAAAGTAAAGTGTTTTTCTAATAATATTTACCTTTAAGTTGCTTTTTTGAGAGATCTCCATATCTGTTATGCCTGGATTATTATATACCATTCTTGCTATTGTCACAGCAGATTCGCCAATGATGACTTTTATTATCTCCTCAAAATCCTTAGACAATTCCTTTAAATCCTTTTTAGTGGCCACCTTAATCACTTTATTCTTATAATCTTCAACTCGACATTTTTAAGTTTATGCTTCACCTACTTCTTTAAGGATTTGTTAAAAGATGCTAGCAGTATTTAGCTCGTTGCTAAAATATCCTAGACTTCAGCCTTCCCCACTCCTTAGAGCCTCCTCTACATATGATTGTATTCTTCAGTTTTATTGACTTTTTTACGGCGATAGTTACTATTTCTATTTCCTTTTCTTTAATTCAACAACATCTCCTAGAGTTATACTTTGATTAACATACAATTGCTCATACTTTGCATCACTAGTTATCTGCTCTTGAGGCATTAGGAGTGTTATCTTTAAAGCTCTTTCAAGTTTTTTTGCTAAATGTATGTCTGGTTTGAATTTTCCACTTTCTAGCCTCTTTATAACAGACTCCTTTTCATTAATTTGTCTCGCTAAAATTTCAGTAGTCAATCCTAATTCCTCCCTTTTGCTTTTTATCCTCATAGCATAGTCTTCTACGACATCATATCTACTCTCATCCAATTTTGTCCTTGTCATGATGAATTTGGTGTTTTTACTTAGCATTTTTTCAAAAAATTTCTTTCTCTCCTGCTTATACGTACTGTAAGGAGGCATTCCAGCTTTAGCGCATCTTTGACAAGTAATTAAGGTAACTCCATCAATTATTATTTTTTGTGAATTACCATATATTCTACACCCACATATTTCACAACACAGCATGAAAGTCAACCAAGTTAAAGTTTTATAATGCTGTAGCTACTTTTAAGAAGTAAAAGTTTAACTTATATTTTTATCGTATTGTTAACTTAATCATCAACTACATATATCTTCACATCCAAAGTTTACAGAGCCATAGAGGGACTCTGTAAACTTAGCTTGCAGCTTCTTACTAATTCTGTTTGTTTAGTATGTATACTATTGATTATATGTATCCAAGATACAGTCTTTAGCAAGATTAAGAACAGGTTACACATTAAATTCATGCTTTAAATTATCAAGAAAATAAATAATCATTCAGAAAAGTTTAAAGCCCATCATGGAATATAGAGTTTAAATTTATAAAACTACTAAATTATTTTTATATCTTGATAATTCGTGATAATATATTAGAGATAATTTATGGTTGTAACTGATATTCAAAAAATTAGGTCAATAGCAAATTATCAGTTTGGAAAAAATGCTGGGACTGTATTGTTTGATAACAATGTTAAGTTAGTTAAGTCACCAAGTACGGGACGTATAAGATACATATACGATGAGTTAGGAAATCTTATAGCATCCCTGAGAAGTTATGATGGACTTTTAGCTCTTGCGCTAGAAGGTGGACGTAGACTATTAAAAATTTTTCCTTATCCAAAATTACGGGTAGTAGTTACCGACATCGCTAAGAGCTATGTCCTTAGTGGAAAAGATGTACTTTCAAGATTTGTAGCTAATGCTGATAAACATATAAGGCCAGGACAGGAAATTATAGTTGTCGATAAATTTGATAGCCTACTAGCTGTAGGCAAATCTGTACTGGCAGGTTATGAGATGAAATATTTTAAATCTGGTGTTGCTGTTAAAGTAAGACATTATCAAAAATGAAACTATTAAAATAAGTTTTTAGCTTCGAGGAGAACTTCCTTTGGAAGTGATTTATTAATGCTTTGAGTTGCTTCTTGAAGTTGTTAAAGTTAGGATGTTCAAACATAATAGGGTTCCACTTGATCATAAGGCTATGAACTGCATTAACAACTGGTTTTGAGTTATAGGGATAATGATTGTTACGTAGAATCTAACCCATCTAGTCATGTCGCTGTCTATTATTGGGTTCGAAGCTGAAGATCCTCTTTAAATCTATGCAAACCTAAAATAATGCAGACCATATCAGCTGACAAATCCAGTTAAAGGCAGGAGACAAGTATCTACTCATTTGTCATAGATTGAATTCCAGAGAAGTCTAGCTGTGGGTGCAAGCTGGCAATGTTCAACAATGAATGCTGAATATGTTCTTTAAAGGGCTTTAGAATTTGCCTCATAACCCATTAGTCATGATTGATAAGGGTCCATGGTGTCTAGATACTCCTAAGAACCTTAAACTAAAATGGATACATATCACCATAGATCAATAAATAGGATTGAAAGATTGCTCAGGACCCTTAAAGAGAGAACGAGATTTCTACAATTACTTTCCATTCCAGGGAAAAGCATAAAATACGTAAAGTCATTCCTAGATCCCCACATACTATTACAATAACCTGGGGCACACTAAACTCTAAAGGCCACCATTAAAACCTATCTTAACGACATCACCAAAAATAACCTAAAACCTTAATAGGTGAAATTTAAAATCAATTAGGTGAAATATGATGGGTGTAGAATCATTAAAATTAGCTATTGAATTTTTAATAGTTGTTATATTAGCATTAGTATTAATTAGGATATATTTATCAATAAAATAAAGCAGAAATAGTTAACTATGTCTTCATTGAATCAATTAATGAATTAATAAATAGGTTAAAAAAGAAAAAGACATCTTAAACTAACGAAGGAAGATTTAATAGTTTAGTTAAAAATAAAGTTAAGAGATTTATATATCCTAGGGTTATGATAATTCATTAAATTATTATGGTAACGGAATTCCTTAGTTTGTATGGATTTATTTTAGAGGTTTGGTATTGTACATATTGATTTTATAGCTTTGTGGCTTAATTCTTGTAGCTTGAGTTTTTCCTCTAGCTTTATTGGCTCTTCTCTGCTTAACCTTATAGGTTTATCAGTATGTTGTATATGAAGGCTTTAGCCTTCAGTTTCTTCACTATGTTGCCTATGGCTTTTGCCATGGAGAATTCTCTAAGTAGCCTTTAAAGGTTGGGCTGTCTCGATGCTTTAGTGTCTTCCATAGTCTTTATGCTTAACCCATCATGCCAGAATCCTGTAGAGCATTATAGCCCACTCCTAGCCTCCGATTTGGTGTTTGTGTAATTGTTCTTTCTAGGCTTTACAATGGCCTCTATGTACTTAGCCTCTAGAAGCCCATACATCCTGGATGAGTTGTAGGATCCATTCATGTATGCCTTTAAAAGCCTGCAATGAACTTCGGCTTCTTCTAGGAGCTTTGTAAGGTCTTGGGGTCATGTACTTCATCTGTAGTTACCTCCATGGATATAACCCCTGGTCTTAACATCTACTGTGAAGTATACCTTAATGTATCATCTCCCCAATAGAGTCTCTTAACCCATCCCAGACTTATGAACCCTTATGCCTGTCAAGTCTAAGGCTATGAGCTTAGTAGAGTCCTTCAAAGCCTCATAGGAGCCTTTGTTAAGCATTAAAATCCTCCTCCTAATCCAAAAGTAGTCCATGATGAAGCCTAGGAAGCTTGAAGAGTCAGCCAACCCTACCATCATTCGTAGACTAAATCCACGCTCCTAGTCTCAAGAAAGCCTAGACTTAGAAGAAGCTCACCACGCCTAACAAGCCTCTCATCAACAACCATCCAATCAATAAACTAAGAAAACACACATAGAAAAACTTAAATTAAACCACAAAGCAGATTTTAAAATTAATGTTATATCCTAATCCTAAGGCCATCAATTTGATGTATATATTATAGAGTTAAATTTTTAGGTATTTAGTGTAAACTTATTTTTTAAGCTCTGTATTTTAGGTGTATTGTTATGTATGCTTTGTTGTGGAGG
>CALHIW010000105.1 GCA_938030905.1 Candidatus Methanomethylicia archaeon | reverse complement strand
ACACATCAATGAAACCAACACCAAAATAGACATAAATAAAAACACACAACCCAAAATAGAACAGATAAAACACCATCCAAGCTAAAAGACCAACCACAACCCAAACGAACCCAAAAACACTCACAACACTCAAACAAAACTTAATAGATCTCACTTTATGTATAAAAATTTTTATATTGGGTGCTCTCTGATATGTTTTAGTGTTAAATATGCGTCGATCTACATCTAAATTCTCAATGAAACTCAGGAAGCTTATTGGCAACATTGTTGAAGTATATCTTGTTGATGGACGCGTTATGAGAGGAACATTAACATCTATCGATGCAGACTACTTTAACATGGTCTTAGAAGATGTTGTTGATAATTTGGATAAAAAATCTAGGGTTGCCATTATTTCCGGTAGTGCTATACTATATATACTTATTCATCCATCATCCTCAATACTTGAATCTATGAGCTCTATTGAACGTAAAGTTTTAGAAGTTCTGCAAAGAAGTCCCAATCTTAGACCTGCAGATGTTGCTAAACTCATTGGCGAAGATAATGTTGATGAGATTAAAAGAGTTATTAAATCGCTTAAGAGAAGAGGTTTTCTATAGCTAAGTTTTTATGTTTATCTGTTTTAAAGTATAGGCGATGATTTTTCCAACCCTGATGATATTGATGATTTAGATCTTGAGTACTGAGCCCTAAATGATTAAAATCTTAATGTCTTCAAATTAATTTCCATCCTAAACGATTTTCTTTAGTTAAGGACTGTTTTGTTATATTCTCATTTTAAGTGATTTAATAACTCTTTTAATGCTGTTTAATTATGATTCCTTTTATCTTCATCGCTAAGCCTAGATCTCCTACCAAGCTAGGCTTACCTTTTAATCCATCAATTCATATAGCTTATATCTTCTATCCATTTATAACATTACCTACGATAACTTGCTAAGCTAGATGATAAACCCACAGACTTCATAATTATCGCTAGAGTCCTTCTATATTCTGAATATCCCTCGTTTCCCCATGAAGGCATGTAAAGAGGATATTTCCATTAAATAAATAAAAAGCCTTAAACTTCATAAATGATATGCAGCAAAGAAAAATACGAGAACATCAATATATAAGAACTTAAAGTAATTACAGTTATATTTCCTACATGAAATAAACTTAAGCATTTAAAGCTTTACCTGTTTAAAATGAAAGTTTATAGTTATAATTACGCTAGCAAGTACGATATTCCTTAGTTGTTTTGGAACTTTAAAAACTAAGGTATGAGCTCTATTAATTTATAATAAGTAGCTCTAAACTAGAAATATTAAGCTAAAGTTATACCAACTTATTAATACTCTTGATGTTTAAAGCGAATTATGTTAGCATAAGGACTATCTCCTCATTCATAGAGTCATTCAGTTTTAGGTAAGCTAGTGTTGATGAAGTTGGGAGAAGACTAATTGAAATTTATGAATAGTGTTAAGTAAAATAGCTAGTCTTGTTATTAGATGTAATAAGGGAAGTAGGAATTTCCCTTCTGGAAATGTTGAAAAAGAATTGAACATATTATTCAAGAAGTTACTGATGCTAAGGTTGATTTAGAAATTTATAGTGCCTAATTGCTATTGAAATTATTGACAGCTATATTGATGTTGTTATAATTCTGACAAACATGCTTAGCTTAGTTAAGGTTTAAGTAATTATCTTGGAGGTGAGAAGTCATATCTATATAATTTACATGGATGCCAGCTCACAGTACTATGAACTGAGCTCAGCTAGACTAGGCATTTGGTAGAAAGTCTGGGAGTAATCAATAATGGAAGGTTATTGAAACTATTAAGCTCTCTCAAAGTCTTTGGTGTCTACTCTATACTGATACCTCAGGGAAAGCATTAATGAGCCTCCTAAGCCTATGCAGCTTTACTATAACCATATCAGATATGCTAGCCCTCCCTAGGAGGATTCTCAATATCAATGAAGAGAACAGAATGGGTTAGATTTAAAACCTCATTAAGGGGACAATGCTTAATGCATTTAACTAAATAGATCACAAATACATACAAAAAGTTTAAGTTTACTGCTTAAGATTTATTAACAGGGGTTAATAATTGAGTTAAGAGGTGAAATGGTTGAGTAATATTGAGGAACTGCCAGTAGAAACTCAACATAAATTACTACGTCTTCAAGATCTTCAAGAAAGATTAAAGGTTATTACTATACGTAAAAGTCAGTATGAAAGTGAACTTCATGAAGTTCAAGAAACAATAGCTGAACTTAGTAATATATCTGATGAAACTCCTGTATATAAATCTACAGGCTACGTTCTAGTAAGAGTTTCTAGAGGCAAAATCTTAAACGAACTAAATGATAAAAAGGACACTCTTGAACTTCATATTAAGACTTTAACTAGACAGGAAAGTGTAGCTCGTGCTCAAATTCAAGAACTTCAAAAAGATTTGACTACTGATTTAAAGTTTCTATCATTAAGTAGGTCCTCAGAGCCTAAATAAAAATGGTAAAGCCATGGTTAAGAAAGCTATCGAATTATCTGATGATGAAATAGCTAATATAACATTTAAAGCGTATGATGCTATTATAAATTTTATTAATGAACGTATTAAAATAAATAACGCTGTAGACATTGATGTATCTATTGAGGTACTAAGAAATGATGAACTTACATTTGACATTTCTGTTAATATTAATTTAAGTTGGTTTGCAAATGTTGATATTAATAAGATTATTGATGATAGTATTAGTAGAGGCTTTCAAGTGATTGACTATGAACTCTCAAAAGCTCTTGAAGGATCTTAGTGAGGAGTTATTTAAGTTTTATAAATATCCCTTCTCATCCATAGCTATTCTTACCCATAGGTATGCTGACGTTGATGCTCTTGCCAGTGTATATGCTATGTATCGGTTAATAAAGTTAATTAGGCCTAATGCAAATGTAGAAATGATTTTTCCCAACAGTTTAAATCTTACCGCCAAACGTATAGCTGAAAAGTTTAATGTTGAAACTAGTTTCAAAAACTTTAATCTTGAAGACTTTAAAACTATAGTAATTGTAGATACTGCTTCTTTAGGTATGCTTGCCCAATATTCTAATAAAATTTTACATTTAGATAAAGACTTGATAATTATTGATCATCATTCATTAGATAATGAAATTGCTGAAAACGCGTTGATAACTATATGTGACCCAACAGCTCAATCATGTTCAGAAATAATTGTTGAAATTTATGAAGAACTTAATGTAAATATCCCGCTGGAGGTAAGCTCTCTTTTAATTGCTGGGATAATTTCAGATACATCTCGTTTTCAGAGAGTTTCTCCATTAACTTTTAAATCTGTTTTAAATCTTATAAGGACTGGTGTTGATTATAATGCTGTTTTGGAACTTCTACATGAGCCATTATCTGACTCTGAACGTATTGCTCGCTTAAAGGCCTGCCAAAGAATTAGTATTAATAGAATTGAAAATTACGTTATTGTTACAACATATATTGGAGCTTATGAATCATCAGTAGCCAATATTCTTATCAGCTTAGGAGCTGACGTTGCAATTGTAGCTAATAAGTTAGATAAAGGTAAGATACGTATTTGTGCTAGATGTAGCGAAAAATTTTATGAAAATACAAGTCTAAGTTTAAGTAAGGATTTAATGAATCCCATTGGTAAGATGTTTAATGGATATGGTGGAGGACATAATCTTGCGGCATGCGCTGAAATTTTTAGCAATAATGTTGAAAACATTTTAAAATTATGTATTTCAACAATTAAAAAACTAATAAAGAGGAATCGATATAAATGAGCCCAATTATTGAGGCTCTAAATTTATCATTTAGATACGCTGGTGAAGAGAGATGGGCAATTAAATCAATTAATCTTAAAATTTATCCTGGGGAACTTGTACTTATTACTGGTCCAAGTGGTTGTGGTAAGACAACTCTTTGTAGATGTTTCAATGGTTTAATCCCTCACTTCTATGAAGGTGAACTTGAAGGAATACTTATTGTTGATGGTCTTAGTATTGTTGAAAATAAAACTTGTAAGCTTGCTCAAAGAGTAGGTATGGTTTTTCAAAATCTTGAAAACCAACTTATAATGTTAAGTGTCGAGGATGAAATAGCTTTTGGTCTTGAAAATCTTAATCTTCCAAGAGACACTATAAAAGAAAGAATAAATGAAGTCCTAAGTATTCTTGGAATTGAGCATTTAAGATATAAATCCCCATATGAGCTTTCAGGCGGTGAGCAGCAGAAAGTTGCTATTGCAGCATGTCTTGCTATGAAGCCCAAAATACTTGTACTTGATGAACCAACAGCCCATCTTGATCCATTAAGCAGTAAAGTACTATTCGATATTTTATCTAGTATTCGAAAAAGATTAAATCTTACTATAATTCTTGTTGAACATAGGCTTGATATGGTAGCCTCGATTGTTGATAAAGTTATTGTCATGGATAAGGGGCAGATAATACTCCAAGGTGGACCACGTGAAGTTTTTACTACCCCTATCATAAAGGCTATCGGCATAGGAATTCCAAAGTTGATTTTACTATATGAAGATTTACTTTTAAATAATCTTAAACTTGACTTTCCCCCGCTTAATATTAATGAAGCAGAGCTACTTTTAAGAAAGCTTTTAAGCAGATAAAAATCATGGTAAGTAAGCTTATCTATCCAGCTATCACATTTGAAGATGTATGGTTTAGCTATTCAGACTTAGAGCCGGTACTAAAAGGTGTTAACTTATGTATTAATGATGGAGAAGTTGTTGCCATTCTAGGTGAAAATGGAGCTGGTAAGACAACATTTATAAAACACTTGAATGGTCTACTTAAGCCAACACAGGGTAATGTCTACATATATGGAGAAAATACCAGGAGTATAAGTGTAGCCAAGCTTTCTAGAAAGGTTGGAGTGGTTTTTCAAAACCCAGATCATCAACTGTTTGCTGAAACAGTTGAAGATGAAGTATCTTTTGCTTTGAGAAATTTTAATTATCCAGAACATATAATTTCACTACGTGTTGAAAAAATTTTAAAAATGCTTGATTTATGGGAATATCGTAAAACCTCTCCATTTTCACTTAGTGGAGGTGAACGTAAAAGAGTTGCCATAGCCTCCGTTCTCTCTTACGATCCACCTATAGTTGTAATGGATGAGCCTACCGTTGGCCAAGATTATGCTCAGAAACAGAAACTTTCGGAAATAATCAGGCTTTTACAGATTCAAGGTAAAACTATTATTGTTGTAACTCATGATATTGAATTTGTGTGTGAAAACTTTCCTAAAACTATTATTCTTTCACGAGGCAATATTATTGCATATGACTTTACAAGAAATATTCTAACAAACTTTGAACTTCTATTAAAGGCTAACCTTCTCCCACCACAAATTCCTTATCTTGCATCTAGATTTAATTCAATAGTATCAAAAAATGTATTGTATGTATGGGAAATGAGAAATGAGCTTTTACGAGTTATGAGGAAGTAATCGTATGAGCTTAAATATAATTCAAGGCTTTAAGTTTAATAGAAAAAATACTGTTTTACATAGTTTTGATCCTAGAGCTAAACTAGTATACATAGTATCGGTACTTATCTTATCTTTAATATTTTCAGAACTATGTCCTATGTTAATTATATTTGTATCAACTATTCTATTAATAATTGTTGCAAAAGCTGTAAATGAATGGCTAAAATCAATAAAGGGTAGTTTCATAATAGTTCTGATGATATTTATGCTAAATTACTTTTTACTTCCAGCTGAAAATGCATTATCTTTATCTATCTCATTAGCCTTAAGATTTCTAACAATAATTTCTGCATTTTCCATTTTTTTCATGACAACTTATCCTGAAAACTTTGCATTAGCATTGATAAAGCTTAAGGTTCCATACGATCATGCATTGGCATTCACAATGGCACTAAGGTTTATTCCTACTTTAGCTAAAGAAGCCCAGACAATCATTGACGCCCAAAGGTCTAGAGGTCTTGAACTTGAAAGTGGAAATTTTATTATTAGAATTAAACGCTTTACGCCAGTTTTTATACCTCTTTTTATAAATTCATTTAGAAGAGCATCCCAGATAGCTGAAGCCATGGAATCAAGAGCATTTGGCTACTCAAATAAAAGATCATATCTTCATGAGCTTAGCTTTACCACATATGATACGCTCTTCACATTGTTATGTATTATACTTACTAGTTTAGGATTATGTATTAAGTTTTATCTAGGATATAGTGAAACTCTAGTTTTAGCTAGACCATGGCCGTAGCTGCCATTACGTTTGAATATTATTTGAAGTTTGCAAATTATGCTCTCCTCTTCATTAATGGCCTAGTTTAAAACATCATAAAGTGTAAACTTCAACACTGTATTTAATGTGCGTTTTAGATTAATTAAGTATACCGACTATGTGAATTTTAAGTACGAAATGTATATGATTGATGGATAGGTTTACAAGGTGAGTCTAATAATCTGAAATTTAAATATAAACTGCTAACTTATTAATTGAGTAAGAGTTAAATGTACCTTTATGCCTCTTTAATGAATACTTATTTGCTTTTTGTTTTGTTGATATATGTTTATCGCTAACTATTAATGATAGAAGTTGTTGAGATTGTTCATAGATATAGGTAGTTGACCGTATGAAACATCTTTACTATGGCTCTAAGGTGTTAGAAGTGATAGGCCTGGTTAGTAGACTATATGCTTAAAGACATCTATGTAGTGGTTATAGTAGGCAGCTTTATACTTAATAGAAAAAGCTTAGATGAAATAAAGACAAAAAAGAACTAGTAGAAGGGGCTAAAACTTCATTTACTACCTAAGACCATGTCGGATACTATATAAGTGAGTTTCTGAATATACCTTGAATCTATAGCCTGCTTTTATCTATCATCTTTGTATTCGCTAGAATTAATTCGATTTAAAGACTCAAGTACTCTGCTAAGCAGGATATTAACAGGGTTGCTCTTGTTTATTTTAAAGATTCTGATTTTACCAAACTTCTTCTCCTTAACTAATCCAGCTTCTATAAGCTTTCCTAAGTGGTATACTACTGCTGAATAGTTAAGAGCACATTTATGCATTATAGCTGAAATATTAAGTTCCTCCTGCTCTAGAAGTAACTTTAAAATTCTAACTCTACCTCTTGATGATAATATATCCTCAATACTTATCAAGATGTTCCCCTCTTGTAATTTGTTTATTTACCTCATTCGTAATTATTTTAATTAACTCTTTCTCAACCACTTCTGCTGGAGCATCTACAAGACCTATTAAAGTCGTTTTTCCACGGTAACCTGAGCCTGAGATCTTAGTATTTATCACTCCAATATTTTTAAGATTTTGAATATACGTATATACTTGTGTATGTTTTCTTGGATCCTGACTCCACAAGGCACATAATTGCATATACTCATCTTCCACCTCACCCATAGTAATGTATGCTGTTTGCTTTTTCCTAAGTACCTTAGCTACCGAAAGTAGAATTAGTTTTTCATGTAATTGTAGATTTTGAATATCTTCAATGCTTACTGTCCCTTCAGCTCTAGCCATTCTAACATGTTCTGGAAGTACTCTAATAGCATTTAGTCTTTCAGCTATTTTTGCTGCTTTCCATAGTAATCCAAGAGCATAACGAGCATCACCACGATGTCCACTTTCATAGGGAGCTGAAACCATATCAGATATCAACTCAATAGCTTCCTCAGAAACCGCTCCAGGATAGAATGTTTCAGTAATTCTGGCATTCAATATATCTCTTAGTTGTATTGATGTATATGGTTCAAATCTAATCGTATTATGTAATAATGCGCTTACAGTACTTTTATCAAGCTCGTAGAGGACATTTATTTTTCTTGATATCAATATAATGCTTATTCTTTGCGGCTCATTAAGTTTTTCATCTGTAAGTCTAATTAAATCGTAAATAAAATCCTCTCCACTTCTAGGTATTAAAAAATCAGCTTCATCAAGGGTTATTACGGCATGCATTGTATGAGAATTTAGATAGTCATGAATCATAGCAAGTAACTCAAAGGGTGAAAAGCCTCTTTTAGGCAAGTCGGGACATATTTCCTGCACTATCTTACGAGTAATGAGGAAAAGAGTTCTGTCTTTATGACAATTTATGTGAATGTATTTAAGCTTTAAACCTTTATGTGTTGCATAATCAATTACTGATTGGCCGAAGCGTTTTGCAACTGCGGTTTTCCCAGTCCCAGTTTCACCTGTTAGCATAGCTTTTTGAAATGTTTCTCCCCTTGTTTCTATGACAATTTTAAAAATTTCAGCTAATCTTCGTAAATGCTCCTCTCTATGTGGAAGAGATTGTGGAACATACTCTGGAAGGAGTTTACTTTCATCTCTTATGAGACGTTTCAATGTAAATACATCCTCAATAATTTTATACATACAATACACTAATTTAGTTTACTACTGGTTAGATAAAAATATAAGAGCTAGCTGAAAGTATTCATAATCGATTTTAAATTACTTAGAGTTGAGTGAAACTAATATATATTCTAATCACTACTAAATTATTTAGGAATAAATTTTAAATTATTAATGATAAAATAATTTTTAGCTATGGCGTTCCTCATCTTCATGTCTGAACAGTTTATATGCTTCATAAGTTATGATTTCCCAGTCTTATTGTTACTATAGCTATGATTAGAAGCACTGTAGTGTTTGGGTAGTTTTGACAAGCACATAACTATCAAAGTATGAGTTCATTTTAAAGATTTTAAGTCTTTCTCTCATTGTTTCTTGCTAATGGTTGAGTTTGCGGGGAGGACTTATGTTAGCTATTACCTGTAGACTCCTGAGGATGTAAGGTAGGGCATGAATAGGGGTGAATCTTAGTAGGCAATAATGCTGAAAATATAAGAACATACATTGGATGGGAGCTAATATACCCGTTAACCTAGGAGTAGATGGAGGCTAAGCATGGCTAAGACTCAACATGAAAGCCTATATTTACATGAGAAGTAGCATCAAGAAGCCCCGCTAGCTGACGAAAACTTCAGACCCCCATAAGATAGGAAGAACAACATAACCCAGCCTTCATACAGTCAACCCACATCACAATAC
>CALHIW010000104.1 GCA_938030905.1 Candidatus Methanomethylicia archaeon | reverse complement strand
ATTTGAAGCTCTTCCACAGTTAAACCCATATTATGGGCTAGCTCCCTAGCCCCCTCAGATATAGCCCTCCTAACAGTTAAGATAGCCCAACCCCTCCCAGACATAAGTAAACCTTACAACAAACCCCTCTACAAATTTGACCCGCCAAACATCAAAGAGTTTGGAGATGAGTTTATTGACTGCAGGTGGATGTCGACCAATTATGACTCATATGTAATGGAGGGGCTTAAGAGATGGCAGAAGGATGCCCAGGCTAAGATAATTGAGGGCTTGATGGCTATATGGCACTCTATGAACACCAACTGTGGACAGCGCATCATCAAGGCTAGAAAGAGGGCTTATAAGTTATGATAGCTATATGAGGGTTAAAGGAGCAAAGGTCAACGTAGTCGTGATGCCCTAATCCTATCACTGAGTGTTCAGATAGGGCCCAGCAATGACTGCGAAATACTCCTAACATCTTGATACGTGGAAGATAAAGTATAGCAGAGAAGAACTAGAATAGGGTCCTTGTAAGTGGTAGGTGATCCTACGATGCTGACAGCATAAATACATACCTAAGAAGGACTAAAGATCAACATATCTGTCAACTCAAGAAAATATGAGTAAGCCAAGGCGTAGAAGACCCCCATAGGCTTAACGTGGATCTATAGGCCATGAGGGAGTATTGATAACTTCTTCTGGCTGCTAGGACTTCAGAGGACTTATCCTAAGGTAGTGGAGGCTTACATTAACCCTACTGTGTTTCATACAGCTAGTCTACATCATGATATACTGGAGAGTTTTGAAATGAGTTCTAAGATAAACTATGATGATATAAATGCATTACTCATAACAATAAAGCTAGAATATCTAAAGCCATCCTAGATGAGTAGGAACATACATAGACACCATAACAATAATGGTGGATGAAGAATCCTCCTATAAGCCTAAAGCTCACAAGCCAACTCTAGCATATTCAAAATTTATTTAACCCCTAGAATCTATCTAAATTGCTCTTAAGTCATTAAGACTTAGGTTCAAGAGAAAACTATTCTGATAGCTCTACTAACTCTAATCAGGTTTATGGAAATACTTAAATTTACTAATCACCTAAATTTAATAGTTAGGGTGTTGATTTGGATATTGCTTACACATTGATTTGCCCACAGTGCAGATTGGAGTATAGAGAGGAACCAGGTATATATAGATGTACTAGGTGTAATGTACAGCTTGAATATAGATATAATTTGGAGAATGTTGATTTCTACAGCGTTCTAAATAATACGGAGTCAATATGGAGGTATAGAAAACTACTACCTAAAATCAATAGTATAGTTAGCTTGGATGAGGGGCTTACTCCAACATATCCTATTAAGAGGCTGAAAAATAGTTTAAGAATTAAAGCTAGAGAGATTTATGTAAAGGATGACTCAAGAAATCCTACAGGTTCGTTTAGAGATAGAGCTGCCTCAATAATATCGTCTAGAGCTGTTGACTGGGGTTATGGAGCTGTAATTTGCGCATCAAACGGTAATATGGGTGCATCTTTAGCTGCTTATGTAGCTAAGGCTGGACTTACATGCTATGTATATGCTCCAATGTATGTTGATATTGGAAAGCTAGCACAGATAATAATGTATGGTGGAACCATAGAGCAGGTTGGTGAAACAATTGATGAGGCGATATTGAGGGCTATGAAGGCAGAGAAAGGTAGCTGGTATCAGGGAACCCCTGAGCTTAATCCAATATCTATTGAAGCACAGAAAACGATTACATATGAATTAATTGAACAAATAGAAGTACCTGACTGGATTATATGTCCGACAGGTAGTGGGTCAATAATTTATTCGATTTGGAAGGGGTTTAATGAGGTCTATAAAATGGGACTTATTGAGAAAAAACCTAGACTTATAGCTGTACAGGCAGAAGGATGTGCTCCAATAGTTACAGCATTTTTAAAATCTTCAGAAATAGTTAAGGTTAGAAATCCGCAGACAATAGCTTCAGGAATATGTATTGCAAATCCACTCTATGGTAATAGAGCACTAGAAGCCTTAAAAGATAGTAAAGGAATAGCTGTATCAGTTTCAGATGAGGATATTTTAAGAAGTCAGAGAAACTTATCAAAGCTTGAGGGATTATTTGTAGAGCCTGCTGCAGCATCCACAATAGCAGCTCTTGAAAAGCTTTCAAGTCAGGGGATATTTGAGAAGGATGAGTCAATACTATGCTTCATAAGTGGAAGTGGGCTTAAAACCATAGATCTTATTGAGGCTTATGAGAGGGGATGGAGGAAGATTAATATACATGCATCAACAAAGGTTAAAATACTAACTGTTTTAAATATGGGGAGTATGCATGGCTATGAGATATGGAAAAAGATTGGAAGAATCATGAAAATACAGGCAGTATATCAGCATCTAAACGAATTGGAAAAGCTAGGTTTAATTAAATCCCAAATAGTTGGAAGGAGAAAAGTATACTCATTAACTAATAAGGGAGAGAGCCTACTTAAAGCTATTGAAGAAATAAAATCATTAATAGCTATCTAGGAAGACCTCCCTTCTTCGTTTCCTTAAACTGCTTAAATACATAGTAAAGCATTAATGATAAAACTGCAATTAGTATAATATACGCTACCAGCTGTATAAACCATACTTCAAGAATGCCGAAGGGTGTTGATTGTACGGAGTATATTTTTAACTCTACGTTAAAGTTATTGAAGGACTCTATAACCTGCATTGAACGCAGTACTCCTCCAACATATGCTTGAACCAAATATTTAGAGCCAAATAAACCATCAAATCGAGCTATACCATCCTCATCAGTATTCCTAATCCATGTATAACTTTTAGAATTGATTATGACAGTAATATTAACTGGGATATGTGATATTGGATTACCATAAACATCTACAACTCTTACTACTCCATTAATATTTAATGGACATATTAAAGTATAGTTTGTAGATAAAGATGTTCCGGATATATTAACTATATTTCTACTTGACTTAACATTGAAAACTTCCGAATCCATAGCTACCTCAAACTCAGCTATAACAACATATTTACCAGGCCATAAATCACTAAGTAATATACAGCCATTACTAGTCGCAGTCCATACTGGATTACCAATTATTAAATCATAGATTAAAATCTTAAAATTAAGTATTGGTTCACCATTTAAATCAATACATTTAATAGTTAAAGAGGGTAAAGGTATGTTTCTAATCTCGTAAATTATAGATGAGTCAGTATAAGTAGTTAGATCTAGTAAGTAATTACCTACCGGAACTCCTTCACGCCGCAAGTTAGCAGTATATTTTGATAGTGGGAGCTGCCCTACCGTCTCATTTACAGATATGTTAGATGCTAGAAGCATTCCATTATGTAGTAAATCGATTTCAACCTGAGTTATAGGTTTACCATACTTATCAAAAACAGATAGTATAACATCAGCAACTTTACAGTTTATCACTAGACTTAAATCTGTATGTATTGTGACTTCTTCTTCAGCTACTGAGATATTTAGTCTTTTAGCAACTAGTACATATTTACCTTCTGGAATTTGGGTTATTGTGAGTTTTCCTTTATCTACGTTAAAGCTTTTAATCTCCAAGTTATTTCTCATTAAAGTTAGGGTAGCATTATTTACTGTCCTATTAGCTAAATCGCTAAGTTTAATATTTAAATCATAAAGTATAGATTGAACAACTATGCTTTTAGAATTGTTCATACGTATTGTTGTCGTGTTAATATTTGCTGACATACCGTAGATTTTAAGATGTAAATCTATGTCTATAAATCCTGATAAGTAATCTATTGGTACCTGTCTAAATAGGGCTTCTCCTTGACTAATCATTACAGAATCATATAGATAGTTGTTAATCGTAGCCTCTAATACTCCCTTATTAACCATACGTCCCTTTTGATCTATGAGTTTAACACTTAAATCCCCAACTTTGCATTTAATACTAAGTTGAGAGGTTGAATTTACATGATATGATATTATTTTACATTTCTCCTTAGCTATTGTTACATTGAATTTAAGCACTTTAAAGATATACTCACCATATGGTAAATCATGAACTATATATTTACCATTAGAGCCTACCGATACGTCCTCTATAGGAGTACCTCTACTACTATATATCCTTAATGTTACATTTCCAACTGTAACCTCCTGATTTGCCTCTTCAACTAGCACTATTGGTAAATCTAAAACATTACACGTTAACGTTACATTCCTACTTCCTATAAGCTCCACTGTAGATTTACCTACAAGTATATTAAACTTATAAACTTCAATATAATATGTTCCTATAGGTATTGTAAAAATGTAACCTATTGTAAATGGATCTGATGTATTCCCTAAGTAATTTGGATTACTAAGGTTTGCAATAACAATACCTTCAGAATCTTTTATGACTATATTTCCTGTTAGAAATGGATTTCTACCATCTCCTTTACGTGTATAAATTATAAGAGTTTCATTATCTAAACCATTAGTTAAAGGTACTAGTATTGTAGTAAGAAGTATAGCTAGCACAGCTAATACAAACTTTGTATGTATCATCATTTTAACCTATATGCTGAAGAGATTCTTAAATTTAAATTTTAGCATAATAATTATGGATTTATAAATTAAGAAGTAAAATTTGATATGTTGTTATACATTCATAATTACGGCTTGTTATACTATCTAAAATAGTTAGGCTGAGATTTCTTGAACCTAGGAGATATTAAGTTTGCATAGCTATCTTCTTAATGGTTTTCTAATAGTTGTTATAGTTCCATCAGCCATTCCTAATACTCTCATCTCCTCAGCATTACACCATACCTCATTTATAGGTACACTTTCAGACGGTATAACCCTATATATGAATTTTTGTTTTCCAGCAACAACTCCTTCAACTTCATCTATTATGTTTAAAATTTTCATTGTTTCAGGGTTTATTTTAGCATAGCCTTTAGGAACATTATCTTTACTCCTGACTTTTAATCTTTTTTCAATCCATTTTTGAATTGCCATAGAGAACCCGACTAAGCTAGTGGAGTTTGTATTTAAATATTAATGCTGTTCTCTATGAAGCCTCTTATAAAGTTAGGTAATTCATCAATTTTTACTCTAATTTGCCTCCATGTATCTCTATCTCTTACAGTTATAGTGTTATCTTTTAGTGTTTGTTCATCAATTGTTACCGCAACCGGTATTCCGATTTCATCAGCTCTAGCATATCTTCTACCTATACTTCCTTTATCATCATACTCAGTTATAAATCCATTGCTTCTCAGCATTTTACATACATGTATGGCCTTTTCTGGTATTCCTCCTCTATTTACTAGAGGAAGTACTACTACCTGTACTGGAGCTATGTCTCTTGGTAATTTTAAAACTATCCTATTATTAATTTCACTATAGGCATTTTCCATCACTATATATACTAGTCTCTCAAGCCCAAATGAGGGCTCAGCTACATTTGGAATGAGTTTTACGCTATTCTTTAGAGTTTTACTTATCTTAAACTCGACGATATCTCTTGTAATCTCAAAACCCTTAACATTATACTTACCCAGCTCATCCAAAGCTTTTTTAAGAAAATCAGAATCTATTTCTCTTAATATTTTAATAACGTTATTGAAGTCTTTAGGATATCTTTCTTTGATTAAATCTATTTTAGGTATAGTTTCAACAACTTCAACATCCATCTGATGATTAAGCTTCTTATGTACATACATTTCTTGACCACTGAAAACCATATGTCTTCTAAGATCATAGTCTGTTCTATATGCATGACCTGAAACTTCAATCCACCCCCACTTATCTACAAGTACCTGCTGGTCATATGTTTGAGCTGAGTAATGTGCTCTTTCAGATTTAAGCTTAGCTATGAATCGCTGTTTATTTTCACTAACACCAAGATCTAATATGAACTTCTTCGCTAAAACCATAAAGTAGGCATTCCATGGATTTAGAATATAGCCCTTCTTTAAAGCTTCCTCAACAGTTACCTCAATCTCTTCTTCAATAGCCCTTTCCACCATAACCTCCGGTAGTAATCTCAACTTCTCATTTAGGTACTCGTTTATAAGGTCGCAGGATGGATTGCTTTTATCAAAAAACAACTCTAACTCCATTATTGTAAACTCCCTAAGTCTTATTAATCCCTGTCTAGGTGATATTTCATTACGTAGAACTTTTCCAACTTGAGCAATACCTATAGGAAGCTTTTCTCTCTGTACTCTAAATACCCTCATAAATGTTGTAAACATACCTTGAGCTGCTTCAGGTCTAGCATATCCAATGCTTTCATTGTATGGACCTATATTCGTTTTAAATAGTAGTAGAAACGTTTTAACATCACTAAGCTCACCTCCACATTCAGGACATTTTACATTTCTGTTTCTAATAATCTCTACAAGCTGGCTTGGAGTATAACCCTCCAAATTCTTTAATCTAGCAGCTGCCTCAATCAAATGATCTGCTCTAAACTTCCTCCCACAGCTTAAACATTCAACAATATTATCAGTAAAATGTTGTAGATGCCCTGATGCTTCAAAAACTCTTTCAGGCATGATTATGGGTGTTTCAATTTCATAAATAAAGTCTTGATGTCTTAGAACAAACCATTTACGCCATTTCTCTTCAATGTTTCTTTTAAGCAGAAAACCTAAAGGACCGAAGTCAATGAATCCGCCAACACCACCATATATTTCACTAGATGGCCAGAAAAATCCTCTCCTTCTTGCTAAGTCTACAATACGATCATATAAACTTATTGACACCGTGAATTTATAGATTCAGATATTAATACTTTTTCCTTATATGTTTTAAACCTACTTTTCATCTAGTAGTAGCCTAAATACTATTAATGTAATACTGTTAAGCTATGTGCTAATAGCTGAAACATAAAAGCTTAAATACAGTTTACTATACTTCAACTGAGGCTTATGAGCTTAACACCTGAAAGTATAGAGACTATAGCAAATCAAAAAATACTATCTTTAATACAAGACCATGTTAGAAAAATTGGTGAGCAAATTAGAGAGCTTATTGCAGCTATAGATAGGTTTTTAAATCATTCAAAGGAGGATACTAAAATAATATATAGTAAACTTAAAAAACTCGATCTTGAAGCAAAGGAATTAAAAAAGCAGCTCTATGAATATATTTCAAAAGTGGGGTTAGGAATGATTTACCGAGAGGACTGGGTTAGACTCGCTATTAATCTTGACTCAATGTCAGACTATATTATAAGTGCAGCTTATAGAATATGTTTAAGTAGTGAAAGGGAAATATTTCCACCAGCTGAAGTTACAAGTGATTTGAGAAAACTAGCTGAAGGAGTGTTATTCACATATGATGCCTTAAGAGATTCTATTTTTGCGTATTCTATAAATATTAAGAGAGCGGTTGAGCTATGTGATAAAATAGACGTAGAGGAGGAGAAAGTAGATGAAATTAGAAGAGTGCTTGATTTAAAAATAGCTGAAAGCAGTATACCTATAGTAGCAATACTTCAATTAAGAGATATTGTCTATGCTATAGAAAGTGCTGTTGACCATATGAAGAAGGCGGGAGATGATCTTAGAATCATTGCCTTACATAGAGTAAGGTAAATTATATGATGGAGCAGATAAGAGCAGATCTTGTAGGAAGTAGGGTTGTAGTATGGGATATTGAAGCAGCAAATAAACTATATAGAAGCGGATTCTATGGTAAGCCGCTAGGTATTAGAAAAGTTAAGGACTTGGAGTTTAAAGCCCCATTAGAGCTCTCATTAATTGAGGCTGTTTACCTATGTAAAAACAAAATCATAAAGATACACGAAGATGGAAGAGAATTAAGCTTTAGTGAGCTTATTGAAAAAGCTGAAAAATGGTTTACAAGATTTAGAGATATATATCATGTATATGAGGATCTTAGACTTAAAGGATATATAATTAAACCAGGCTTAAAATTTGGAACAACATTTGCTGTGTATAAATATGGACCAGGAATAGATCATGCTCCTTTTCTAGTACATGTATTCCAGCCAGAAACAACAATAGATCCAATTGAAATAGTTAGAGCTGGACGATTAAGTCATAGTGTAAAGAAGAAGTTTATCATAGCTTGTATAAATCAAAAAACAAGAGATATCAACTATTATGTATTTAAATGGTGGAAAGCATAGCTAGTAATAATAAACTCTAAGATACACATTTGGATTTATAATTCAAAGTGAAGATGTATGATGGCTTCCTTAATAGGAAACAAATTACTAACTTATTTGAAATGAGGCAAAAACATCCACATAATAAAGATGTAATGAATGCTATTAGAAGTATAATTCATGGGTGCTTTCTAGTTGAACCTCAAGTATTCTATGAAGTAGTTATTGATAAACTCAGTAAAGAGGGATTTAATATAAAACATATTACTGTTAAACGTGTATGGAGGGTTTATGAGGAGATGGTTAGGAAGAAGATAATTGATGATGTTTTATCAGTAGTTAAGGTAAAAAATAGTAAATAAAAATACGTATACATATTATTAAGCTCTTAAACTATCTCACTAAATCACTTCACCAACAGCAAACCTTTTCGCAACGTTTGTAATCCTAACTTTAACATGATCACCAGGTTTTGTTCCAGGAACAAATACCACAAATCCTTTCACTCTAGCAACACCATCTCCACGTTGACTTACTTCCTTAATATCTACTTCGTATTCCTTCCCCTGCTCTACTGGCTTTGGTGGAAACGACTTTCCAAAACTTCTTCTCTTACTTTCCAATATACTCACCTCATCACGGCTACCCATTTATGGGTTAGTACTGATTGTAAAGAAGATAGATATCTCCATTACAACCAGTCTAATACGTTATAAGCTACTTACTTATAAACTTATCTTAATAGCTAAATAAATGGTTGATTAATTTATATATTTAGAAATCTCTTAGAACCCTATTTCTTGCAAGCTCTTTCAGCTTTTCCTCATTGAAGCATTCAGGAAAATTCTTTATGAGGATAGATATATACATTTCAACCTCTTCATCATTCATGTATTGAAACATATATGGGCCAAGATATGGTGATGGATCACCATGTCTAGTTATAAACTCTATATGCATAAATGGATCACCTCTTTTAATTACTATAGGCTCTCTAGTATTGTTTAAGTTAACAAGTTCAAGTGCAAGTCTACCTACAAATCCACTATGCACCTTTGCAGCATTGAGAAATGAAAGACCTAATCTTCCATACTTACTTTTTGCGGTTAAGTGGGCAACTAAATTTGGTGGTGTAAATACTATTTCATGTGATACTATATTTTTATGTTCAAGATAGTTTAGTAGTACATCCTCTTTAACAGATAAAACATAGCCATCACCATCCATTAGCAATTCATTAAATGGATGTATACACCTATATTTAGATATTAATTTTAATAGTTCACTTCTACCTATAATACACATAGGAATCCTAATTACTTACATTTTAGGTTATAAATAGTTTTGGAAAATTAAATCATAAGCTCTCTCATACCGGATCTTTTAAGCTTTTCCTGAGCTGATTTAAGACTTCGCCCTAATTCTTCAGCTTCTTCTTCAAGAGATTTTGTACGTTTCTCCTCTCTACGCTCCTCTAATCCACAGAAGCCGTCTGTTAACATTAATCTACGCTCACAAAAAGCATAGTTACATAGTGGGCCTTTACATTCATCTCCAGCCCATGAACACATAGCCTTTAGATTTCTTAATTTTCTACTAGTAAGTAAAGCTTTTCTCCCACACCTAAAGAATGGACATGTAGGGATACAATGCTTATATGTCAAGAAAGCCCGAACCCCCAGTAATAATTTCAAGAAACTATTAATAAACTATAATTTAAACTTTTCGTTTAGGAGGTAGGATATCTAACTATTTTACCCTGGAAGAAGTGGCTTATTTTAGCTATAAGGAGAAACTGTTAGGAGAGTTGAAGCTTGCTAAGACTTGGACTTAACAGAGATGAGTTTATGAATATGCATGAAGATTTTGCTGGAATACATGTAGCATATACAGACCAAAATGAAAGCCAGAACCCACATGAATATATGATTAAACATATTCAAAACTGTTTACTAGTCAGCAATCTCAGAAGCAGTTTTGAAGTATCTTAGCTCTAAAGGCTTAATTAGATGGGGTATTACTACAATGTATCATGAGTATACTGAGAGTTATGAGTTCTTTGGAATGATGAGGATACTACTATGATATGGTTTAAGAGGGTCTTCTATAAGAAGTTAAAAAACATAATAGATAATTTATAAATTCAGTAAGCTATATTGAATTTATATAGTGTATTGATGAATTTTATTAAGTTTCTATACTCTTAGAGTAGCTATTTAAGCTACCAAACTAAGCATATTTACCTTTTAAATATTAAAAAAGAGTTATAATGCAGCATATTGTTCTAGCCATTTTTCATAAGCTTTAATGATTTCTCTTGAAACACTAGGTTTTCTTTCACTTATAACACTAAGAAAGTCATCCATTCTTATTAAGCGTGGCTCACCCTTACTAATATCATTGTTTGACTCAAAGAATTCCCTTACAACCTTTATTTGCACACTTTGACATATATCCCTTATGTCAGCCGCAGAATACCCATCACATTTCTTTGCAAGCTCTTCAAAGTCAATATCTGGGTTAAGCTTTAGGTTTTTCGTATATAATTTAAATAGTGCAAGTCTAGCCGTATAGTCGGGTAATGGTACATAAATTCTTTTCTGAAATCTTCTAATAAATGGATCATCAAGAATCCATGGCTTATTGGTTGCTCCTACAACATATACTTGGTAATTTTTACTTTTATCATGTATGCTATCCATCTCTTTAAGAAGCTGATTTCGTGCTCTAACCTCACCTCCAACCTCCTGTATTCTTATACTTGTTAGTGAATCTATTTCATCTATAAATATAACTACTGATCTATTACTCTCTGCAATCTTTCTAGCATCATTAAACAGTATTGCAATATTCTTTTCGGATTCCCCAAGCCATTTAGACATTATACTTGCTGCATCAACAACATAGAATACGGCATCTATTTCCGTTGCTGCTGCAGCAGCTATATATGTTTTACCGCATCCAGGGGGGCCGAATAATAGTATTCCTCTAGGCCAACCTAAAGGAAATAGATCTGGACGTAGTGTAGGATAGACTATGGCTTCACGTAATGCTCTCTTAACAATCTCAAGATCAATGACATCGCTCCACTTTACATTAGGCTTCTCTTTTAGTACAAGCTGCTCATATCTTGCCTCAGAACCTGGTGATGCTTTTTCAATAGGTATTTGAGAGGATATTTGAGATTGAAGATCATTTATTCTATCCTGATACTGCTTAACTCTTTCAAGATATATTCTTGCATGGGGTGTGTTAGGATATAAATTAACAAGTTTTAATAGTATCTCAACAGCTCTACGATACTTTTGAATAGCTAATCCTCTTGAGCCTTGACTGTCAAGCTGCATTGCTTCTTTAGCATATCTTGCAGCCATAGCCTCAAGCTCTTCCACAGCCATATACCTCCACTAATCTACTTTATTTCAATTCTTCCAGACTCATGAAGTCTAAATAATGCCTTTCTAACATCATCAGGAGAGACTCCAAGTTCCTTTGCACATTCAGATATGCTTATTTGAGAGCCTCTCATTCTAATATACTCTATCAAATTATCATCTATAATTATGGACCCGCTAATACTTGAGTTCATAGGTTCGACAGTATTTAGCAATATACCTTCAGTCTCCAATATTTTCTCCCGTTGTTTTTCAAGTATTGGTAGTGATGGAGGTGAAGGAAATCTTTCATTTACTCTCTGCTCAGCTATTAGACTGGCTTCATCAATTATTCGTTTTGCATCAGGATTTTCAACGTTTACCTCAATAGATTTTACATCAGATAATCCTGCTTCAACTACAAGACCACTAAGCATAGAGTTTACGTTTTCAAGCTCAAAAGAAATTTCAGGCATAACACCTATAATTTGATCCTTAAGCTGTCTAACAACACTTATAACTGGACCCATAGCTACTATAAGCTCTCCTAGACTTTCAACAGTCTGTAGTCTAAGTATTACTCTTTCAATAGCAAGCTGGGTTGATAAAACTATTTTAGCCATTTTCCTAATTTCAGCACATTCAGTAGCGTAGATTACTGCATGTGCAAAATCCTTGCTTGTAATTGCATTAACGGCTTTCTGAAACATTTCTTTATCTCTACTCTCAAGTTTAAATCCTGTCTGTTCAAGCTTTTCAAGCTGTGATTTAAGTCTTATAATGGCAAAACCTATTTTTTCCTTTAATGACTGACCCCTCCTAAACCTACTAAGCATTCTCCTACTAACCTTTTCAAATCTACTTGAACCGTTATTCTTAATCCATTTTGTCATAGGGGTCATCACATTATTAATCAATTACTTGGACAGTTAATGGTTGTTCAACTCTCTCTTCCTTCTTAGACTCAGTAACTGGATGCTGTATGGTTTTAGTAGTTGATAGATTCTTTATTTTCTGAATTGTCTGCTCAATATCTCTTTTCTCAGCTGTGGCTTTATTAATGCCTGTCTGAATATTTAGACTTATATTTTTAAACGTTTCCTCATCAATTTCCTTCAGAATTCTCTGCATTTTAATAACCGCGAGAGCAATATTTAGCTCCTTAATACTATTCCCTATTTCTTCAAGGTTTCTGGAAAGCTCCCTAATAAGGCTTTCTTGCTTTTCCTTAAGGATATTATACTGTTTTGAAAAGGCATTATTAAGCTCATCGTAAACCTCCCTCGAAATCTCACCTTTGCTAAAAAGGCCTTCAAGTACCTCCATTCTTTTTGATAATAATGTAAATTCCTTAATTAAATCCTCGGAATCTATCATCCAATCATACAGGAATAGTAGCTGACTACCTTCAAGCTTAAAATGTTTAATTGGAAATTGAATAAAGCTTCTATCATTTAATTTAAGCTTAAGAGATACAACTTCATTCTTAGTATTTGAATTTATACATATAAGTTGCCCAACATCTCTTCCATAGCTGTCCTTAATAGTTTTTAATAGAAAATGCTTAATATTATCAAACAACATTCAGATCAGCCTCTAGTCTTCTCACTTCCAAGTATTGTCTGTGAAACAGGTATTTCAGGAAACTTTTCCATCACTCTTTGCTCAGCAATCACTGATGCTTCGCTTAGAATACTTTGCGCCTCACTTGAAGCCTCTATCTCAATACCTTCAGAAATGGCCACCCCAGCATCAATCATTATTGAGTTTAACGCCTCACTTACCTCACTAAGCTCATAGCTTACCTGAGGCATAATTCCTGATAGTTGACCTCTAATTACATCAACAACCTTAGTTACTGGAGCAATAACAGCTGCAATATCTCCAAACTCCTGTATTGTTTGAAGTCTTAAATGAACTTGTTCAAGTACAAGCTGACTTCTTAATATGAGAGAAGCAACCTTTCTAACTTCAGCACATTCAGTAGCATAGATTTTAGCTCTTAACTCATCTTTTTTAGAGGATAATGCATCAACACATTTATTAAATAGCTCCTTATCACGTTGTTGAAGCCTATATGATTCTTGTTCAAGCCTATATTTTAATGTAGTAATCCTGTACAATGTCTGTGCAAGCTTCTCTCTTAAACCTGGACCTGGATGAACAGTCTCTATAATTCTCTCAAGTATTGATTTACTAGGTTCACTACCCCATTTCTTAATAAACTTCTCAGACATAGGGAGTACCTCTCAATACAATTACTCTACAGATTTTATATAGTTTCGCGGCCTTCGATAATTAGTGGAAAAATATTTGAGGAGCTGAATACTAGGGAAATTATGATTGAAATAAAAACCGTTAAAATAGATTTTCCCAAGGGATGTAATGTTATCCTTGGACAGTCCCACTTTATTAAAACTGTTGAGGATATTTATGAGGCAATAGTAACATCAGTACCTGGAGCTAAATTTGGAGTTGCATTCTGCGAATCTTCAGGACCATGCCTTATAAGGCATGATGGAACAGATCCTGAGCTAGAAAATATAGCTATTAAAAATGCTTTAGCAGTAAGTTCTGGACATTTCTTCATAATTATTCTTGGAAACATATACCCAATAAATGTTCTAAATACCATAAAAAACATTCAAGAAGTATGTACTATATACTGTGCAACAGCAAATCCTGTTGAAGTTATAATTGCTGAAACTGAAAATGGAAGAGGAGTTATTGGAGTTATTGATGGATTTAAATCTAAAGGTATAGAGGGAGAGAAAGAGAAAGAGGAGAGAAAAAGGTTCTTAAGAGAAATAGGCTATAAACGCTAATATCATGATTTAAATTAGTGAAAAATCTTAAACTTAGCCATATTTTATAAGAGCCTATAGTAGGTTTATTCTATGAACTTATCTCTAGATTATTTAAGTTTTTCTTAGTTATGGTTTGTTTGTTGTTTTTGATTGGTGGGGTTTGATTGTTTTTCCTTTTAATGCTATTGTTGGTAGGTTGGGCTGATTATGGGGTTATCGTGATGGTAT
>CALHIW010000103.1 GCA_938030905.1 Candidatus Methanomethylicia archaeon | reverse complement strand
TAGAATACCATCACGATAACCCCATAATCAGCCCAACCTACCAACAATAGCATTAAAAGGAAAAACAATCAAACCCCACCAATCAAAAACAACAAACAAACCATAACTAAGAAAAACTTAAATAATCTAGAGATAAGTTCAATGAGTATACTTAAACTTCACAACAAATCTTGCAAAGAAAGATTTTAATAGTTTTAAGATAAGTTCACTATTTGGGTGGGATACTAAATTATCTTATGCAACCATAATTTCATCTAGTAATTTAAACCTAATTCAATTACTTTTAAAATCTAAAATGATAATTTATCCACCTATAGTCTACTAGGCTTTAATAAGCCTATATACCTAAGAGGCGGCTAGTGGCTACATGAGCTTATAAAAATTAAGAGCTAAAATGGCTCAAACAAAACCTCATTTAGAATAGATGTTAGGCAATACTTAAAGGGATTAATATTAGGCTTTACGGCCATCACGACTATTCTAAGGATAGTGTCAAGTTAGTATATGTGGACATGTATAGTTAATGACTTAATTTGACAGTATCATTCTAAGCAATGTATTTAGCAGGACCGTAGGGAAGCAATTGAAGGTTAATAAGCAGGGAAGGTATAGATCAAATAGTTAAGAAAAAAGTAGCAATAAGATTTTGAGACACAAACATATAAGTTTGGGTTAAGGATACTAGAGTAATCTGAAGACCACCATATATGCTTTAGCAGCATATAGACATGATTAAATATCCTAATGAGAGGGTAAAGGAGATTGATGCTTATCATTTCTAGTGGTAAGCATACAGCTTATGACTGCAATAAGTCCATACCAATAAGTAGATGTACACCTGTGAAGTAATGAAGAAAATTCTAAGTAACTTAGAAGAGTAATAATTGAAGTACTATCATCTAAAGCTAGAAACTCAAAGCTTGGATCAACCCACCAAATTAAAGCTAGAAATAAAGCTAGAAATACTACAATAATATTATGATGTAAAATACTCATTAAAGAAAATACATAAAGAACTCTACTATCAAGCTTCAAATACGACTTACAATAACAATTTAGGGGGTGATTAAGATTTTAGAGTAGATGCCATTGTAATGAGTTCAGTCTAAAGGAAACATCTCATTTATAAAGCAAAACACAAACAACCAGTTAATTTAGGGATTTAAGTTCTTACATATTCTCTAACTGAACCATAAATATTATAATGTGTATTTTTAAGAGAAATCAAATTGTATAATCTACTAACTGATTTCAGTATAAATAGCTCTTTACTTCTTGTTTTCATGGATCCACAACTTATATAACAAAGTACTTCACCCTAACTTTTCCCTTTCTTTTCTACATTCTCTTGCTCTAACTTTCACAATACCTTGAAATACTGAGCAACTTACACAGTAATATTTTGTAACAGGTACTCTTGGAATTATAGCGCCTTTACTTTCCAATTCTTCTCTCAGTTGAGGATCAACATAAGATACATATCTTGTTACTCTCTTAACCTTCGAGCGGGGTACCCATGCGCCACATCCATCACATTGAACTTTCGTCTCCTTTCCCTTGTCTCCCTTCCCTCTTCCTCTACTCTTCCTTTTTTTAGGCATAATGCTCACTTTGTAAGTTTATTTTTAGGAAGTAATATAAAAATGTTTATTTAGTTAAATTGACTAGAGATATCAACTTAAAAATCTAAATATTATATGAGTTGACGGGGCTTTTATCACTATGTATGGTCTACTGTCAAATTCCACTTCCTAGGTATTAAGGATCTATTTTAAGGATGAATTAAAAACTAAAGATTATTATGTAAAAATGAATACATGTATATATGCCATTCTTCTATACCCTCTCTTAAACTATACTCTGAATTAGGTTAATAAAGTCACAAACATAGATGATGTTCTTATCTTCTAAAGAAACCATAATCACTAATCATATTATTATATGAGTAAGAACATGTCCAAATAAAGCTTCTAAGTGTAGTGGACACCTAATTATATCAGGTAATGCGGCCGCCGGGATTTGAACCCGGGATCTCCCGCGTGGCAGGCGGGTATCTTACCAACTAGACCACGGCCGCAAAGTAAGGAAGTATTAAAAAATAATTAAAGCTTTCGGTCAATTTAATGGCCGTGTTTAGTTAAGGTTTTAGCTATTCTCTCTAGTTTCCTTGAAGGTAGGAATTCATGTTTAGGGGATAAGCTTATTGGATAGTATCATAATATAATGTTGTCTACTTATATTTACTGAGGCTTTCACTTAGAAGAAGTCAACAGCAGCCCTAAGCCCTTGCTAGGAAGTGTTAGACAGCTTGTTCTTGGGTTCAGGATCTAGATAACTTCTGAAGGATTCTTCAATCTAAGAGCTAGAGAGGCTTTGCGGATGGAACTCAGGCTTGGATTCATGATAGGCTTGATGCCTTGAGTGGCCTATAATATTCATGAATGACAATTCCACATCTAGAAATCAAGTTATAGATGTGATGGCCTACCCTGTTTCTGAGGGAGCTAAAAGAATGGTGTCCGCATAATCTATACGGATGGTAACCCATGCACTCATGGGCTGCAAACCAGGCTAGACTTAGACATGTGGTGGTAAGTCTGAAAAGTGTAATCAAGGGTTATTGAAATCATTAGGGACTACCCTAAAGCATTAAGACTACTTCAGGGTTTTTGATTTCTACTTTCCATACCGATGCCTCTTTCGAAGCATGTAATAAGCTTTCTAAGTTTATACGGCCCTACCATAACCATGTCAGATATCCATATCTCCAATACCCATGAAGATAGGGAAGAATGGCTTTAAATTCAAAGCCTCATCAAGGAGACTGTTCCCCTATGCCCTTAACTAAACACGACCAATTTAACGAAGTAATTTATTCTATACTTGGTGGGAGCTAGGCCCTCTTAATATCTTTAACATCAGGAAAGATGCACCTTAGTGTTTCATGTATCTTAAGGGAATCACAGTCTATAGAATTAATGTATTTATTTGTGAACAGAATATGTAAATTCAGCATGACAAAAATGTTTAATTACAGCTTAATACTCTTTACATAATTTCTTTCTATATAAACTAAAAAATAAGTACAGTAAATGGGAAAGACTAAAGATGTTATGGCAAGCATGTATTTATGCTAGGAGGGCAGTAATACATGTGCTAAACAACATGGATTAAGGGTAAACAATAAAGAATTCATAAAAACAATACCAAAAAGAAGCAATCAGACGAATTTAAGTTCGCTAGAGCGTATTACTTTATGTTAGTCTACAGCTATTCAATATCAGGCATTGCAACATAAATTTAAAGCTTGCTTAATTGCATCATTGATTTAAAAGCTTATAACTTCCAGACTTAGATTTTCTAAGTTTACCGATACATCACAGAATAACTTTAGGCTATCACCATCTGTAGCTTGATTTCTAGATGTAGCAAATAAAACATAGAAACATTAAACTAAACTTTCGACAACATGTTAGTTACTTTCTAATTTTTAAATCCATACTCCCCTTTTAAGGGGACGAATACACATCCACCGACAGATTTAATTTTAAAATCATTTTCTGATTTTTTTTCTACTAATGTTAACTCCTGATAGAAACTCCATGTACCTAGAGGTATAACCATTTTACCACCAATTTTTAACTGTGAAAGTAATGGTGGAGGAATTTGAGGAGCTGCTGCAGTAACTAAAATTCTATCATATGGTGCTGCTTCAGGGTATCCTAATGAGCCGTCGCTATGTATAATAGTAATTCGAGTGCTGTAATTTAGACGAGAAAGATTTTGCTTAGCAAGTTCTACAAGCTCCTTGATAATTTCAATAGTATAAACATGTCCTTTAAGATCGTCAGATACGTCTTCAGGAGCCACGATTTCAGCAATGGTTGCTGCATGATATCCGCTTCCCGTGCCAATTTCAAGGACTTTATGCCCAACTTTTAAGTCTAACAGCTCATTCATCCATGCAACCATATGAATAGCACTTATAGTTTGACCTTTAAAAGTCGGAAGTGGAGTATCAACCCAGGCATATTTTTTATACTCTTGTAAAACAAACTGCTCTCTAGGAACCTTTATCATAGCTCTAATTACATGCGGCGATTTTAAAATACCTTCTTCAACCAAACGTTTAATAACTCTTTCTTTAGTATAACTGCTATTTGTATTTAGATACATAATTTTTACAGCAACCTAGATAATAATGAAATCAAATAAATATAAATTTTAGGCATTATTTAGAAAGGAGTACTGTCAAAGCCAGGGAAGGGATTTGAACCCCTGTATAGCGGGTCTGCAGCCCGCCGCCTAACCACTCGGCCACCCTGGCATGAAACTTATAGTGTTTCTCTATGAACTTATCTCTAGATTATTTAAGTTTTTCTTAGTTATGGTTTGTTTGTTGTTTTTGATTGGTGGGGTTTGATTGTTTTTCCTTTTAATGCTATTGTTGGTAGGTTGGGCTGATTATGGGGTTATCGTGATG
>CALHIW010000102.1 GCA_938030905.1 Candidatus Methanomethylicia archaeon | reverse complement strand
CGTTGTTCTAAGTTTTGCTGATGCCCATAGTCATGTTAACCCAATTTATGGACTTGGACCTGAGAAAATAGCTAGACGATTTAAAGATATTGGTGGCTGGTTTATAGTATTGATATGCTTGCCTCCATGGAGCTATTGTTTAGAACCTAGTGGAATAGATGTCTATGATAAATCCTTTAAGCTAGTTATTGATGCTGGAAATAAATATAGGCAGTTAGGACTGGAGGTAGCTATTCATCTTGGTTATCATCCCTCAGAGGTTGATTATTTAGCTAGACACGGCTTAAAACCATATGAGATTAAGGATTTAGGATTTAGAGCAATTGATTTAATAGCTAAATATGTTAGGGAGGGATATGTACATGGCTTAGGAGAGTTTGGACGTCAACACTACCCTACAAAACCTGAAAACATAAAGATAGCTGAAGATATAACTAGATATGCTATTCAGAAAGCAAAAGACTTAAATGTATCAATTCATCTTCATTTAGATCAAAGTCTCAACGCTTTAGATTTTGTATTTAAAATTGCTAAAGAGGTAAATATGGATTTAAGTAAGGTTATTATACATCATCTTAATCCAAAACTAGCTAGAAATGCTGAAAATTTAGGATTAAGCTATACCGTTGTGGGTAAAGTGGAAACTTTAAAAATGATTATTAATAGCAGTTTTAAGTATCTTGTTGAAAGCGACTATCTTGATGATCCTAAAAGACCTGGAGCAGTTATTCCACCATGGACTATACCTAAAACATGGAGAAAACTATTAACTGAAGGCTTATGTGATGCTAGCTATGTTCAAGCCATAAATGTAGACAATATAGTAGCACTATATAAGTCTCAGCTTTTTTAGGTTAAGGCTATTTTATATGTTCTGATGTGATGCTTAGATCATTGTTGAATATTTAACTATTCAGAAGCAGCTATATACTATATTTTATGATTGTAGTGTAGAAATTTATAAACAGTCTCTTTCAGGAAGCTTTCTCACTTATTTAGGATGCGAGTTAGAGTAGAGGAAATGCAGTAGCATGTATATATGATATTCATGGGTAAAACTACTTGAAAATCTATATTCTACTCCTGCATAATGTAGTTGAGGTGAAACTATGAATGTATACTTTAGAGAATTAAGCTTCTCAACAAGAAAGCGAAGGGAACTTGTAGATATTACGAATCAAGTTGAAAAAACTGTATGTGAAAGTGGTGTAAGAAATGGAATGTGCTTAGTTTATGCACCTCATGCTACTATTGCTATAATAGTAAATGAACATGAAGTCGGCTTGATGAGTGATATAATGGCAAAGATTGAAAGAGATTTTTCAAGCAGCATTGGATGGCTTCATGATAGAATCGATGATAATGCAGATGCACATATAGCTTCAGCATTCATAGGGTCTTCAAGGATATTCCCCATAATTAATGGAAAACTTATAAGAGGTATATGGCAAAATATATTTGTTCTTGAACTTGATGGTCCGAGATCAAATAGGAGGATTATAGTGGAAATCATGGGTGAATAGTTAAGTTAAATTTCAATAAAGTCCTTTGAGTATTCAGTAAGTATTTTAGCTCCATTATTTGTTACTAGAACTGTATCTTCAATCCTCACTCCTCCAATATTTTCTATATATATTCCGGGTTCAATGGTTATAGTCATTCCCTCCCTAAGCTTAGTGTGTACGTTTTCCGCTATTCTTAAAGATTCATGTATATCTAATCCTACTGAGTGACCTGTTGAATGCATGAAGTATTTACCATAGCCATGATCTTCAATAATTTTTCTTGCAGCTTTATCAACTTCAGAGCATAATACTCCAGTCTTTACAGTATCTATAGCTTCTTCCTGCGCCTCTCTTACAACCTCATATATTTTCTTCAATTCATTAGTTGTACTTCTAGTAGCTACTGTACGTGTCATATCTGAGTAGTATTCACTATGTTTTGCTACTATATCCACTAATACTGTTTCCCCATCTCTTATTGTTTTATTGCTGGCTTTTGCATGAGGTATAGCCGATCGTGGTCCTGAAGCTATTATCGGCTGTATATCTATAAATCCATTCATACTGTATATTTCATATGCAATATATGCAGCAACATCAACTTCCCTAATACCTGGCTTAACTACCTCAACAGCTTTACTTATAGCTTTAGAAACTGTTTTTGAAGCATTTTTAATTTTTTCAATTTCATCTAGGCTTTTTATAAGTCTAAACTCCCATATAGCATCAGTAGCATCTACAGTTTCAATGTTACTGAGAATGTTGGATAAGCGATTATATGCGGTGTACGATATTGAGTAGCCCTCAATGCCTACTCTATTTACACTTCCTCTAATCACTTTACCTACAGCTTCTATAATATCTCTAGCTAATATTTCCCCCCTACTTCTATTCTGTGCTGAGTATAAATGGATACTGACATTACTTAGAAGTTTAGCTCTTGGATATTCTAGAGTATGTGTTACTACATGGATTTCTCCATTATTATAGAATATAACTGCAGAATAGTCTAAAGTGCTTTCTAGAAAGTACGCTATATTGGATTGATTAAGTAGTATTAATGCATCAAGCTCATGCATCCTTAAGCTTTCAATAGCTTTACTTAATCTATCCATATACATCGAATCCTCACCGTAGAGTTTAAACTTACCAGTTAGCTATGAATTTGCTGTAAAATTATTTAATCCTTATTATTTTTAATATTTTCCTAAACTCAGTTATGATAAGTAAATGTTTATATTGATATAAAAGTCTGTAAATACATAAGGAATACTCAAAAGATTTTACATAGCTAAAATAGAGTATGAAGGATCGGTAATGATACTCTTAGTATTGATGTGATTTTAAAATATTTAGCTTTCATATTTATACCTCCTACTATATACGTAGCACCTTCCGTAATAAATAATAGAAAATTTAAAGTACGTATTTACAGCTATGAATACTATGTTTTCTAAATATACTGCTGTAGTTAAGAATCTTAAAGGTGTTTCCTTCTTGACTCTTACGTGGATTCATATAGAATTATAGAATGGATTGATGAAAGATTTTAGGTATAAGAATATTAGCGTTTCCAAACTGTTTATAAGTAAGAATTCTGGGTTTTCAGTAAGTGACTTAATAGGAAATCATTTACTGGGATCTATCACTCCCTACAGGAAACATTTTCTCTAGTTAATTTCCTAGGAGATGTTCTTGACTTTAAGAATTACACATGTAACTCTATAGTTCTTTCATCAGTTTATGTAAATTTAAGCCTATAGGTTCAACCAGCTGACTATAATTATTTACTGAACTAAGTAAATTCTTCACTATCAGGTATAACTGATATTTTTGAAACAACCAAATAATGTTGTTTCAGAGGTAAGCATGAGTAAGTTCCCCACACTCAGCTTACCTTTCATCAAGCTAGATAGGTAAAAACACTTAAAGCTATTAAGAAGCATTCCATGAAACGCATCCATTATGACTGAAGATATATAGTAGAGCTACTTTAGAAGTCCAAATCATCATCTTAAAGCCTCTAATATAGCTTGTAATATGTAATAAATATGGGCTACCATGGCTTTATGTATGAGGTTTAAAGTATTAAGAAATGAGGGTAGATTAAGTATGTAGCTGAATAAGGAATTTATGGCTTCTAGAAATTGTGAAAGTATGGATGTATCAATATACTATAGAAGCTTTAATGGATGAGTTAAGTCATTAGAAGACTATGACGGGTGGTCGTCTTTCTATGCTGAGGGTTTTTGGTAACCTATGTGTGATGAATATAAGCTTATATATGCTAACGTCTTAAAACTTAGGGATTGTATTAGATTTAGGTCATTAATATTAAAGCTTTAATTTAATTAATTTCCTAATCTCCTAGTTTTTGTAGAGCCGCAGTATGGACATTTCCCCCCCTCACCTTTAAGGCTAAAATATCCTCCCTTTCCAATCCTATTACAGTCCATACAAACATATCTACCCAATCTACTCATATGCTTTTATATTTTCAAGCTTTGAATTTAAACTTTATCTTTAGGTAGAGATTATTTAACAATTAGCTGGCTTTAAGGTCGCACTATACATTTCTTCATGCTTAAGGATCTGTGTATGATGCTAACTTGTTTTATGCCCGTAATTTCTCTCTTGAGCTAAGTCTAATGAAACAATAACGATTTAAGTTGAGGAAATAAATCTTCAATTCTCAACGTGTTCTTATGGTGAAATATGTATTGGATTTCGAAGAATGATATGTAAAGGTGGGTTGAAGAACTCCAATACCTCTTAAAGTTTTCATGACAGCTAACCAACTTACTAAGTTTAACCTTAATTCTCCATTAAAACTAGTAATGAATAGGAACTAGCTTATTTTAGATTTTATCAGTATGCTCACTATTTCATATGTAACTCTAGCATTAAGCATGCTTTCAATATGTATATGCTTTCTCAGCTTCGTTAAGAAGTATGAATTCATCTATTCTTTGAATGTTAACATTTAAATCTATTTATTTTATCTTCATCTGTCCGGGGTCGTATGGATCATTTGGCTCAGTTAAACCCCACATGCTTATTCATTAAATTCTCATAAATCGAGGGCTTCTTCATTGCCTCTTAGAAAATATTGCAGCCAAATATTTAAATTTATTTTTAGATTTAGTAATTACCATGTCTGTTTTAAGTAGGGACCCAAAAGTTATTGTTACTGGTGGTGCTGGTTTTATTGGCAGCCATTTAGTTGACCGTCTTGTTTCTATAGGATTGAATGTTAAGGTTTTAGATAATCTCTCTGTAGGTAGTATTGAGAATCTTAGGCAATCAATTGATAAAGTTGAGTTTATTAAAGGTGATGTAACTAATCTAGATGATTTAGTTGATGCTTTAAGAAGAGTTAATGTTGTTTTCCATCTTGCTGCTAATCCTGAAGTTAGAATTGGCGATCCAAATATTCATTTTAAGCAAAATATTCTTGGAACATACAATGTACTTGAAGCTATGAGAATTAACAATGTTAGCCACCTCATATTTACTTCTTCTTCAACAGTTTATGGCGATGCTACTGTAATACCTACTCCAGAAAGTTATGGTCCCTTAAAGCCCATTTCACTTTACGGTGCAGCTAAGCTTGCAGCTGAGAGCTTAATATCTGCATATAGCTATACATTTGGGTTTAAGTCCATCATATATCGATTAGCAAATATTGTTGGTCCAAGGTCAAGACACGGAGTAATATATGACTTCGTAAATAAGCTTAGGAAAAATTGCTGTGAGCTTGAAATTCTCGGAGATGGTACACAGTCAAAATCTTATTTATGGATTAATGACTGTATTGATGGTATACTTACTGGTTTAAGTGATGTTAAAGGCTTTCTTGAAATCTATAACTTGGGATCTATAGATAGAGTTGATGTTGTAACGGTAGCTAGAATTATTGTTGAAGAAATGGGGTTAGAAAATGTTACATTTAGATATACTGGTGGGGTTAATGGTGGTCGGGGGTGGATTGGTGATGTGAAGTACATGCTTCTTGATACTTCAAAGCTTAAAGCTAAAGGCTGGAAGCCTAGATATTCAAGTATTGAAGCCGTAAGATTAGCTGTAAGAGCATTAATTAAATAGTAGAGTATTTAAGGTTGTATGTTAATAAATAGAAATGTATGATTTTCTAATTGTAGGGCATTTAGCTATTGATGAAGTTCATATAGGTGATAGGATTAGAATTGGTATCGGCGGTTCACCTTACTACTGTGGCTTTAATCTATCACTTCTAGGTTGGAAGGTATGTATAATTTCAAAGATTGGATTTGATTTTAACCTATATTTAGATAGAATGAAGGGTCCAGATATATCACTAATAAAAATATCCTCCAAGCCTACTACTCGTTATCAAATAGTATACAATTCTAACTATGAACGGACTCTTAAGCTTATTTCAAAATGTGAAGATATTTTAGGGTCTGATATACCTAGTGATCTAGAAGTAAAAGCTATTCACATTTGTCCAATAGCAAATGAAATTAATACGGATGCCATATATAA
>CALHIW010000101.1 GCA_938030905.1 Candidatus Methanomethylicia archaeon | reverse complement strand
ATTTCTCTTCTTAGCTTAAGGAGTAGGCTTTTTATACTTTCAATTAACAGTTTTGTATTGTTAATTATGTTGCCTCATCAATAATTACTATTGAAATTTTACTTCTAGGAGAAGCTTATCTACATGATGAAATACTAAATAGGAAAAGAGAAAGGTTTATGAGTGAAGCTAAACCTGAAACCTTAGAGGAAACGATTACTTCATAAATAAGGTAATCAATAGAAGACTTATAGCATGCTAGCTACATTCTCAATATTTACTGGAGTTGGTTTATATGGGTATCTAAGATTTACAAGATAGCTCTTAACCATCAAACCATCTTAAGGAGACCCATAAGCTTTAGCCATGGGAGGAATTGAGGTAACCTTGAATAACGGAAATGCATATATGTTTTCGATATGTAACTCTCTAAGACTGTCTCTAAGCCTAAGTCAACTGTTAAAGACTCCGGCAAACTACTGGCTACTCTTGAAAGTTTTCGAGATAATTGTAACCATATTTCTAAGGTAGCCTTTAAGTGTAGAGTCTTCAATCCTGCAACTCTCCACCACATGGTTTACCGAGAGACAAGAGAGAAGCTTAATCCCCAGCAAACCTAGCCATAAGAAGCAAGACACAGAGTTACTATAGCCTACAAGCAGAGGCGTAATAAGTTGCTTAAGTTTAATAAGCTTTCGATGAACTCGGATGAGGGAAGCCTCAGACTTATTTATAAGCCCAATGGAATCTATGCCTCGATTTTAACCATTCAGAAGAGGATGAAGTCTCCGCTTGATATCGGTGAATACCAGAGAAAACTCTTAAAGACGCTATACATACTCTCTTAATTTACAGAGGTTAAAAAACCGTACAGCAATCATCAAGCCAACCCCAGAAGCTAAGAGCAATAATCCCATAGATGTTGACATAGTTTGAAGAACCCCCACACCTCCAACAGCTTTAAAGTTAAAGCTGGGGGGTCCTCCATAAGGGAATAGTCTTAGAGTACCCCTCCAAGCTAAAGACACAATCTCCACAACAAGGAGGCTGAAACGGGGAGAGAGGAGGTACATCAACACAGCTCTATATCAGGTAAGCAGAATCCTCATAAACAGTCTTAAAGAGGGCGACATAGCCGTAATGGGGAAACCAGCTAGAATCAGAAGTAGAGCTAAGTATCATAGAAGCCAAAATGAAGTCCTCATAGATGGACATTCCATAAACTTCAGTCCTTATCGAATACAAAGCCTTTAAGAGGGGATACCCATAGTTTACATCAATCCAAGAAACCCATAATACATCCAAGATACAGCCACATCAATAGAGCCAATAGGAGAACTCAACCACCTCTCCAATATGTAAAATAATGCAGATTCAGTTCACTCCAACTATACCCCAGAGTGAATCCGTCCTCATCCAGACGAGCTCAGATCAACAAGCCTAACGTGGAGATGAGTAGCTTCAGCCATTACAATTCGCCCACAAGCTTCAGCCGGAGTAGTTAGTGTTCTTCCCAATATTATACCCATACTTCAGAGTATCTGCATTAGTGTTTAATGTAGGTATGAGCAAAGTACCAGCAACCAGTTTGCACTAGTAGAAATCTTACTATGTGGCTTAATACTCATTTTCCTCCTTGTAATACCTAAAATTAGAAGAAGCATTGCTTGATTATTCGTAGCTTCCATTTCACTAATCGGTGGAGTTGTAATAAGTGGGCAGAACCTAGTAATAACTTCATGTTACTTCAAGCATTTAATACCCAACTTGGATTGAAGTCAGCATAACCACAGGCCTAATAGCACTAACCATACTATTCTATACAGTAGCAATAAAGCTATTCCCAATATATTCAGCTGTAAAATATCTTTACAAGAAATAGCGGTTAAAGTAGGGGCTCCTACATTATTAAAAGAAATGCATCACCAACTTTATATATTTAAATCCTAATATAAATAGGATTTTTAAGAAGTACGTCCGGAAACCTAGAGCTCCGGGTGGATGAGTAGGGGGTTAAATAGCATTTCGGTTTATTTTTAATCCAGTTTCTTCTAAGCCCTCTGATTCAGAAAGAGAAGCCATTATTGCAGTTCTTGGGCATTCCTAGGCAAAAATGGCATTCACCCTAATTACGAAGTAAAACATTTTAGCGAAAAGTATTTAAGAAGCTAGTTTATAGGTGGTTGGTGATGGTATGAGTATGCAGTCCTCGGTTCCGTCAAATGTTATACTAATTGGTAAAAAGCCCCCAATGGCTTATGCTACAGCAATGATTGTTATGCCTGAGAAGGAAATTGTTGTGAAGGCTAGAGGTCGAGCTATTTCTACAGCTGTTAGTGCTGTAGAGATTTTCAGAAGACTTGCAAAGGCAAGCGTTAAAGATATTAAGATAGGCTCCGAGCAGATAGGTCAAGAGCCAACTAAAAGAATGGTTTCAACAATAGAGATTGTTCTTGTAAAGGAAACATAGCTATCCTCCTAGTTTTCTTAGTATTTCACTAAATACACTATTTATATCTCCATTGCCGTTAACATCTATAATTAGCTTCTTCTCCTCATAATATTTTATTAATGGCTTCGTTTCAGTATTATATACTCTAACTCTTCTTCTAATAGCCTCCTCCATATCATCACTTCTATGATACAGCTCTCCACCACATATGTTACATTTCAAGTCTTTCCTTGGAGGGTTAAATATTAAATGATATGTTGCCCCACATATTCTACATATTCTCCTACTTGATAACCTCCTAATCAACTCCTCCTCATTAACTATAAGATTAATCACAGCATCTATCTTTAACCCTCTACTATTTAGAATATGGTCTAAAGCTTTAGCTTGAATAATTGTTCTTGGGAAGCCATCAAGAATAAACCCTCTACTACAGTTTTCTAAGAGTATTCTTCTTCTAACAATCTCTATTACTTCCTCATCAGGTACTAAATCCCCTCTTTCAACATAACTCCTAACTCTAACTCCTAAAGCTGTATCATGCTTGATTTCCTCTCGAATAATATCACCAGTAGATATGTGTGGTATACCATAGTGGTTTGACAATAACTTAGCTTGAGTCCCCTTACCAGCTCCTGGAGGACCAAAAACTATGAGTCTCAAATAAACACCGCTAAACCTATAAAGCATAAAATAAAAACTTAACTATAAATCATAGCTACTAGTTATTCAACTATGAATATGCTACAGGTATTTAGCTGGAAAATACAATTCAGAACTTAGGCTTCTTCATTTGGCTCTGTGATCACCTCCCTCATCATCTAGAATTAATATTCTAACATTAGTCTCTTAAGCTTTATGGTTTATGGGATATGCTTAATTTACTGGTGTAAATAATTAAACCCAATAAATTATGTTTAATATACCTCATATTATTTTTCTAGAGGCTTTGAATCAATTATTTCTTGCTGGCCATCTAGGACTTTAAGTATTCAATAGCCTACCCTTCAATATATTTAAAGAGAAATTAAGTTCATCTATGGAGAGTTTATGTTCTCTTATAGCTGTTCTTGAAGGCCATGTGTAATCATCACATCGAAACTAGGAGATTACGATATTCATCCTTCATGATTAGCCTTAATTACGGGTAAGTTTCCATATTAGCAGGGATACTGCTGCAATTCACAATGAATATAATAGAGAGAAAAAGCTTTAAATTTGATGGATTAGACTCATAATTTCCTAAACTATGAGCTTCATAAATTTAGGAGTTATTATTTCGTGAGCTGGTTGAATGAAGGCTAGAGCATGTTTTGCAAGAGCTTTAGCCATAGGTTCTGATGTTCTCTTAACAGTAAGTCTTTTGCAAACCTGACGTTCAGATAAGGTATTATCCTCAGTTTATGCTTCTAAAATTCATGAAAATATAGAAACTACTCTGCTTGTAAGAAACAGGCTTTCCTAACCGATGCTATAATTAGTTCTAATGAAGATGCTTACAGTAGTAGGGAGCTAAATCTCTTGCAGTTCTACTGAAATCTAAAACATATTTAATAAATTCTCAACATTAGAGGGGATTTTAACTAATTCAGAGAGATTCACATAGATTTCCAGTAAGTACTTTCATGAGAACCCGTTTAGAAATGCCTTAACAGCCTTTCCGAGAACAGTATGATTATATCCTCCTTCAAGAACTGCAAATCTTCTACCTCGACATCTTTCATTACTCCACTCTCTTAATATCTTACCAATATATTTAAAGTCATCATATGTGAGTGTGCCTAAATCATCAATATGTCTATCAAAACCTGCTGAAACAGCAAGTACATCTATATTGTAGATTTTATTTATGAATTTTTCTAATTCATAAATATTATATGGTACATGGTAGTAGATTACATTTTTACATTTACTAAAGATTTCCGCCGTTCCATCACCATAGTGAAGATCGAAATCCACAATTAATGCTCTCTCTACATATTTAAGTAACTTAAGCTTTTTAATAGCTATTGCTACATTATTAAAGTAGCAGAAACCCCATGACTTATCCTCATAGGCATGATGGCCCGGAGGTCTAATAAGTGCAAATGCTGGTTCATTACTAATTGCGAGCATACATGCCTTTACAGCTCCCCCAACAGAAAGTAAAGCCATACTATATACTTTCCCTAAGCTCTTAACATATTCGATATGTCTATCTGTATGAACAAGTCTTAAATCATTATCTGAAACCAGCTCAACATCAACGAACTCATATACTGACTTAAGCTCATTATATATACTCTCAATACGACCTGGAGCTGAAGCAGGATCATCTACATATACTTTATTAAACTTTTTATTATAAACTATCTTCAATAGATTCACCTACAATATCTACTTGCTTTAAATAATATTTAGATTTACCAATATAGATCGTATTAACTTTCAATCTATATTGAGTTATGTAGATCGATCTCCATCTATTTCCCTCATCACCAAGCATACTATGAATCCTAAATAAAGCTTAAGCTCATAAAGTTATTAAGACAGTATAAACTTGAGCCTAACTAATTTCACAGCCTCATTTAACCCGAGATCTGCTAAAATCTTTACTGTTTTATCATATTCAAGTATTAAGGAAGCCTCAATAAGCTTCATTAACCCAACTTCACTTGAAAGTAAATCCCTCTGCCAGTAGTAGAGTAGAGATCTAGCAAGACTTGAGGGTATCTTATGGCTATTAGATGAACTAGTAATAATCTTTATAAGCTTATTACTTACAACCTCTCTTAAACTTAATGGAATTGATTTAACTACTTCCTTCATAAGGATAGCCTAGTAATATATAGTGTTATAATTACTATTAAATTTTTCGTATAAAAATTCGGAGAAAAATAATTAGGGTAGTATGAAAAATATATTTTATTTTAATTAAAAGAGTAGTTTTTTTAAGAAAAAAATTATATATAGATACGAAAATTGAATATAACTTATATCGGTTTATAGGTTTTCTATTTATAAATTTCGTAAAAAGCGTGATAAAAAATTCCGAATTTTGTTAGTAATTATTTTAGAGATAAATGTTTTCAGACCGAGTAAGCTATATGCTTTCTGGTAAAGTTTATTAATCTATTTACATTATTAATGGTTATGTCTGTATCCTCTTTAGATGCAACTGATCTAAAAATTATTAGAATTCTTCAAGTTGATGGTCGTAAGCCATATGTTAAAATTGCTGATGAGCTGGGTATTAATGAGGCTACAGTTCGTAAA
>CALHIW010000100.1 GCA_938030905.1 Candidatus Methanomethylicia archaeon | reverse complement strand
AAAAAGCATATGAGCTTTACGAAATCATCAGGAAGTCTGAAGTTACAAGATAAATATCCAGTTAAAACAAAAATTAGCAACTCACTAGGTTAATAGGTTAATATGTATTATTATGTGATCCATATTATCGTTAAGTATCTCTATAGTTCCCTACATAAATATCTCAGAAAACTGCTATGTAAATTATCTACATTTATAATGTTATTTAACTTTGCTGTCTAGCAATCTAGAAGAAATGCTTAAAGATTCTCTTTAAGCACCAGGAAGTATTAACTAAGTCAATTCAATATGGAAGAGATAGCTCTATAATCTAACATATCATATGTTGTCTCTTAAGTTGCCAGGAGATACTGAGCTAGACTAATATTACATAATGTTGCTGGATGAAGATAATATCATCATCAAGATTGTTTCAACTCAATCTACTTAGAACAGTAACAACATAAGATTCTTAAAAATGTGTTTGAAATAATAGTTATCTTTAAATTAATTACAAGAAACTTTATTAGTTAAACACTGTATCATTAATTTTATGAGCTTTAAAGATCTTACTGATATAACGTCTTTTGAGGGGGGTCTTGTACATTTAAACTTCTTAAAGCAATCACTTAAAATTAGAGCGGAGCCTTTAAAACACGTATCAAGGATGGAGGCTAAAAAATTAGCTGAGATTTGTGGGGGTGAACTTGTAGATTTAAGAATTGATGAGGCTACAGATTGGTGTATAAAGTTTACTCCATTACCAGACTTTGAAATTTACATATTAATGCAGAGGTATTCGCCGGAATTTGAAGATAGTATTTTAGTATTATATTCTAGAAGGGCTCTTGATTGGGGTATTCCAGCTGAAGACGTTGCTGAATGGACTATTCTATTTGTAAATGCTATGATTTATGCATGTAGAAGAAAACTTGGTAAAAATACTCCAAGAATTTCATATTATCTATAGTTTATTTACTAAATTTCTGCATGAAAGCTAATATGTTACTATACTCTTTTCTTCTTCCAGTCTTTCCGTACATGGTTAACTCATCCTTAAGTATTTTTATAATTTCTTCTCTTCTACTTTCATTAAGCTTTTCATATATATTATAGGCTTTATCCGTATTCCCATCAATAATAAGCTTTACAACATAATCAACGATAGAAATAATGAAGAAGTCACTATTTCTCTTTACCATAGCAAATCCAGAGTTGAAATCAAGTTCTTCAACTTCAAGCTTATCCTTTTTAATACGTTCACTTAGCGCTTTATCACTAATCAGGTTTTCCAGTCCATATGCTGATATTGCTTTATCCAACATTTCTAACGCTTCATCACCTAAAGTAGCTATCATTTCTAAATCTTCAGCATTTAGTGGAAGCTTAAATGATCTACCATATATAAATATTTCCCCATATAGGCAATCAACATTCTTAGTAGGTATCTTAGCATTTATAAAGCTATCATGAATCATTATGGCAACATCTTCATACCTCCCGTCTGGATAAAAGATTCTTACAGTTTCCTCCCATATGCCAGCACTAACCTCACCATGAATAATCGGCCCTTCAAGAACTGGACTACTATACTTATAAGCTAAAACTTTACCTATACCATCAGTAAAGCCAATAACGTCAATGATTTTGAACTCAACCCAGCCAGCTTTAGTTTTAATCTTTAAATTATGAGGATTACCTATCACAGTATAGCCTAAATTCTCAATATCTCTTATAAACTCCTCAATGCTTAATGACTTCGACGAAATTCCAATTTTGCTCAATATCTCTCATTACATATAATTGTATGCGGGATATATAAATTTAAGTATTATAACCATTACTATATACTATGAGGAATTGCTTTCATAAGATGCTGAGAAGACTTCTTCTATATCTATAGAAGAATCTGAGAGTTTTGCAGAAAGGCCAAATTAAACAGCTGGTAATGAAAAGTCATTGCTGTATATCTTTATAGACCTATTTTTAATTGTAATTGTTAAAATCTTAAATCTAAGAAGACCCTTCTAACTCTTTGATTTATCTTTGAATACATTTTTTTCCAAATTCTCAAGAATAATTATTAAGGTGTAGGGCGTTAAATACATTGTTTTATAAAGATAAAAATCGCTATTCTCATTTCAATAATGTAATAAGGGACTGTGAAGTCTGGGCGTCAGTGAGTAAATATTTAAAGAAAGGGGATTTCAGTGAAACCCTTGAACTATAGGACAAAGAGACCATAGTAGATGAAGAAAGGAGGAGAATCTATATTATTCAGAAGTATGCTGCAACTCTCTGCATTATGATTTTAGACTTGAGAAGATTTTTATAGACCTAAGTTTCCCAGGTATTGAGGTGAGTTGTATTGGGCAGAACTTGCTATTCGTTCTTACTCTGTTTTTTATTACTGTCTCCTTTGCTTTATATAAATCCTAAATGCATTGGGCATGTTGTTAAGCTGCTCAATGAACAGAGTATTACCACCCAGTTAATAAGAAATTCTCATTTTTGCCCATAGTTGCCAACATACATGTATTCTTTCCAGATGGACAACTCATGACGGACAGCATAGTTATTGGAATAAATCATGAATACTACCTCCGTCAAAGCGGGAGGCAAACTCAAGTGGTTAGGTCACTCTTAGAACAATGCATGGCAATTGGAGCTTTTTGCGTTTCCTGGTCGACTAACTCAAAAAGGTATAGGTTATTTTCTTTTTGCTTTAAATAAACGTTTAACAAATCCTAGGGAAGATATTTTTGCTAAAGCCTGATACAAAGGTTAAAATTAAGTTAATATCATTAATTGATGGAGTAACTGATTTTGATACGATGGAGATATGGATAACAGAAACCAGTATTGGGGTTCCTTAGCGAAGTAGCTGGCAGGAATCACAAGCCAGAACTGCTTGACATTATTTACGAACTCATCTCCAAACTCTTTAATATTTGACTGGTCAAATTTGTAGAGGGGTTTGTTGTAGAGTTTACTTATGTCTGGGAGGGGTTGGGCTATCTTAACTGTTAGGAGGGCTATATCTGAGGGGGCTAGGGAGCTAGCCCATAATATGGGTTTAACTGTGGAAGAGCTTCAAATAAGCTGATGAATCCAGCTGGGAAAAGCAG
>CALHIW010000099.1 GCA_938030905.1 Candidatus Methanomethylicia archaeon | reverse complement strand
AATCATTGAAGAAATTAATGGTGTTGAAAGGATAAAGAGGCTCTATGCATTGCAAAATAAAGCTTAATCACGTTTAAAATCTTCTATCATAACTTCTGGAAGATATTGCCATAGTATCCATAACTTTCACATATATAGTGATGAAGATAGCAATCCTGAAGTAGTAGCTTTAGGATTTATTTTTAAGCTTTCACAATGTAGACAGCAAATTAGATATTGTCTAAGTGCATGTGATAATTTAAATTTAGAGTTATTATTCATGGCTACTCGACAACAATATTATCCTCTTTAAAACCTAATGATATAAGTATTCTACGGGCTTTACCTCTATGATCTCCTTGTAGTTCAATCACACCATTTTTAGCTGTACCGCCACATGCACATTTAGATTTAAGTGTTGAAGCTAAATCATGTATATCTATATCCTTATCATCAATACCTTCAATAACTGTTACGTCTCTTCCCCATTTCCTTTTTTCAAGTTTTATTCTGATTCTCTGCTCCTCTTGTGCTATTGCCTTGCACATGCATAGTTCTTCAGGTAGTCCACAAACAGGACATATAGTACTCATTAGTATTGACCCACTCCATGTGAATATGAGGGGAAAATTTATAAGCTTTTCTGTTAAAACATTAATGCAAAGAAGCTATTTAATAGGGCAAATCTATGAGCTACTACAAATGTATGAATTGTGGAAGAATTGTAAAACCTGAAGAACTTTCAAAAATGCGTGGGGTAAGATGTATATACTGTAGAAATAAACTAATAATTAAACTTAGACCTCCCATTGTTAAGATGATTAAGGCCATTTAAGAATTTTATAGGTATCTATCTAGCTAGAAGAGCTATGGTTTCAAAAATAATATGTGTTGCCTGTATAGATGTTACTTCATTTAGATCATATGGTGGACATACCTCTACAACATCAAACCCAACAACCCTACCAGATGCTAACTCCTCAATTATGTCGAGAAGCATTGTTGTAGTTAATCCTTCAGGTTCAGGATTACTAACTCCTGGTGCTATTGATGGATCTAAAACATCAATATCTATTGATATATATATTCTATTTGCTCTTGAAATATAAGATTGAATTGATTTGATAACATTGTATATTGTTAGTGTTTTTAAGTGTTTAGGTGTAAAGTATAAAATACCTGATTTCTTTAGATAGTTTAGCTCTTCCTTACAGAAACCCCTAACACCAATTTCAATAATATTTTTGGTACCAAGAATCTCACTTAACCTCCTCATGACTGTAGCATGAGTGTTCACTAGTCCTAATGGATATTGATCTCTCATGTCTGCATGAGCATCAAAGGATATTACTAAGTCAGCATTGCATGCTTTTGCAGATGCATAAGTTATACTATGTTCTCCGCCAATAATAACCGGGGTTTTATTTTGGGATATTAAATCACTTATAACAGCTTCAATTCTTCTAAGAGTTACGTTATGGTCACCATGAATACAGAGGACATCTCCTAAATCATGAATTTTAACATCCTCTAAGTCTAAATTAGCTCTTAAACTATAAGTTTCCATATTTCCCGAGATACGTCTAATGGATTCAGGAGCAAATCTAGCTCCTACACGGAAGGTTGCAGTACCATCATATGGAACACCAACAACAATGAATTTCGAATCTTTAAATATATGCTGGAAACCTCCAAAAACTATTGGTTGACTATTAATATATAGAAATGACATTAACACCCCTTAATACAGATTACCAAAGTAATAGGTAAATGTTAAAAAGTTTATGTTAATGGTATATCCAGCTTTAAACCCATTACAAGCTCCTTATATCTATTACGTACTGTTACCTCCGTTACTTGCGCTGCATGAGCTATTTCTCTCTGTGTTCTCTTTTCACCCTCCAATAATGCAGCAATATAAACGGCTGCAGCAGCCATTCCTGCAGGATCCTTCCCGCTTGTTAACCTTAACTCTCTTGCTTTCTTAATTAGTTCAGCGGCTCTCTTCTGTACGATTCCACTTAACTTTAGAGTTTCAGAAATTCTTTCCACAAAATCAGCTGGATCAGGAAGTGGAATTCTAATTCCAGTTTCTCTTAGAAGTAGCCTATAGCATCTTGATACATCTTTCCTGCCGGCTTTTGTATATTTTGCTATTTCCTCGAGAGTTCGCGGTACCTTCCACTTCCTACATGCTGTATATATTGATGCAGCTATTACAGACTCTATTGATCTACCTCTTACTAAACCTGCTTCAATAGCTTTTCTATACGTATCTATAGCTTCCTCTTTTACATTTGTTGGTATTCCAAGGATATTACTTATTCTCTCCAAGTCAGCTATTGCTTGAGTAAGGTTTCTCTCCATTGATGAGTGGGCTTGACTTCTTATTTGCCATTTACGCCATCTTAATATTTCTAATCTTTTCTTTAAATCTATACTTCTACCGAAGGCATCCTTGTAAGGAGCTTCTATAACTGTTGACATACCGACTTCTGGAGCTATCGAAATCAATGGTGTTCCTGCTCTACTTCTCTTCATTTTTTCTTCGGGAGTAAACGCCCTCCACTCGGGACCAGTATCAATTATCTTCTCTGTTAGTACTGCTCCACATTGAGCACAGGATACTTCACCTCTTTCATAGCTTCTTATAAGACGTCTTCCACCACATACTGGACACTTCTCAGGCAAAGTATCTATCAATTCCCTACCAGCCTTTTCCCTAGAGTCCATAAATACCCTACCACCATAACTTAAATATTACTTTTAACTGTAAACTGGAAGTCATATATGAAATATTTTAAGCTTTTCTATTTTAGAATGGTTACACTCATATAGTGTAAAATTTTTGCACATAACTTGCAGCTCAGAATAACTAAACTGAACTTAGCGCAAACTATTTAATCTTGACTATTTAGCATTTTTAACAAGCATACAATTGTTAGAGTACGTTAAAACTAAAACTTAACTTGATGCTTTGTGGTTTAATATTTATTTCTTGCCCTCAATACCCCTCTCGAGATTCTTATACCACCTTCTGAACTCAGGATCCTCCAAGAGACAGAGCCAGAGAGGCCCTTCAACCCAAACCCCACATAAACCTAAAGGCCACAGCTATTTAAACGAATCGAATAGAATAAAATTCTTGGTAGCCCGGGGGAGATTCGAACTCCCGTCAGCGGGGTTCTTCGCTAAGCTCCAAAGCCCGCTATGCTTGGCCACTACAATCGGCGGATAAGTCTCCACCGGGCTTTCCGGGCTAATGAAATACTATAAGCAGGCTTAAAAATGTTTGTATTTAATGGGGAGTTCTAGTAACTTAGGAGGTTGTATGACTCTATTATGATGTGATCATGTCAATTTAGTTTAATTAAGAGTTAAAATGTTGAGAGAAGTAAAAGGTTCTAGCTGATCTTAAAATATTAGTTAACATTAAAAACTGCATATGGAATTCTAATCTAAGGAGTTTCAGCTTTCCATATCTAAGGGTTAACACAGCTACAGTATCTTTATTATTAGTTATATTTCATCAATCTACCTACCTCATAAGAAGCCATACTTTTAAGCAGGAAGAATGATTTTTAACTATTTTGAATTTACATATTTCACTAATAATCCCTCATTTTAACTATGAGTTTATCTTTAAATTATTTAGGTTTTTCTTGGTTATGGTTTGTTTGTGGTTTTGATAGGGGGGTTTGATTGTTTTTTTCTAGTGCTATTGTTGGTGGGTTGGGCTGATTATGGGCTTATCATGATGGTGTTCTATATGATGGGTTTTGATTGATGTTTTATCTGTTTCTTAGGAATGCTGGGGCTTTGAATCTATAGGTATGTGTTGATGGCTTAATAGTGGGGATGGTGGTTGTGATGGCTTGAAGCATGGGCTTAGGGGATATGTGCAGAGGGTTCTATGTTTTTAAGTATGGCTTGGGTTCTGGAGTTGGGATGGCTTAATGAGTTATTGGTTTGAGGGGTATCTAGAGAGCTTTATGCTGATTCATTATATGATGGGGCTTATGGAGTAGGATATTATTCATTAATGTGGAGGTAAACATACTGTAAATCCTGGAGGTTGGGGGGAACCTATACAGTATGGTATCAGATTTATGGGGTCTGCTATTAAAGATTCTATAGATGACTTAAAATCTAGTAGGAATAATAAGATATGAAGCTAACAACAACATACAAAGCCCTACAACAATAGCATACATAACAATCACCTAAAATACAGAGTTTAAAGATGAGTTCAATATTTATTTGGGCATGAATTAAAGGATTCCATATTTCATTTCGAAATTTTACGATAAACCTAGTTATAGATTCATTAGGTGAAAATCCAATTGAACAACTCAAATTAAGCTAGGTTTAGTATTAAATCGTTATAATGCTGCTATTTATAATGATAATAATGTTTTTATTCTCTTTACTATATGTGGATGTGTACTGAATAGCTCAGATAGAGTATCAAGAAATGATAGCTTACGTGAAGCTATTTTCTCAACAAGCTCCCAACCCCTACTCGATATCTGTACTGGTTTTGCTGCTGATGGATCCGCTATGAATAATGTTTTAAATCCTTCAAAATGTGTGGTATCACCACCTCTAAGCTTGTAGTTATATGCACTATTTGATATCTTAGCAAGAGCTAGAGCTAGACTATATGCACCGTTATCAACAATATTTACGCTATGTCTATCAGCATAGTACTCTCTCTGCCTGCTAAACCATAGTATAAGTAGACTTAGTATAAAGTAAACAACCATGCCGATCACTCCAATAAGGGCTAAGGCATTACTTCTGTTACGGTTACCTCCATAAACTCCAGAGAATAGAAGTATTCTTGAAGCTATAGCTATTATGGCTGGAAGCATTGAGACAAACATCATAACCTGTACATCTCTATGCTTTAAATGTCCAACTTCATGTCCGACAACAGCCTCAATCTCATCCCTACTAAGAGATGTTAGCATAGATGATGTAACTGCAATCATTGGACCCGTAAGAGGACTCCCATAAGCAAATGCATTAGGTATTGGAATGTCTGCAATCATAAGTTTAGGTGTTCTCCCTAATCTTGACTTCTCAGTAACTCTATCTAATATTTCATAAAGCCATCGATACTCATATGGATTAGCCTCTCTAACACGATACATAACATTAACAATATAGGGTGCAATAAGCCACTGTAAAGTATTAAATACTACTATAAGCCCCACAAGAGACCATAAAGTTAATGAGCCTAGTAGACTAAGCAGTAATGCTAGGAAAAGCGTTGATACACCTATAATTAGTGTGAGTGTGCTAATCATGGATAGTCTAAGTCTCCATAAACTCACATCATCACCGGATACTATAATAATACACCCAATTTATAAACTTTACTAATATCAGGAGGTACTATCAAGTTAACTCACTAACCATACATGTCTACATATACCAATTTGACAGTATTTATCAGGATATTTCCAATAATTCGCCGATATCCCAGGTTCAGGGAGAAGCATGAAGCTTAGAGACAGGTTAGCATTGCACACGAACCCTTGAACATAGGGGAACGTATGGTGTAGCTTAAAGCCAGCTGATTATTGAATAGAGCCTCAACATCAGCTATCATGCAAACTTAAGCCATCAACTACATGTACCTCCATACTTAAGTTCATAAAGTCTATCAGGCTATTATGTGAATTTTAGCCTTTACTTAGCTTCATTCCTTTACTTATCGTGAAGCTATGTTGAAATTGTAAGTTTGCTAGGTTTCAATATCAAATTTGCTATAGAAAATTTTTATAGTTTTACAATACACAAAGCTATGCATTATATTAGGGTTTCAATAGGTACTGCAATTCTACTTAAATTAGTTAAAGGTATCTGTCAAACTGCACCTACCACAGCATACTTAATGACTTACCATAATGGTAAATGTAGAGCTAACTGTGCATTCTGTCCGCAAGCAAGAAACTCAATGGGAAGATCAGATATGCTTTCACGAGTTTTATGGCCTAAATTTAAGATTAATGATGTTATTAATGCTTTAAGCAGTAAAACTGTAAAACGTATATGTATTCAAACATTAAACTATAATGGATTTGTAAGAGATATTTTTAGAATTGTTAATTCATTAAGTAGCGTTGATATACCAATATCCTTATCTATACCACCGGTTAGCATCAATACTCTTAGAGAGTTTAAACTGAAAGGGGTTGAACGTATCGGTATATCATTTGATGCTGTGAATCCAGAAATATTTAGTGAAATTAAGGGTGAAACATATAGCTGGAGCGGGCATGTTAGGTTTCTGGATAATGCATTAAAGATTTTTGGAAGAGGAAATGTTACAGTCCATATAATCATAGGACTTGGTGAGAGTGAATATGAAGCTATAAAATTTATAAATGAGGTTATTAGTAAGGGTGCTTTAATAGGGCTTTTTGCCTTCACCCCAATACAGGGAACGAGATTAGAACATTTAGCAAAGCCAAGCATAGAGAAATATAGAAGATTACAACTTTCAACATATCTCCTTAAAAAGGAGATTATTAAACTAGACGATATAGAGTTTAACAGTAGAAATGAAGTTTTAGGGATAAATATTGAAAGAAATAGACTATTAGAAATTATAGATTCAGGTTTACCATTCATAACTATGGGATGCCCAGATTGTAATAGACCATACTACAATGAGGAGCCTATAGGGCCATACTATAACTACCCCCTAAAGCCAGGAAGAAATGAAATAGAAAAAATCAAAGCTGTAGATCTTCATAATCTATTAAGCTACATATAGGACAGTTATCTCTTTTTTTAACCGATACCTCAAAGAAACTCATAGATTCACCATCATAAACTATAAATTTACCAATTGAGGGATAGCCAATACCTGTAACTATTTTTATAGCTTCGGTAACTTGAAGTGAAGCTATAACAGCAGGTGTAGATCCGACTACTGGAGGATCTGAAATCTCAGTGGGCTGAAATGGTATTATACACTGTAAACATGGACCCTTACCTGGAATTATTGTAAAAAGTCTACCTTCAAATCCATATACAGCACCATGAATAAGAGGCTTACGATACTTAACACATAATCTATTTAAAATAAATCTGGTCTTAAAATTGTCAAGACAGTCAAGAACGACATCAACGCTTCTAACAAGACTTTCACCAGTCTCCTCATTAAACTCAGAATTTAAACCATCAAGTAGAGTACTACTATTGAATTTTTTAAGTTTCCAAATAGCTGACTCAACTTTAGCTTTTCCAATATCATCCTCCCAATGAAGTATTTGCCTATTTAAATTATTAAGTTCAACAATATCATTATCTACAAATATGATTTTACCAAATCCAGCTGATGCTAAATACATCAATGCTGAACAGCCAAGACCACCAACACCAACAACAAGAACACTTGAACACTTTATTTTCTTCTGACCATCAACACCAAATAGCTTAATTTGCCTACTAAATCTCTCTAACTCGGTATCTGTTAAAATATTAACTCCAGACATAATACTCACTTAAAGCATAGTTTACTAAGTAACCTAGAAAAATCCCAATAAGCTGTGATACAGCATAATGAATATTGAAAAGCACTAATATAGCAAACACAGCCCAATTTATTACAGCTCCTAAAGCAACCGTAAGATGATACCTAATAAAGGCTTTAATAAACCCGCTTTTAAGCCTATTTCTAAATGTCCATAAAGTATTGAATAAATAATTATTTACTATTGATATCTCTATTGAGCACGCACTTGCTAAATAAATATTTAAGCTAAAACGAATAAACATTTCCAGTAACCCAAGATTAACAAGAATTCCACTCAAGCCGACAAGAGCGAACTTTAATGGACGGTAATTTGAAAGCTTAAAAACATGATTTAAAAAATTCACATACTCATTAAAGTTAAGCTTACTACTTCCAAATTTACGGGCCTTAAAAACATAGGGAATCTCAGCAAATCTTAGGGGCCTAATTTTAACAAGAATTTCAAGTAGGATCTTGTAGCCTTTAGGATTAAGACTGAATCCATTGAGAATACTTCTTCTCAAAACAAAGAATCCCGACATAGGATCCCTAATACTTCTTGTTTCCGGTAGAGCTATATGAGATATTAAAGTAGCTATACGAGAAACAAGAATTCTCCAAAAACTCCATCCTTCAATACCCCCATCTTTAACATATCTTGAAGCAATAACAAGATCAGTATCGCCAGTCTCAATTGGTTTAATAAGATTTCTCAAGGCTTCAGGAGGATGTTGAAGATCAGCATCCATAACTACTATAACATCCCCATGAGAAAGCTTAAATCCATCAATAATAGCTGAAGCCAAGCCAAGCTTACTAGGTCTTCTTAGAACTCTAATTTTTTCACTATACTTTAACTTGAGGGACTCAGCTACCATCCATGTACCATCAGGACTATTATCATCAACAATAATAACTTCAAAATCAAAACCATTAAGAGCCTTAAACAACCTACCAACAAGTACTGGAAGATTTTCACGCTCATTATATGTCGGTATAACTACTGAAATCTTCACATCACCACCAAACTAAAATTTAAAACACTTAATGTTAATAAATTGTTTGGTGTCTAAATGAATATAGCTATAATAAAGGATAAGGAGATAAACATTAATGAGATTATAGATAAGATAGAAAATGAAAATATAGGTAAAATTGGATGTATAGTATCATTTATAGGAGCAGTTAGGGGGATAGGAAGAAATGGAGGGAGGATTTTAAAATTAGTTTATGAAGCGTACAACGATGAGGCGTTAAAGAGGATGAAGAAAATAGCTGAAGAAACAATAGGTAGATACGGAGTGATTGATGTTCAAATTTATCATAAAACTGGGGAAGCAGTTGTTGGAGAGGAAACGTTTTACGTATTTGTAGCGGCAAAACATAGAAAGGAAGCATTTCAGGCATTAATGGAAATTGTAGAGAGAGTAAAGCATGAGGTACCAATATGGAAAAAGGAGGTAACAGAGCATGGTGAAACATGGATATTAAACAAATAATTTGACTTGATTCTATAATGTTGATACTATGAGATATATAGAAGTTGACTTTTGACATCCTATCATTTAATAAGATTTAGAGGGGAAAATCAGGGAGGTTGGAGTTGATGGATAATGCTTATAGCTTAACTTTCACCATGTTTGAACGTTATAATCTTTACCATTAATTAATCTTGAATATTTAACGTAGATTAAAGTAGATGTAAAAGATTCTACATAGTAAGTTAAAAGCTATGAACATGACTCAATGCCTCCTATAAAAGCAAGGCTTTATCATTCATCTAACAATCTTAGTTCTTATTGTTTCTCTCTAGTAAACAATAGTATTTGTTCATATTATGATTTTAAACATCATCATAGAAATAATTAGCTAAGCTATTAGCACTTCATGCATTATATAGATTGAGTAGTGAATATTATTCATTATGGATGTAGAGGGTGGTTCAATATACATTATGGCTTTAAATTTTAAAAATTACTAGAAGTCTCCGTTAAAGTTAGTAAGTTTTTAAAGAAGCATTTTTAAGGGGATTTTGAAAATTGTTTTCAACAAGTACTAAACTATGGGGCTTGTGGTTGTATGCAGAATGTAAGGTATAATTGTGAAATTGAGGGGGTATCTGGTATTAAACATAGATTTGATATTATTATTAACAATGACTCAAAATATCTTGCTCTAGATGTAATATTAAATCCTTCTGATACTGATATCATAGCATTCTATATTAAATGTTTTGATACTAGAGTAAAAAACGCTATTCTAATTACTTCTAAGCTTCCCGACAGCTGTAAGGAAATATTGAGAAGCTACAATAATAGCAAAGTATTCACAGTAGAACTTGATGAGGACTAAGCTCTTACTAATTTATGCTTGTAAACATCTATCTCATCTATACTTCTAATAGCACAGCTATAGTTTGTGAGAACTTTAGCCATGTCATCGTAACATATATTTGAACCTTTAATTGTTAGTCTTATAGTTTCTGTTTTCACATCTACCTCAGTTACTACTACATTTACTTCTTCAACTCCATTAACATCACATAATGCCTTCGAAATATCTACTATTGTAACTTCTCTTGGCTTCAATACATCTAAAACAAGCCTTCTTATACTAACATTCACATTTTACTATAATATTCTATGCTTATTTAAATTTTCACCTTTTTTAAATTTTCATCTTTACCTTGTTAAAATCATCGCTAAGAAACTTACAACTAATCCTATAATTAATCCTATGATTGAGGTTATTAAACCATATTTTAACGGTGATTTACCAATAATTCTTCCCATATAGTAACCTAGTGTGAAGAGAATTACCAGTATTACTAATAATGAGTATGTAAAGGCCTGTATCAACGTTATAATATTGGATACTGCTAAAACATATGGTACTAAAGCCAGTAGAGATGTCATTAATGGAGCTGCAGCGCTTATAAATGCTATCAACACTACTGAGAAATTCATAGCCTTGTCAAGTATTGTCTTATCAATATTCATGAAAAGTGCTTTCTTAATTTCTCTTAACTTTTGGCCCCTCTCTACTCTCTCAACTATATATGCTCCTGAAAATCCTGAAATTGACATTGCTAAAGCTAATCCTAAACCAGAGCCTAAAACTACCTTGGGGTTAACATTTCCAGTAATATGTGCCCCGGTTATTAATCCGAAAGTTGCTAATACTCCATCAAAAGCATTCATAACAAAGTATCTACGAGCTATTCCACCTAGTTCTGATATCCTAGAGTAGAGTTTAATTCTAAGCTGTAGGCTATTTAGCCAAGTCTTAGTCTTATCTATTAGTTTTAAATCTAACAGCTCAACTTCACCTCCTTATGTTATTGCAACAATATTCTATGTTGGATTCTAGTATTTTTAATGCTATTTATCCAATCTTGCTAGTTAAGGGTATAGAGCATCACTTCCTTAATGAGTTTTGAATCTAAGCATTTATCCATTAATGAATTTAAATGTTACTCTTTAGTATAAGGATGTAGTATATTTGCTTTAGAAATTGATAATCTCAAATTTATCGGAAGTTGATGGGAGCTAAACATAAAGTAACAATATTCACATCAATAAATTTGCAATAGCATCTACTAGAAAGTGAAACATATTTATATTTACCTAACTCATTAATAATCATCTTAAGATACTTATAATGATGCTTAGATAATATTCTAGTAATCTTCTTAAACAGCTTAGGAGGAACTATTACTTAGAAAATTAAAAATTCGTGATGAAGCTCTATATGAAAATTCTGAATAGTATAGAGTAGTGCTAACTATAGTTACCGTAAATCTACTGTTTAAAATATCATCTAAACACATTCGTGGAGTATGTAAAAGCTTAGTTTCAGGTGATATTAATGATGCTACAAAATAGATTCATATATAGATTTAGACCCTAAATACATTATAGTTAGCTCTCCATATAATTTAAGAGAAAGAAGAATCAGATATATTAGGGACCTCATAAGAATTCCAGAATTTATTTTAAATATTTACAGTGGATTAGCATGACTCTAATTACAGCAGCTAAACAAAATTCTTAAAGATAGTTTTAGAAACCGGTATTAGGGTAATTAATGTGAGACATGTAATGCATGAAGAGCTTGAAACTGCGATATTTAAATGTGCTATATAGCTTAAACTAGAAACTGCTTTTCATATTCATGTAAGTAGCTAACACTTCTCTTTATGTCTGCAAATAGAAAGTTAACTCTTTCAACATGAGTTTTTGTTATTACCTTTAAGTTTTCGTTTTCAGCAATTATCTTTGCTGGAGCCATAAGCTGAACAGCATGTCTAAGAGATGTTTCAACACCTATCTTAGTAAGAAGATTAAGGGCTTCCTCTTCAATTTCTATCTTTTCAGCCTTAGCTCTTATTTCAAGTATTTTTCTTATTTCCTCAGCATTATATGGTCTAGTGTTTATAATTAATAGTCTATCTAGAAGATCTAGAGGCATACCATGCGGTGACTTTATATCTGTACCTCTTATTGTTGTTATACCTCTATTTGTTGCAAATATTATTATTGGACATAGATCTTGCTCTAAAGCCCTATTAAGAAAAGCGAAGCTTTCAACATCAAGCATGCTACATTCATCTATAAAGGCTACTCCAGGTATTATTTCAGCTTTTTTACTTTGAACCATGTCTCTTACAGCATTATCTACTTCCTTCCTTACTTCAGCATCAATCTCCCTCCCACCACCACTACTAAACAGTAGGCTAAATATACTCCCACCACTTCTTGAGTTCATAACGTCAAGTTGATGTAACGTCAACGTATATACAAACTCCTTTTCCTTCATTACAGGTCCTGGTGGAATATCAAGAACTTCAATAGCTGTTAAATCAACCTTTTTCTCTTCAATGGCCTGCTTACTCTTACCAAGCTTAGTTATTCTACCCCCATCAGCATCTATTTGTACAATATCTCCGGTTTCTATCCCTTGCTGAACTATCTGCATTGCAAATGACTGATCCATTGTTAGCTTCTTACTTTCATCCTTAGTCGCAAGCTTCATAATAGCTCCAACAGGAACCTGCATATAGGGATTATATGGGTGCGGTTCTTTCTGTATTGAAAGTTCCTTGACAATACCTTCATATATCTTACGTACTTCATGTATTCTAACACCGATAGATTTACGTAGAGCTTGAGTTAAAAACTCTGTTTTCTTCATTTCAGCACTGTATACTTCACTTGCAGCAATAGGTACAAACGGTACATCTTTTCCAAGTTCTTTAGCTATTGCTACTGCTATAGCTGTCTTACCGGTTCCAGGTGGACCAGCCATAAGTATTGCTCTACCTGCAAACTTACCTTCTCTAATAAGCCGTGTAACAATACCTGCAGCTTCCCTCGCTTCAGTTTGACCTACCATTCCATCATCAATAAACTTAGCTTTCAATCCCTCAAGACCTAAACCCCTAATATGGGAGTGAGCTGAAATCCGCTCCCAAGCAACCAAACCCTCAGGAACTTCACGAATTCCGGACATATAACCACCAAGTATAATAGAGAATAGCTAGATACTTAAATTTTTAACCCTCGAGGCACTATGGAAACCTTGACTATGCTTATTATTTCTAGCTTAAATTACTCTATATATGCCACGCACTATTGCTTACTCCTTACTTATTGTTCTGTGTTTTATTCTCTTTTACTTTACCTTCAATACAAATATACTTACTTACATGGATTCCTTTATGATGCTCTTGATGAGCCACATAGTTTCCTTTAAGCTTTCTATGTTGCCATTTAAAAAGCATTATCAACATAATAAAAGGAATAGGATTCTATAAGTCATCTTTAAAACACTCTTTAATATTAAATCTTAATTTCTCCTCAATAACAATTAATAAAATTGTAGAGAATAACTTCCTTATAATTTCAGGTTAATATTCACTCTATAAATGTTCAGTTAACAAGTAAGCTTCTCAATTAGTAGAAGTAACGTAGCTTAAAACTAATTAACGTCTAGATACTTACAATGAAAACTAGAAGCCTAGCTTTCTTTAGTATTGGGATTTATAATGCATTTTACATTTCCTTAAATGTTAGTTGTATTTCTATGAATTATGATTCGCTAAATGAAATCTATTACTTCATAGATGTGTCTCCTATTCTCATTTTGCTTAGTGAAAGAAATCAAACAGAACTATAAGAGAAGATACTAAGATATTCTAGGTTTAGATAGGTTTAGATTAGAATTTATTGTTTATAGCTGATTGAAAATGCTGCATTGATTTAAAACCTATTAAGTGTAGATTTCCAACATGAACATTTTTTAAATATTTTTTAGCTACTTTGTAGCATTCAATAACTTGCCTTAATGGTGTTACAGGCATATCATTCATCATAAAATTAGGGTAAAAAACAAGAAGACTATATGGTATTTCATCATTTATCTCACTTATAAATGAAGCTATTTTCTCAACTTCATCTGCATTAACATATTCGGGTACAAGTAAAGTTGTAGCATTCAAAACAGGTATATTTCTTCTCTGTGGATAATACTCTTCAGCAATAAGTTTAAAGTTTTCATATGCTTGCCTATTTGAAACACCACTTAATGCTATACTTAACCTTTCATCAAAACATTTAAGATCAAATTTTACATTCCCACCAGATATAAGAGAAAGCTCAGAGGCTCTTCTTACAAGTATCCTATTTCCACAGCCATTCCACTCAAAACATATTCTAATAATTCGTTTACTGCATTCTTCGAGAACTCTTCTAGAAGCAGCTATAGCAAACGGTAAACTTGGTTCAGGAGAGCCGCCAAAATAACATATGCACGATATTAATTGATTCTTAATAATAGCTTTAGTAAAGTTTTCAATATCAATCTCAGTGGCTTCAAGTAAATTTTTATGTGAATAATTTTGGCAATATAAACATGAAAAGTTACAACCATAGAAGAAGACAGCATAATTATAGTATCCATATTCAGGGCCATTAGTATAAGCAAACTTAGGGTAGCCAAGCCCAGTACCAGCAGGGCAAAAATACGTTGCACAGCAATTTGTTACATGAGGATCCTTATATGCATGCAGTAAAGCTTTACTGCATGTAACTCTACATTGAAGCCTACCATTAATATTAAGTCTTAATCCACAATACCCTTTCTCTCCAGAGCTAATAATACATTGATTTGAACATATAGTACATCGTATTCCTTCACCACTCCTTGGCGGATTGGTAGGTAAACTATACATAGACCTGGCTTTAACATGAGCACGGTAGATGTATGGTAATGCTTCATCAAATCTATTAATAATACATTCCCTACATACCCCAAGAACCTCTGACACACCTAAAGATGATTTACCACATATTAAACACTTTACCCTCTTAACTCTACCAAAGTAAATAATGGTAAATCACCACTATAATTTAACGATTAAAAATTAAAACTTACCTCTTCTGGAGACAATTCTGTAAGCTCAGCATATCTAAAAATTGAGATAATCTAGAATTTAAAAAGTAGAATAAATACTTTGCAAACTTTCTTGCTTATTATATTTGTGAATCTGTATAAACTTAATAAGATGAAAGATGATGTAGCTGAAGACTTAATGCTAAGAATTCTTAAAACTTAAAATGAATTTTTATAATTTCATGATTGAAATCAGTTCAGACCAAGATAGTAATTTCTAACTGATAGATTTGTATTCTGAAGAGGTGTTTTCTTCTCAGATAATATGAATTCAAATCTAAATGTAAATACCAATCCTGAATATATTGAGGCTAAATTCATTTTTAATGTGAATTATATGCTTTCAGTAGCCTAAATAAGTTTATGTAAAACAATAGTTACAGGTTTAAAATGACGTTTAAACATTACCTAAAGATTATAAAAGAATAGATCGACCAAATTCTCTCATAGTGTAGTCCATATTCAATACTGTGTTTACTGAAGAGTACTAATATAGAGAGTGTTCAGAATTCCACCACCAATACCATTACCAATAGTAATTATATGGAAATAAATTAAATCAGTCAACATAATATGTAATTTAGAAATACTATTACAATAATTGTATTTAGCTTAGTATATATACAACATTATAAACACCAAGCTTAATCTCATCTATGGAGGCTATTTTAACATCTAGATTAAGCTCATCTATAAGCTCATATCTTAAATCATCAATCCAATCGTAAAAACCACATGAATAACAAAATGAGCCTGAAAATTCAACTATAACTTTAGCTCTACTAGCAAATATTAATCTAGCATTAGCTTCCTTATTTCTATACATATTATATCTACTAATTGCTCTCAATACCCTCTCTATAAACTCTTCACTACACATATTTTAGTCCTAACAATATCCTATAGAAATAAATTTAAACTTTCTGAAAACCTACTAGAAAGTAAATTGTTCTGCCCAAACCTTAATGCTTAAGATTAAACCAACTCTTGAACCAACTCTTGTGTAGATATTTCCGGTAATTTCTCCTTAATTCTCTGATCTGCAGCTACCGATGCTGTCCTAAGTATTTTTTCAGCTTCATCCACCATAGTTTCTCTATATAGATTCGAGGAGGTTTCAAATATTTCAATCATAATTGACTTAATACTCTCAAATATCCCTGAAAACTCAGTAGATAGTTTAGGTATAGACTCTACAAATTCTGATCTTAACGTATTAACTACTGCTTGTAAGGGAATTACTGCAGCTGCAATATCGCTAAAGCTTTTAACTGTCTCTAGTCTTAGTAAAGTAGCCTCTAAAACAAGTTCTATCTCAACTATGAGTTTACATATCTTTCTAATTTCTACATATTCATTAACGTACATTTTAGCTTTACCCCAATCACCATTAACTTTAGCTTCAGAAATCCAATTATAGATGCTTTTAGCCATAGCTTCAAGCTCAGCTCTACCATGAGATAGTTTATTCTTCTGAACATTTAGTTTAATAAGCGTATTTACGATTTGACTTCTTAACGGTATTGGATTAATTTTCCTATATATTCTCTCCCATAGGCTAAATCTCTGCTTACCTACTAAATTTAATGATGAATTAAAATTCATTAGCCCTTTATAAATTAAAACTTTACTATTTATAAGAGTTATTAATCTAATGCCTTCCATGAATTTCAATTTCTTTTATGATAGAAATTTTGAAATACTCTTTTTACTAAGTGAGGTTGAATAGTTGGAGATAAATTAATAACGGTAATATTGCTCGCTCCTTTGAATGCATGCTTTAAGCATCTAAAAGATACAAAATAACCTATTTTGGGTATATTAGTCATACTCACTCTATCATAAATACTGAAAACTCTCTAATAGCAAAACACCAAAAATCATAGTAAGAGCTGCTAAAATTTACTAGCAGTATTCTAAATATATAGCTAGATAGACAATAAGTAGTTAAGTTCGCTTGAATGCATCGTCCATTTGGCCGGCCAATTTATGAATAGAGCAAAGAATAGTCTAAATGAGGCTGAAAAATAGGGAAATGCTTCATATTTGACCAGGTAATTGATTATATATAGATGACAGGATACTGTTAAGATAAGCATTTTTGGTGGTGGCGTTTTTAGTTTTGGTGTTTTCTGGCTGTGTATCGGTATGTGGGGTTTTGAGGAATAGTTTACGTTTTATGCTGTTCCTCCTTGATGGGGTGTTGTAGAAGGCTTTATCCTATTCTTTAGGTTATAAGCCATCTTTCAACATGGTTTCTAAGTTTATGGGTTATATGCATCCATGATGGGCTTTTCAGTTCTTCAATATACCCCCTATCCACATACACCTGGCTTGTTTATACATGCCCTTATTAAAACATGTTCTCATCCATGGCTGACTCTACCAGCTACGTTAACAGCCAAACCCCCTAAGTCAACATCTATAGATGAAAAGCCACCCCATCAATCAGCACGTTCCACCCACCACATAGTCCTCCAACTCTAGGCCTACATACCTTAACAAGCCCCTAATCCAATAGTAAACAGAAACATGGCCTACAAGAACAAGCAAGACATAACAATCATAACCCTATAGCTTAACCCAACACATACACTATACAACCCCCAACCCTAACACCAACCCCTAATAAAAACTAAACATCCCAACAGCCTCCGGAAACCACTCAAAAGCACTTAAAAATCACCCAATATAGCCTTCTAAAAGCTCAAAAACCTTATTTTAACAGTATCGACGATAGAAAACGATCAGACTTATTACTAAATATGGGAGTGTTGATTGTTACTTCTTATTTTAATGTAAACTTCAATTTCATTTAGTTTTTCAGGTATACCTCTAAGAGTTTTTAAATAAGCTATTAGTATATTTTTTAAAATTTCTCGTGGAAACTTGCCTAAATTAAGCTTTAAACCATTAACTTTAACTATAATATCATCCTGATACTTAACACACTTGTAAATACTATCTACACCATTAATAATGCTTTTAGCAAAATCTAAACATGTAGAGTACCCGCATATCCTACAGTCTGCATTTGGAAGAATGCTTATCAAAGCCTTTAATGCTACATCCCTAAATAATCTACTTAAGGCATTTAAGTCATTAAGTGGTAGTACATTACTTCCTAGAAACATTTCTCTGGCTTTATCTATAAGATCCTCAGGAACTACAACTGCAATCACATCACCATTAAACTTAAAGCTTAAGTCATCAAGACTTCTAGCAACAACTATTTTAGGCAGATTTGATTTTTTAAATCCTTCAACAACTACTACACCATCAATACCTCTACTAAAATCTTCAATACTCTTAATTGTTTTACTCATAGCTAACGTAAAATTACTAGAAACTGTAATTACATTGTCTGCTCCTACATTAAAATACTTGAAGGAGTCTTTATTGTTTAAATCTATTCTATGTGCATGTTTAATAACAACAACAGGAATATTCCTATCTTTCAGATACTTAACAATTCTTAATCCTAGCTCAGTCTTACCTACTCCTCTTCTCTTACCGATAATAGCGAAGGCATTCATAATTAACACCATAAAATAATTTCACTCCTAAGTTTAATAACAATATTTAAATTTTCCATTAGCTCTAGCTATCCTGCAAACTTAAGCACGCCCCATTACCTCTCTTTGGTACTGTTTCCATGAATTCTAGCATTACATCTTCTCGTCAATCCATGTTGTTTATCAGGTATATTATTGACTTAATAGCATAGATGCATGCTCACCATCACATTTCCCCTCATAACATATTATAGTTATTAAATAGCTTAGTTCTATCCTTAGTATAATGTATTACTTAACTTCCAAACTAACTACACATTTCATTTAATCAATATTCTGCACGCTGCCTATAGTGGTAAACACCATCAGTTAATACAGTTATCTTAAAATATAGTGTAACATCACAAATTCATATGTAAACATCTTCCTCATAAGAGCCTAAACAAATAATAATCCTACTCTAGAATCTACACTCATAGCGGTATCGTCAACCCCAACTCTTTATTATTAAATTTGGTAGCTTAAGAACTCATAAAACTATTCTAAGTCTTTCTATCATTGTTTCTTTCTGGTGGTTGGTTAAAGTTTATGTAGATTAAAGATGATTTCTGGAGATTCATAAAGCCCTAGTCTTCCTAAAGTCAAGACTGGTAGGCTTGAAACGGATGATGAATAATGTTGAACAACATATTGTATGTGTTTATGATTGAACTTGTCTCTAAACTATTTAGGTTTTGATTAGTTAATGTTGCTTGTAGGTTTGGATGTATTTTAGCTATGTGTTTATGTAGATTTTAGATTTAACTTTAGCTCCGTATAGATTGCATACCTATCTGCTTTTCCCAGCTGGATTCATCAGCTTATTTGAAGCTCTTCCACAGTTAAACCCATATTATGGGCTAGCTCCCTA
>CALHIW010000098.1 GCA_938030905.1 Candidatus Methanomethylicia archaeon | reverse complement strand
ACAACAACAGAAATAATAGATACACTACTAACCAAAAAGGAAATATGCATAGACGAAATACCACTCTACCTAAACATACTAGAGAAAAAAGGCCTAATAACAAAAAAACTCAACACAAAAACAAAAACCTACCTATGGAGCTTAAAATGATAACCACAATAAACCAATACTAAAGGTAGTTAACTGTGGCAAAAGTATAAAAACTATAAATATATATAACGAAGAGAGATATATCGCGGTGGTAGGGTTAAGTTTGAAGTGGCTTGAAACCTATTCCAGCCCTAGCATGGTTAGGGCTTACAAGTAGGGTTTAGACGAGTTCTTTAAGGCTAGCCTTGAAGATAACGCTAAAGCGTATTTAAGTCAGAAACGCGATTATGAAGAAGATTTGAAGACATTTTTCGTGAACCTTAAAGGTAAACTGCTAAAAGCGTTGATATTTGTAATCTTTGAAAACCTCTGCTCCACATAACTCTTCAACTCATAAGCCCTCTTTTCTCTTCCTAAGACAGTTTCAATTATTGGAATAATTTCAAAGCTAAGTCTCTCTCCCTTACTGGGTGGATTAAAAATTACGCATATTACCGGTAGATGCATCATGACTTGAATTTTTCTCAGCTAGTTCTGCAAGACTTGGTGCTATGAAGATTACGTCAGGTCTCAATTCAGCTAATTTTTTGATGCTTAGCGTCTCCATCCATCAGGTTCCCCAACAACTGTAGTATTTTTAATCTCTGGGGAAGCTCTCGTTAGTATGGGACATTGAACACTGTATATATCTAAGCCGACTATTTTTCTCTTTCTCACCAAATGTAAAGAGTACGTCTGTAGTATCCAGAAAAAGACTTACAATTCTTCCAGCTTTCTGGATATGGACTTCCCTTCCGAGTTGTCAACTACCTTAACTTTTGCTTTTTGGGAGGAGTATTGATAAGTTAAGTATAATTCGGCAACTGAAGCGACGATTATTATAGAAATGAGAAAGCTTATTCATGTTTTCTTCATCGACTACCCCCCTCCAATGCTTCCTCTATAGTTTCTTCCGTACGCATTCCCATTTCCTTAATAATTTTCATGGTGAATGAAAGTAAATTTACAAGTTCCATACCGTTTAGATGTCTCACTTCAGTATAGTCTTCTCTTTTAAATAAATCAGTTTGATGAACATGAACTCCGGACCAATCTGCACCTGCCATTACTGCGTGTGGTAATGATTTAGAACCACCTATTATCCCGATGGTGACTATGTCAGCATTTCTTAGTATAAGTCTGGCGATAGCTATGACTCTAGCAACTTCAAAAGGTGAGCAGGTTTACGGTTTTCAAAAGGTGTGTCAGGGACTGGAATGAGCCCAATGACTAAAAGATAATCCACTCTCAACTCCTTTAACCAGAAGATGTGTTCAATGTAGTCTTGAAGGCTACTTCCAATACCAACCATCATGGCACTAAAAAGTCCTAAATCTGCATCCTTCATCAATCTGGCAAACTCCATTCTAGCTTCAAGGCTATTGCCAGGCTTTGCCTCCTTAAAAACCGTCTTATTTATGGTCTCCAGCGATGACCCAACCAGAATTACTCTAAGGCTTTTAAGTTCTTTTAGAGTTTCCCTCTGAAAGACACAGTCCTACATTAACTCCTACGTCTAGCTTAGCTTCAGATTTAACCGCCTTTACAGTTTCTAAGACTTTACTATCCATCCCACTCCATAGAGTACTTCCATGCAGTATAACTCTTCTTATACCAATTTCCTCAATGAGTCAGCGCCTAAAGCAATTTTCTCAGGTTTTAAAGGATTAAGATAGTAAGGCGAGCACGTTTTAGCACTTCTTCTGCAATAATTACAGGGAGGGGAAATGGTACATGGCATTATTGACCCCATGCAACCGTCAAATCTAAACACGTTTCCAACTTCATGGCCTCTGATCTTGCTTGCGACCTTAAACAATTCCAGTAGTCTGTCATGGGTTTTCGCCTCGTTAAGGAGGAGCACAGCATCCTCTTTTGTGATTTCCCTATCTTTTGCATTATTCAATATCTCATAAAACTTTATGTCTCCACCTCTACACTTCCTTAGTATTACTTTTTAATGTAATACGTATTAATAAATCTTTCTTTAGTAGGGTTTTTGGCTCAAAATCCGTAGCTTCTCTGATCGTCACGTGCGGCGAACCTTTCTACTTTTGATCTTTCTCTCCTCCATGCTCACCCAAACCTGTAGGCAAATAACAAATTTAGTGGGCAAGCACAGAGACTTAAACCTCAGAAAATCCTCTATTACAATTTTCTATACAATCTTCCGCCAACCCGCTAACCCTGCCTGAAAGAAGAAACATACTTCATTTTATTGAAATAATCTCCCAAGCACCTCCACGCCTTCTAGGAAACCTAATCCTTACCCGGAGGCAATGATGACATCGAAACATTCTGGGATTCCAGTCTTTCTTATATATGTTTTGAGGTTCTTTGGAGATGAAACGTTGGAAATTGCCATTAACTTGAAACCAGCATTTTTAAGCGTGCTTAAGGTAGGCACGGCATCATCATAAGCCCTAAACTCAGCCTCGGATAACCAGTAGTCACGCAACTACCGTACAGCAGAAAACAAATCAGAAACGCCCCAAATTCAACAACATTTTCCGAAGCAGATTTAACCGAGTGTTTTCGTTCCAAATTTTCCCAGTCTTGGTTTTTATATGTTCCCACAGGCAGCGCGTATTATTTAAGGCGTTTTTTAACCTCACCAACTCAAACCTATATCCAAGCTTATGCAAGATTTTATGGAAAACAATGTATTCTTCTTCAACTCAAAGTATAAGGTTCCCCACAATTAAAAGAAACAACCCTAATTCCGCTAAACATACACGCCCACATAGGCTACAACACCCACATAAATTAAGCCTCACATATCACGTTTTCCATATTTAGCTAGCTCATTGTGGAATTTCTGTCAATAACGTATAACAGCAAATACTTCCCTCTACTTTAGCCGTCTTTTATTTTACGCAATATTTATATTCGAGTAATACTAAGCTGTTAACAAAGTATTACTAAGTGATTGTTGTGCTGCTGGATCAATACGCCTTCGGTACTTTGGGTGAAAGAATTGTGAAAGTTTTCTCAGCCGTCTTTAGACGTGAGGATGAAGTCAAATTTAAAGAGCATATTTCAAAAAGTATTTCAAAGAATTCTGTAGGGGTCTACATTCACTTCCCATTTTGTAAAAGTTTGTGTCCAGCATGTCCTTACGTGAGGGATATATGGCAGGAGAGGATGATGAAGGCTTATGTTTCAGCTTTGAAGATCGAGATTGGATTGGTCGGTGAAGCTCTAAAGGATTTAGGCTTGAGGGTTGTTGACATACATGCTGGTGGGGGGACTCCAAGCTTAATTGATAAGGAATGGGGAGAGGTTATACAAACCGTTAGGGAACACTTTGACGTGTCGCAAGATTACAGGTTTGGAATTGAAGCTAACCCGGAGGATTTAACGGAGGATAAGGCCTTCCAGTTGAGGGAAAGTGGAGTTGATGAAGTAAGCATAGGCATCCAGTCCCTGTTTAAAACTAACCTTAAAATGCTTGGTAGGAGGCATGGAGTTGAGGAATCCTTGGAGGCTGTTGAAAAATGTAGGGATGCGGGGTTTAAGCTGATAAACGTTGACATGATGTATATGCTTCCGGAACAGTCGATTGATTCGTGGATTCATGATTTAAAGTTGGCTTCAGAGTTGGGTCCGGATCAAATAACATGTTATCCTCTACTGGTTCCCCATTACACACCATTTTACAAGATGATTAAAGAAGGTAGGGTTCAGGAACAACCCAATATGAAGGAGTTTAAACGAATGTACTATGCAGCAGTCCACACATTAACCAATGAAGGCTATACGCCTCTCCGGTACTACTCATTCAGCAGAAAGAGTGAGGAATACTCCACAGTAGAGCTTGAAATGGTTGGACCACTATTAGGCTTTGGCAGTGGGGCAATCAGCTTCACCGGAGGATACGAGTACATTAATACTTGCTCGGTTAAGGAATACATTAAGTCCGTGAAAAGAGGTAGGCTGCCAATAGCTGGAGGAAGAAATGTTGCGAAAGAGGAAAGAGCAGCAAGATATGTTGCTGAAAGGCTTAGCGCCTTAAAGCTAAAAATCAAGGATTTCGAAAGGGAATTTGGAGAACCCTTTGAAGCACTAATGAAAAAGAGCGGTTATAATGTGGCACTACGAATAGGGCTCCTTCTTGGAAATCTAAAAAGGGAAGGAGATGAAATAAGAGTCACTGAGAAAGGGATGTGGCAACGAAACCTGGGAGGCTGGGCCTTCGTCCTCTCAATCCCCTGCAGAATAGTTGAAGAATACACAAAAACCCCATGGCCAATAGAAGTAAGAGTGCCCTAAAGGGAAAAGTAACAGATGAAAGCTCGATAATGAAGAATAACTCATCAAAATGATTAAACAATTTTTGAGAAAATTTCTACAATTTTCTCTTTTTCTTTGTAAATTTCTGTTTCTCTAGCCTTTTATCAACATGTTTACAAGGTTGACCGAGGGTCTAATGATTTTAGATGTTATTAGGCAGTCTATTAACTCGTGTTTGAGGGTTTGGATGATCTTTCCCTCCTCCGCTTCATAAATATATATGGAGTTGTCCTTAACCTCACCGGATAGCTTACTGTTTTGTTGGGGTTCGTTTAAGGAGACTTTCAAAAGGGCTTTCGCTGCCTTTATGGGCTTATGCTAGCCGTCACCTTTGGCTGTTTCTTAACTGTTGAAGCTGTTTAGGCTGTTCTTTATGGCGTGTTCCAGAAACTCCTTTTCAGCCCTGAGTTTTTCCCTATTCTGTTCCAAGCACTAGTTTCGCGGAGGATTTTGGCATACTTCTCCTCTGCACCCCCCAACTATTCCTTTGAGAAGGCTCTCAGCCTCGCCTTTAAGCTTGCCAATTTCTTCCATGACCTTTGCCTTTGCATCCTCTAATGACTTCAAAGAGGCTTCTCTGTCGGTTTTCACCTGCTGAAGCTTATCTACATCCTCTCTCAGCCTCGCCTTCTTACCTTCAAGTTCTACCACTCCAATTTCGAGGGCCGTCTTCTTATCTTCAAACGCCTTAATTTTCTTAAGGAGCTATCCCCTATAATCTTCCAGCTTTGACAATTTTCAACCCACTATACACGTGCACGAGGGATATTACGGATTTATAGAATTATATAAACGTTCAGCCCTATGTATAACCTGGAAAAAGCCTGATTTCGACTTTCTTTGCCTAATCAGACGATTTCTGAGCCACCGCATCCCAGGGGTAATCCGATCCAAAAACTAAATCCTCTATAATTCTTATAAACAGAATATACTCATGTATATATGGCCCAGAAATCATCTACAAGGTCAACCCATCTTTCTCTTTCAAAAAGAGCCTTACTAGCAGCAGCCTGAAAAATTTGCCAGTTGAGTCCAATAGTTGTCACTGTCAACGATAAATAAGGCTTGGAAGTAGGATCTTGGAGTTTGAAAAGAAAAGGACTGAGCACAGGGTGGAGGGATAGCCTACAACATGCTTAACCCAAAGAAGCCCTTCATTTATGAGCTTGCAAGGGCTGATGACAGAATCTGCTTCTGCTGTTTTGACGGGGAGAAGTTTTCCACCAAGGTCAACGATATTAATAGTCAGCGAATTTTAAGGCGCTGCTGCATCTGTTTTGAGAAGCTACGTTTCCAATTTACCAATTCTGCTTGGTGGAGGGTTGAGTGACGGATCTGCTTTCTATACTCAATTACAATGAGTTCATACACGATTTTTGACAGCAATTGTTCGCTGTAGAGGGCTCTTTGGAAGGGAAATCTTCTAAAACAATAACCGCATCTGGACATCCAACTTTACAGATTTCCAGAAATACGTTTTAGAATGCAAGAAAAACATTGGTTCATGCTGGCTTACTGTCCAGCCTTTCAAACAGCGAGATCAACCTGCTATTGTTGAAAAATTTTACTTCGATTTTGACTCCAAAAACTATGTAAGACATGGTGTGAAGCTTTAACTTTTGGTTCATATAAAAAGCTCTACAATGCGGAGCCTCTTATCTGCTTCAGCGAAAACAAAGGCTACAATGTTATACGTTTGGCCCCAGTAAAACTAGAGGATCAAAACCGGCTGAAGCAATTTTACAAAACAGCTCAAACCATGCTTTTGAAAGGGTTAGAGTTTAAAACGTTGGATGTGTAACCTATAAGCGACATTAAAAGGCTCAGCTGCGTCCTTACTCAATCCACCAGAAAACTATAAACCCGGCGTTCCAGTCAACACCAACCACAACCCAATTCTAATAGCTGAATTAGATGTGTATTGCAAACATGGCTTAAACAGTAAATTTGTCAATTTATGCCTTAAAAATATGTGTCTTTAAAGCGTTTAAAGTTGCTTAAAGAAGACAATGGAATCCGCCATGCATACAGACAGCCCTAAACCTGCCCTTAGAGGGTAGGCCATTTAATGCGTTTAGTAGTCGCAATCGAATTTTTAAACAGGGGCTGCAATATTGACGAGATTGTCCCGCTTTTCCAGAGTCAGCTTGACTTTACGCCTGAACGCAGCAGCTATTTTATGCAACATGCAAAAACAGGGGCTACAAGCCCTTTAGATGCAGAACAATCCACGAGTTAGTCTTCTGTCTTCCAGAATGCCCAAAGCGCACGCACCATTGACTTGCGCTCTTCTCTGTTTCAACAGTTGAAACATCAAGTCTGTCATGTGCGCGCCATCAAGATACTTTCAAACCTTCTCAAAGATGTTAAATTTAACAGTTTTCTATACTTTTACGATGATTAATATACCTCAGCATGATCCCATAATTTCTTTAACTCCTTCTCAATATGTTCCCTAATGTATCGTATTTTAGCTGGGTTAAGTATTATTGTTTCCACATTGAAAATTATGTGGTTTCTTTCAGTTTTTAGTATTTCAATTTCAGGGTCATCTACAAGCTCTCCCCGAATACTTTCAACTACGTCACGAATAATTCTTCTAGTTTCTAATGGATCAATATCAAACGGTATCCTTATATTAAACCTAGCTACAATACCGCTTTGAGTTGTTTTATTCAGTATTGGATTGTTTAACATGTAAACGTGAGGTATTATAACTCGTTCACCTTTAATTGTTTCAATAGTTGTTGATAATGCATTAATATTGACTACTTTACCGGATACTTCTTTTAGTTCAATCCAATCACCTACTTTAAATGGTCTATAGACCTTTACATAGTATTCAGCTCCCATATTTCTAAGTAAGTCCCAAAACATTACCATTAAACCTGCTACAAGAACCCCTAAGAGAATACTCAGAGTAACAGTTTCAAGGGATATAATGCTTATTGCAATAATTAAAGCAATGAAGTATACTATTAGTTTTTCAATCATTAAAATTTTAGCAAGAAATGTTGGCTCAACATGGTGGAGTGTACGTTTAGTGATTGATAATGTAAATCTTACTATAAGATAGGCAGCAAATACCACCAGACCTGCTTCTACGAGTCTTAAAACTAGACTTAATGATTCACTCATTAAATCACCAATTAACTCTAAGAGTTTTACTTAGGCTTTCATTTAAATTTATCTCTAATATGCCTGGTCATGATGCTTACTATAATATGTTACAGTATAAGTCCTGCCAAACTACAAATATGATTACACTATATCAGAATGGGTTAAATTATTAATTCCTCAATTAATTTTTTCAAGTTGTCTACGTTTTCTATTATGATCTTTGCCTTATTTTTAACGATGTTATTCTTAGGATTTATAGCTATTGATAATGCTGAGTCAATAAACATGCAAGCATCTGGCAATCCATCCCCTATAGTGATTACATTCTTCTCAGCTTTAATATTAAAGCTTTGTGAAATTTTATTTAGAATAACTCTTTTACATTTAGGACATCTAATACACCACGGCGTTTCAAATATTAGGTCGTCAATTATAATATCTCCAACTATTCTTCCATTCCTAACTTTTAATGGAACAGCCTCTATGAAGTCTAGATTAAGATCTTCAAGGATTTTAACTGCAATTATATCATAGGTTATTGTTATAACCCCTACTTTCATCATTCTATCCCTAAAGTGCTTTATAATTTCAATCCACTTACTATTAATAACATCATTAAATAAGCCATTAAGCTCCGATACTTTTACTCCTTTTAGAAGGTTTGCAATTATTTTTGATTTTAATCTTTCATCTATATTTAAGTTTAAAACTTTAATAACTTTATTTTCTATCTTTAAATGCTTAGATAGAATAAGTATTGATCTTCCACTAATTAATGTTCCATCTAGATCTAAAACCACCATTCTATACATGTTACTCCTTCAACATTTTCTTTACAGCCTCATTAAATTCTTTACCAGATCCAATTGCTAGTAATAAATCCCCTCTGGCAACTACATCATCCTCAGCTGGTTTCCCATTACGTATAAGAATTATCTTGATATTTTCATTTTTTACAATGCTTGTTGAATCTTTAAATTTTAATATTGAAAAATTAAATCCACATTCATCCTCTTTAAGAATTGATATACAACCATATCGTTTTACTTTCAATTCAAGAATTCTTAATGCTAAACCTATAGGGTCAAGCACTATATCAGCTCCCGCCTTCTTTATTATTTCAGAGTTTAAAGGATTATTAACAACTCCAATAACAAAGGGTACACCATAAACTCTTTTAGCAGCTTCACATAACCTAATATTTAAAGCATCTATTTCTGTTGATGCAATAAATAAGTCACAAATTGAAATATTTGCTTTTTCCAATATTTTAGGGTTCTCTAAGTCACCCCATAAAGGCTCAGCATTGAACTGCTTAGCTGTAACTGTAGCTTTTTCCTGGCTTCTTTCAATAATAGTGATTACTGCCTTTCTATCAGACGAAGCTATAGTTCTTAGGATAAACTGCGATATATGCCCCCCTCCAACCACTATATACCTCATTTAAATTCACCGATTTCCTCCGGGATAGCTTTAATATACTTATCATAGCTTATTTTATCTATTTTCCCATCCATCATAGCCCTTGTAAGTATAGCTTTAGCTACATCATAAGCCATATCTGTTAGTAGATAGAGAGGCTTCATATCATGGTCTTTAAATCCTATATCGATTTCAACAATTTTAAACCCTTTCCTATAAAGATCTATAAGGAGGCCAACATCTACTCCCCAATCCTCTTCAAAACTTACAGATAGAAAAATACTTTTAAGTCCAGCTATTTCACCACTTAAGGGCTGGCTAAACGATGTTAATTCTGGATAGAACATTCTAAGTAGTGGTTTCGCAACAAGCTCCGTAACTCTACCTGCTTTCCTACCAAATGCCCCCTTAACAAAATCTGCTTCTCCATTAACAATCGGCTTAGTAAGACTTAAAATCATTGAGGAATCTAAATTTTTTATATCGGCATCCAAAAAGACAACTATGCTTCCTCTAGCATAGTATACTCCATCCCTCATAGCTATGCCCTTACCTGGATACTTCAAATCACTTTGGTAAACTATATGAGCACCTGCTTTCAATGCTTTTTTAATAGTATTATCTGTACTTCCACCATCAATAACAATAACCTCCATAACATTTGGCGTTCTTCTAGCAACCTTAACATTTCTCTCAATAAATTTTCCCTCATTCTTTGCCGGAAAACAAACACTAATCATGAATTATATAAATATTTATCATTAAAAAATTTTTACTACATCTAATACTGCCTTGTTAGCTTAAGCCATCAACTACATATACTTCCAAATCCAAAGTTTAAGAGTTGAAACTGGTTAGGTTTTTATAATTCTTACTAATCATATCTATGTGTCTTCGGTTGTTAAGTTTAATGATGAGAATTTTAATAAGTAATTTGAGAAGTAAAATTGCGGTTATTGACTTTACGGCAACGCGATGTGAACCATGTAGATTTTAAGTCCAATATTTAGTAGGATATCAGAAAGATGTATTGATAAAGTTTTATTTGTGAAGGTTGATATCAATAATGCTCCTGAATCATCTTCAAGGTATGGTATACATGCGATACCAACAACACTTATATCGTTAGTGGCAAGATCATAGAGAAAATATAGGTCTTGATCCAGAAACTGGGCTTGAAAACCATTCAAAAACATAATTACTGAATAAATGACTTAAATTCATGATTATGTATTTCAGCTATTTGCTAAATTCATAATTTTAGATAAGTCCTTTTAAGGAAGCTGAACTTTAGGCTTAAACTAGGGTGATGTATTAATGTTTATCATATAACTCTACTAATGTACTTCTCGAATGAATCTGTTTATAGTTATTAACTAGTTAAGAATTATCTAGTCTACTGTAAATCTAAGTATTACTAAGATATCTCTAAAATAATCTTAGCCATTTGGCGTCTCTCATTTGTAGTTGGTTAAAAACATTTGCCCAATAAGTTTATAAGCCTATCCCTAAATAGGGAGATACAGTGGAGGTGCTATGGAAAGCCAATACCAATTTCAACAAGTAACGATATTATCGATCAGCATGTACTAACTGGTTTAAGAAATATTGTATTGAAAGCTTTAAACAGGAATCAAATACTTCTACTATCTAAAATTAATGAAAACTCTGAAAATACAATAACATCTCTTCTAATAAAACTATCTAAAGAATTAAATATTCCACTATCAACTTTAAAGTTTAATGCTAAAATCTTAAAATCATTAAACCTTATAGAGTTTAAGCAGAATGATAAGGATAGAATTGTCTGCTTATCAAAAGCCGGTAAACTCATACTTAACATAATTAGCTTACAGTTTAATGAGAACTCTAATTATTCATCCGTTATTAGAAATCTATCTGAAGCTAAACCCACCCTTCTCCCCAGTATTTCTCGATCAGGAACTATTATTGATAAGTCGCTTTTAGATAGTGTTAAGGCTATAGCCTCAAGAATTCGAGAAAACGTCGTAAAAATGATTTCTGAAGCCGGCTCAGGACATCTTGGAGCTTCTCTTTCTATTATTGATATTCTTGTAGTTTTATACTTTCTTAAGATTAGACATGATCCAAGGAATCCCCTATGGTCTGAACGTGACAGGGTAATATTAAGTAAGGGACATGCAGCCCCAGCTTTATATGCTGTCTTAGCTGAATGCGGCTATTTTCCAGTGTCTTTACTAAGTAGTTTAAGAAGAATTGATAGCTTCTTACAGGGGCATCCTGAAGTATACATACCTGGTGTTGATATGGTTTCAGGATCTTTAGGTCAGGGTTTATCGATAGCTAACGGTATGGCATTATCATTTAGACTTAATGGTAAGAGCTGTCGTGTTTATGTTATTATGGGTGATGGCGAATTAAATGAGGGTCAGGTATGGGAGGCAGCTTTAACATCAAGTCATTTAATGCTTGACAACATTACAGTTATAGTAGATAGGAATGGTTTTCAACAGGAGGGATCTACTGAGAATATTAAGAGGCTTGAACCTCTAGCTGAGAAGTGGAGAGCTTTTGGATGGCATGCTATAGAAATTGATGGGCATGATTTAAATCAAATAGTAGCTGCTCTAAATGAAGCTGAACTTATTAGGAGCTATCCAACAGTTATAATTGCTCATACAGTTAAGGGCTTTCAGCCAAACTATTAAATGGTGTTTAAATGAAATCTATTAGGGAAGAATTTGGTAAGGTACTTACTATCCTAGGTGCTAAGTATAGTGATTTAGTGGTTCTTGATGCTGACTGCGGTTCTCATACTAAATCTAAAAACTTTTCACAGAAGTATCCTGAAAGGTTCTTTAATATTGGTATAAGTGAGCAGGATCTTATTGGGATTGCTGCTGGATTAGCTGCATGCGGAAAAATTCCTATTGTCTCATGCTACTCAATGTTTTTAATGCGTGCATGGGAGCAGGTTAGAAATACAATCGGTAGAGCTAATCTTAATGTTAAAATTGTTGCTACTCATGCTGGAGCATCACCACATGCTGATGGAAGCTCGCATCAATGCTTTGAGGATCTATCTATTATGAGGGTTATTCCAAACATGACTGTAATAGCTCCAGCAGACTCTAAATCTATGGCTTTACTTCTTGAGGAGGCTATAGATCTTAATGGTCCCATGTATATGAGGATTGGGAGAGATGAAGTTCATGATGTATATGATGGTGATATTCATCTTAAAATAGGTAAAGCTAATACTATAATTGATGGATCTGATATTTCAATAATTGCTTCGGGGGTTTTAGTTTATGAGGCATTAACAGCTTCCCAAATGCTTAAAAAAGATGGGGTTAGTGCTAGCGTAATTGACCTCCATACGATCAAGCCTATTGACACCAACATTATTGTTAATGAATCTAGGAAAACTGGCGCCTTAGTAACTGCCGAGGAAAATAGCGTTATTGGAGGTCTTGGAAGCTCAGTTGCTGAGATTGTTGTTAGTGAATACCCGGTACCTATGGAGATGGTTGGTGTTAGAAATAGGTTTGGGGAATCTTCACTTTCATATCGTGAGCTTCTTCTAAAGCTTGGACTAACGGCATCTAATATTTATCATGCTGCTAAAAGGGTTTTATTGAGAAAACGGTGATTTAATGAGAGATTTAAGACTTCTTAGTAAGAAGAAAGAGGAAGACATCATCATTGTTGATATTAATGGCTTAAAGATAGGTAGTAATAGCATAGTTGTTATTGCTGGTCCCTGCTCTATTGAAAGTATTGACCAAGCCTTAGAAATAGCTAAAGCAGTAAAAAGTCTTGGTGCTACTATTTTTAGAGGTGGAGCTTTTAAACCACGTACATCTCCATATAGTTTCCAGGGACTTGGAGTTGAGGGACTTAAAATACTTTCAAGAGTAAGAGATGAAACAGGTCTTCCAGTTGTTACCGAGGTTATGGATACTAGAGACATAAATATTGTTTTGAAATACTCCGATATACTTCAAGTTGGAGCTAGAAACATGCAGAATTTCCCCCTTCTTAAAGAGATTGGAAAAACTAAGGCTCCAGTTATTCTTAAGAGGGGCTTTATGTCAACCATTGAGGAGTGGCTATTAGCTGCTGAATATATTGCTCTTGGAGGAAACGATCAGATAATACTGTGTGAAAGAGGTATACGGACATTTGAAAGAGCTACAAGAAACACTCTTGATCTAAGCTGTATTCCAATAGTTAAACATCTATGTAGACTACCAGTAATTACGGATCCAAGTCATGCTACAGGTATTAGAGAACTTGTTAAACCTATGACCTTAGCATCTATAGCTGCTGGAGCTGATGGAGTTATGGTTGAGGTACATAATGATCCTGATAAAGCATTAAGCGATGGTTTTCAGTCTTTAACGTTTAGTGGTTTTAAGGATCTTATGGATGGAATTGTTAAGATTTCAAAAGCTATTGGTAAAGGTATTACGGGATGTTCAGGCTAATATCTACAGTTCAAGTTAAAACATGTAGTAAATGTTATCCAGTATATATAGGGTTTAACCTACTAGATTTTCTTAATGTCTTTCTATCTAGGAATGATTTAAAGGGTAAATTTGCATTAGTATCTCATAAATCATTGATAGATATTTATGGTGGTAAAATAATATCTTCAATTAATAGGTTAGATTCAGATGCTGTTATAATTGATGTTCCTGAAGGGGAGGAGAGTAAGAGCCTTAATGTGCTTACTCAGATATATGATGTACTTGTTAATAATAGGTTTGATAGATGGTCTACAATCATTGCTTTCGGCGGTGGGGTTATTGGCGATTTAGCTGGGTTTACGGCCGCAACATTTATGAGAGGTATAAACCTAGTACAAATACCCTCAACTCTACTAGCTCAAGTTGATTCAAGTATTGGTGGTAAGGTTGCGATAAATTATAGGGGTAAGAACATTATTGGTGCATTTTACCAGCCAAATCTTGTTGTAACAGATTTAAACTTGTTGAAATCTCTTCCTATAAGAGAGTTTAACTCAGGTCTTGCTGAGGTTATAAAGTATGGTGTTGTAGTAGATCCACAAATACTGAATATATTGGAGAACTGCTCTAAACCACTTCCAGATGATGTTATAGCTGAGCTTGTTACTAGATCCTGTAATTGTAAAGCTAGAATTGTTGAGGCTGACGAACGGGATGAGAAGGATATTAGGATAATGTTGAATTTTGGACATACTATTGGACATGCTATAGAGGCTGCATCGAATTTTAAGATAAATCATGGTGAGGCAATAGCTATAGGTATGGTTTATGAAGCTAAGCTCTCAGTAATGCTAGGTTTTCTAGATGTAGATGTTGTAGATAGATTAATAAATATATTAAGTAGGTTTGGCTTACCAACTTCAGTTAACCAGTTAGATATTGAGAGGATTTTAAGTTCACTTAGATATGATAAAAAGATAAAGCATGGAAAAATAAGGCTTATTCTTCTTAAATCTATAGGTAACCCTATTGTACATGATGATGTTTCAATAGGTTCTATTAGAAAAGTTTTGAAGATGTAGATTATGGGCGTTAAAATCTGCCCTGTGGTTACACGTTTCGACGATTATATGATTACTACAGCTAATAAATTTAAAATATCAGAGCTAAGAATAGATCTTATAGGTAGTTTATGGGTTAATGTAGCTTCAAGAATCAAGACAGATTGGATTGCTACATGTAGACGTAGAGATCAAGGTGGAGCTTGGAGTGGTGGTGAAATAGATAGAATAAATGTTTTAATGGAGGCTGTTAGACGTGGAGCAAAATTTATAGATATAGAAGATTCTACAAATAATCTTCATGAGCTGATAAAAATGTTTAAATCTATGGGTGTTTCAGTTATAGTCTCACATCATGACTTTAACAGTACTCCTAAGCTTAACTCTATGGTGAATATTGTTAAGAGGGAGATTGAATCTGGAGCCGATATATGGAAGATTACTACAACTGCAAATAACTTAAGTGACTGTTTAAATGTATTAAAGCTTCTTAAGCTTTTTAGAAATACTCCTGGAATTGCTTTAGCTATGGGTAGCTATGGAGTATTGAGTAGAGTGTTTTCACCACTACTTAACAGCTTCTTAACCTATGCTTCAATTAGGAAGTTAGATGAATCTGCGCCAGGTCAACTAACAGTTGATGAATTATTAGAAATATATGATCTTATAGGTGTTGAAGTTGATAGATGCGAAAACTAAAGTCTACTGTTTAATTGGGGATCCTGTTGAACACTCCATTTCCCCATTGATATTCAATAATGTGTTTAAATATCTTGGTTTAAACAGTATTTACCTAGCATTTCATGTTAAACCTGAAAATTTAGAGAGCGCTATCAATGGATTTAAAGCTATTGGTGTTAAAGGTTTTAATGTAACTATACCTTATAAGGTTCAGATAACTAGGATGATAGATTATCTTGATGCTCAAGCTCAGCTTATAAATGCTGTGAATGTTGTTAGTAATTGTAATGGTGTATTAAGGGGGTATAATACTGACGGGTATGGTGCCCTGAAAGCTCTTAAAAGATTTAATGCTGTAATTAATGGTAAAACAGTTACCTTAGTTGGTGCTGGTGGTGCCTCAAGAGCTATAGCATTCACAATTGCCCATGAAAACCCTGAGAAAATCTATATAGTTAATAGAACTCTAGCTAGAGCTGAAGAGTTAGCTCATAGTTTAAAGAGTAGGGTTAATGCTAAACCATGTAGCTTTAATGAGTTATACGCTTTTAAGGAGGCTGATATTATTATAAATTGCACTTCAGTCGGTATGTATCCTAATGTTAATGAATCTCCATTTGATTGCAGTCTTTTAAAGGATGAATGTATAGTTATGGATATAGTTTACAATCCTGTTGAAACTAAGCTTTTAAGAGAGGCTAAAGCTCTAGGCTTAAAAACCATAGATGGTGTATCAATGCTTATATATCAAGCAGCTCTAGCATTCAGAATATGGATGAATCAGGATCCCCCCATTGATTTAATGATGGCTACAGCTTATAGGGCTTTAGGTGTTAGTAGTGTATCATAACATTGCATTGATTGGTTTCATGGCATCTGGAAAAACAACTATAGGTAAAGAACTCTCACGTAGAATTGGATTTAAATTTATTGATACAGATTCCCTAATAGAATCCATTTTTAATATGCCTATTTCACAGATATTTGATAAATATGGTGAGATTAAATTTAGAGAGGTTGAAATTGAGATATATAGGAAAGTATCCCTTGAAAAACAAGCCGTTATATCATGTGGTGGTGGAGCTGTACTAAACTGGATTTGTATGCAGTATATTAAGAAGTCCTCAATAGTAGTATATCTACACGTATCGCTAGATGAGCTGATGAGAAGGCTACTAGGTAATGATAGTAGACCACTTATTAAGTCTTCAAACAATAAAGAAGCATATATTAGAATGAATGCTTTACTTCGTGAATTTCTCTATATATACTATGCTGATTTAACTATTGATGTATCAACTCTAACTGTTAATCAAGCTGTTAATGAAATAGTTAATTGTACTGGTGGTTTAATTGAATATTAAAGTGTATCCCTCAAAAGTATATGGATCCATTAAGGCCCCGGCATCTAAAAGCTATACTCATAGAGCTCTATTCTGTTCTGCCCTAGCTAATGGTAGAAGTATAATTAGGAATCCACTACTATGCGATGATGTTGATGCAACTATAAATGCCCTAAGAAGTATTGGTATTAAAATCCATGTTAACAATGAAAGTATAATAGTTGATGGTGGTGAATTAACTCAACCACAGAACCCTATAAATTGTATGGAGTCCGGTACAACTATGAGGTTTACTGTTGGGCTCTGCTCATTAATTAACGGTAAATCCATAGTTACAGGTTCAAAATCTCTCTTAAGAAGACCTATTAAACCTCTTGTTGATGCATTAAATATTTTAGGTGCTAAATGTACATGTATTAATGGATTTCCACCTGTAACTGTTGAGGGAGTGCTAAGAGGAGGTAGTGTATTGGTTGATAGTAGTTTAAGCTCCCAGTTTACATCGTCAATAATGATTGCTGCCCCCAAAAGCAGTACTGGCGTTGAAATCAAATCTCTAGTAGAACCTGTTTCAAAACCATACATTCTCATAACATTAGACGTAATGAACTCATTTAATGTCCCAGTAAAGTATAGTGATGATTTTAAATTTATAAGGGTAGAAAGGCAAAACTATACTCCTAGAGACTTTACTGTTGAGGGAGATTGGTCTTCAGCAGCGATTTTACTTGCACTTGGTATAGTTGGAGGAATGGTTACAGTTCAAGGTCTAAACATAAATAGTTTTCAGGGGGATAAGAGTATTATAGACTTCCTAAAGCTAATTAATGTTCCAGTTGAAATCAGTGATGATTATGTTTCAGTTACAAAACATTTAGTTAAGCCATTTGAGTTTAATGTTTCAGATACACCTGATCTATTTCCAATTCTATGTGTACTTTCAGCATATTCTATGGGTACATGTAGGATTTACGGAGTTAATAGATTAAGATTTAAGGAGTCTGATAGAGTTAATGCGATGGCCGATGGATTAATGAAGATGGGTATAAATGTAGCTTTAAGTAATGACCTTATAACTATAAAGGGTGGAAGAGTTATGGGGGATGTTGTTATTGACTCCCACAATGATCATAGAATCGCTATGGCTTTCACAGTTCTCGCTATGATAGCTGACAGCTCTATAATAATTAGAAATGCTGAATGTGTATCTAAGTCGTATCCAAGCTTCTGGGATGATGTTCGTAGATTAGGTGTTGAGTTTGAGGTGGTTTAATGTCTCTTGGAAAAAACTTTATAGTAACATTTTTCGGTGAAAGTCATGGTGAGTGTGTAGGCGCAATCATTTATGGATGTCCAGCAGGTTTAAAGTTCGATGAAGAATTTATAAATCAGGAGCTTAAAAGAAGATCACCTATAGATTACATGATATCTACCAGTAGGGTTGAGGAAGATAATGTTAAAGTTTTTTCAGGAGTTTTAAATGGTTATACAACTGGTGCACCGATATGTATGGCTGTATACAATCGTAATGTAGACTCCTCAGTTTATGAAGAGTTAAGATTTAAACCACGTCCAGGCCATGCAGATTATCCAGCATACATTAAGTATGCTGGATTTAATGATTTTCGTGGTGGAGGAATTTTTTCAGGTAGGATAACAGCTGCATATGTTCTTGCAGGAGCGGTAGCTAAAATGGTGTTAAAAACCTTAAACATTGAGGTTATAGCTCATACAGTTGAAATAGCTGGTATTAAGGCTAAACCACAGGGTATTGAGGAGATAAGAAGAAACATACATAGCAATATTGTTAGATGTGCTGATTTGGATACTGCACATTTAATGATTGAAAGGATAAGAAAAGCTATGGAAAATGGTGATAGTGTTGGTGGAGTTATTGAATGTATAGCTTTAAACATACCTATTGGACTTGGAGATCCTCCAATCGATACTCTTGAAGGTGATATTGCAAAAGCACTTTTTGCTATACCTGCAGTTAAGGGTGTAGAGTTTGGATTGGGGTTTGACTTTGCAAGAATATATGGTAGTGAATGTAACGATCAATTTACAGTTTTAAACGGTAAAATTGTAATGAAAACAAATAATTGTGGTGGAATTCTAGGTGGAATAAGTTGTGGTACACCAATAGTATGTAGAGCTGTAATTAAACCAACACCATCACTACGCAAACCACAGAAAACAGTAGATTTAATAAGTATGGAGGAAACAATTATAGAAGTTAAGGGTAGACATGATGTATGCATAGTTCCACGAGCTATACCTGTAGTTGAAAGTATGGTTTCAATAGTTCTTGTTGATCATATTATTAGGCTAGGACTAATTAAAACCGTATTGAAGTGAAAGTATGAGTTTAATCAATAAACTATCTTACGAGAGGACTTTAATAAATAGTATTGATGAACAGATAGTTAAGCTTCTTGCTAGTAGAGTTCAGGCAGCTAAGAGAATTGCTGAAATTAAGGCTAAGCATGGATTAGAAATTTACAATGGCAAGAGAGAAGCTGAAGTCCTAACAAGAGTTAGAGAGCTATCCATAACTTACAATTTAAACCCTAATAAAATTGAAGCCATATTTAAAGCCATAATTAGCTACTGTAGAGAAGTTCAGGAGGGTATGTAATGCTTTATGAAATTTTTGAAAGAGTTTTAGCTCTTGAAGCTATAGGTAAGAGAATTATTAAGATGAATGTGGGGGAGCCTTCTGAAGATATTCATCCAGAAATTTTAGAATGCATGATTAAAGCTATTAGGAACGGTAAGGTAAAGTATGTATCTTCAATGGGTATGGTTAAGTTAAGGAGGGAACTAGCTGCTATTCACGGTGTTAGTGAGGATAATATTGTAGTAACCCCAGGATCTAAATGGGGCATATATGCCTCACTACGCGCAGTACTTAGAAATAATGGTGATGTAATGGTTTTTGCTCCATTTTGGCCTGCTTATAGTTTAATGGTTACCGATATGGGTAAACATTTAAGAGTTGTAGATTTAAAGTTCTTGGGTAACAATTGGGTATTAGATTTCAATAAGTTAGCCGAAGACTTAAACAATGTTAAACTTCTAATTCTAAATAATCCAAATAACCCAACAAGCACTATGATTAAATATGATGAATTAAAGAAACTTATTAAGCTCATAGATGAGTTTAATATTACCATAGTATCTGATGAAGCATATATTGATTTAAGCTTTATGAAGGCTAAAAGTCTAATGGATTTAACTAGTGAATGTATTGTTGTAAGGAGTTTCTCAAAGCTTTTCTCTATGACTGGATTAAGAATAGGCTATGTAATAGCTAATAGAGAAGTTACTAGTGCTATTGCTAAGTATAATAGCGTAACCATAACATGCGTTCCTGAATTTATTCAGGAGGCTGCTTTGAAAGCTCTTGAGTTAAGAAATGAAATAGCTAAATACATGGTTAATAAGTACCGTGTAAGAGCTGAAATAGCCTACAGAATTCTTACTGAAGCTGGATTTGAAGTAGCTAAGCCTGAAGCTGGATTCTATATATTCCCTAAAGTAAACATTGACTCCAATATTTTCTCCTTAAAACTCTTAGAGAATGAAGGTATTGCTGTCATTCCAGGATCAGCCTTCGGTAACTTCAATGACTTTATTAGAATATCGCTAACTATTGACGATCAACCTCTTACTAATAGTTTAAAAAGGTTAGTTAAATACTATGAATATTTCAAATAAAAACATTTTAGTAATAGGTGGAGCAGGTAAGATGGGTTTATGGTTTTCAAGATTTTTCCTTAATTGCGGGTTTAATGTATCAATATATGATATAAATATTAAAGCAGCTAAAAATATTCAGAAAAAGCTTAATTTGAAGATTTATGAAAACATTGGAAAAGCTGTTGAGGATAGTAACCTAATTGTTACTTCAGTTCCTATAGAGGCTCTTAAGGATGTTTTCACATCTATTTCACATCATATTCGTAATGATCATGTAATTATGGATATATCATCAGTTAAGGTTTACTCAGTTAAGCTAATGCATGAATATGTTAAGCAAGGCTTTAAGATCGGCGTTCATCCAATGTTTGGACCTGGCGCAAAGACAATTAGTGGTAAAACAATAATATTTACTCCTATAAGTCTAGATGATTTTGAACCATCATGGAGTCTAGCAAAAATTTTCGTAGATAAAGGTGCTAAGACTATTTTCATGACTCCTGAAGAACATGACAAGTATATATCAGTAATATTAACATTTCCATTCATTATCAGCATATCAATAATGAATGCGATCATTGACCTTAACTTTGATGATATAATAATAAATGAAATATCAAGTCCATCATTTAAACTTCTATATACATTGTGTAAGGCAATTATGAGTAATGATCCTAAACTATATACATCAATAATAAAATATACTCCAAAAGATGCAGTTAAGTATTTCTCTAGAACTCTGAATAATATCGTGAATATAGATGAATTGAACCTTAAGGACTATGCTGTTAAATTAAAAAATAGATTAAATCCTGCTGACCTTCTAAAGGCTTACAATTTCATGTATGCTTTCTCCGAATTAAAGCAGTGATTACATAACATTTCTACAATTAGCAAATATATTTTAAAGGAAATTAGCTAAATATTGAACTCATCTTTAAGCTCTGTATTTTAAGTGTATGTATGCTATTGTTGTATGGGCTTTGTATGTTATTGTTAGCTTTATATCTTATTATTCTTATTAGGTTTAAGCCATCTATAGAGTCTTTTAATAGCAGCCCTAAAATCTGATGCTATACTATATAGTTCCCCCACCTCCAAGATTTACAGTATATTTACCTCCACATTAATGAATAATATCCTACTACATAAGCTCCATCATATACTGAATCAGCATAAAACACTCATCTTCCTAAGGCTTAATGAAGCAAAACCTCTAATTCATAGAGATACAATAACATCAGAGACCATTAAGAAACCCTCAAAACTTAGGATTCGTTTTTACCAATAAAGTGTTTAATGTAAGGCTTGCATTGAACAACCTAGTATATATGAAAAATGCTTCATGAGCAAGTTTGGAAGATGAACCCAGATAGATACAGAGTTAAAAAGGGGGATAGAATCCTCAATAAGACTCTCTACAAACTGAAATATATGGAATGTATTCAGAGCCCCAACAACAAAACTCAAGACCAATGAAAACAAGAAGAGAACTGCTGAGACCAGATACTCCTAAGGATTATAGTCTATGCTTAAAGATCATCATTAGGCATTTTCATCAATGGAAATTATTGGGTGTCTCATCAATCCGGTAAAGCTTAAATAAAAGCCTTCTTTAATGTGTTTATGGTCCGCATCAATAATTATGAGGTTATTAATGGATTATACTACTCTGAAACTCACGTATGGGTTAGAATTGAAAATGATATTGCTGTAATTGGTATTACAGATTATGGACAGAAAAACTTGAAGGAAATAGTTAATGTAATGCTTCCTGATTTAGGTGTATTTATTGCTCAAGGCGATATTTTAGGGAGTTTAGAAACTGCTAAGGCAGTTATTGACATAGTAGCTCCCCTAAGCGGAACAGTTAAGGAGGTCAATGAAAATGTTATAGGTAAACCATCCCTAATCAATGAGGATCCCTACGGGAGAGGATGGCTTATTAAGATTGCTCCGTTAAATCTACATATGGAACTACCGAAACTAATGGATTTCAGTAAAGCTATTGAATGGTATAAAACATTAACATAGAGTTACCATGTCTAAAAATATAGTTATCCTTGGTTGTGGAGCTGCTGGCCTTAGTGCTGCTTTAAGCGCTAGAAAAACTGATAGAAATATCAATATAATAGTAATAGATCAGGAGGAATACCCAGCCTATTCAAGATGTGGTTTACCATTTGTTATTGGAGGTGAAATTAGAGATTTTAATAGTTTACTAACGTTTTCCCCATCGATGTATAAAATGATGAGAATAGATTTAAGATTGAGAAGTAAGGTTATAGATATAGATTCCAATTCTAAAACTGTTGTATACATTGATCATCAAAACAGAAAGGAAACCCTACAATATGACTCATTAATACTTGCCACAGGTGCCTCACCTATAATTCCATCAATAAGCGGCGTTAATAAACGTGGTGTATATGTTTTAAGAACTATAAATGACTGTAAAGCTATTGTTGAAGCATTACCTAGTTCAAGAAACGCCGTCATTATTGGTGCTGGACTAATAGGACTTGAAACTGCTGATGCCTTATATAGAAGGGGATTAAATGTAACTGTTATTGAAATTCTTCCATCAATAATAAGAGCTAGCCTAGATGAAGATATGGCTGAGATTGTTAAGTCAAGTATTGAGAGGAAGGGTGTAAAGATACTTGTTAATAGACATGTTGATGAAATTACTGGAAGTAACCGTGTTGACGGCATCATATCTAATGGTGAAAAATTTAAAGCTGACATAGTGGTTTTAGCAACAGGTATGAAAGCTAATACTGAGCTTGCTAATAGAATTGGTATTCAAACAGGTATTACTGGTGCTATTAAGGTTAATTCTAGAATGGAGACAACAATAAAAGATATTTATGCTGCTGGAGATTGTGTTGAATCAAACCACATGATTACTGGTCAATCCACCCTCAGCCAGCTAGGTACAACAGCTGTAAGGCAGGGAAGAATTGCTGGAATTAATGCTGCAGGTGGATATGCTATTTTCCCAGGTGTTTTGAATTCGATGGTTTCAAGAATATTTGATCTTGAAGTAGGCACTACTGGTCTAAATATGATTCAGGCTGAAAAGTATGGATTTAAAGTGCTTACTGGATCTGTATCGTGGAGAACAAGAGCTGAATACTATCCTGAAACTAAAAGTATTAGGGTTAAGCTCCTATTTGAAAGAGGATCTTTGAGAATTATAGGGGGGCAGATAATCGGTGGTGAGTTTGTTGCTCCACATATAAATTCTCTTGCACTAGCTATACAGGCCAAAATGACAGTTTTTGATATTGTAAATTTAGATACATGCTACTCACCTCCACTTGCCAATACATGGAGCCCAATAGTATTAGCTGCTGAATCAGCCTTAAGCAAGATTAGAATTACTTAGTTCCACTAGGAAACTCATTAACTTTATATTTAACCCATCTCCCACAACTGTTGTCGGATAGTTAACATTTCTTAACTATCCATTCCATCTCAGCCTTGACTTTATAGATGGCCTCCACTGCCAATGGTAAGGAAGGCCATTGGGAGTTTAAGGCTATGTTCCACCCACTTCTACATATGTGCCCATTTATCACATATCGGGCACGTCCTAGAAGTGTTTTAAGGGGAAAGTGTATAAAGCTAATTATCCAGAAACTGCTGGCATATCCATCCTACCAGAATAATACCACCAACAGAGAACCCCAACCCCCAACAAAGCTACATACCACTGCAACCTACACCAATACCTATAACATAGAAAACTTAAATTCAATGGGAACTAATGTATTAATACTATACCAGTAATATTACCAAATTAATTGTTAAGATTTATTATTGATGGTTTATAGTTATTAATTCTTAGTTAATTTGAGCTATGTAAAGTCTCTTCAATAAGAGGTGAAGAACATTAGAATACTGGACTCTATCTGTAAACATTCTATAGTATACTATGATCACTAAAATGTGAGTTTAAACTATTCTACTCTTAGTTCATCTCGTTAGCTTAAGTCATTAACTACATAGTCTTCACACCTAAAGCTCACAGGCCATCAGCTTTACAAGAAAGTTTTATATATTTCTCTATTTATAGGAATCAACGATCATGATCATTCAGCGTGAGCATTTCATAATGGTTCCTGAATGGGCTATTTTAATTCTTTATATTTCAGTGGTATTTTCACTAATATTTACCCTATATGGTGTTTACCGTAGGTTTTCTATATACAGAATTCATAACTATGGTCTTCTTCTATCTACATTACGTAAAAAAACAAGTCTTGTATTGCAGTCGGAGCTTCGTCTTTTAAGGGAAAGATATGGAGGGTTAATGCATACATTAATTGTGGTAGGCTTAGCAATACTTGCTGTTGGGACATTTCTAGTATTTTTTGAGTATGACATATTGATGAGGGTAAATCCTAACTATCGTATACTTACTGGAAGCATATATTTAGTTTATGAGTTTATATTGGATTTAGCTGGGGGTCTATTACTTGTAGGCTTAATCATGGTGATAATTAGGAGAATTATTTTTAAGCCAAATAGACTTGAAAACAGAGTTGAAGATATAATAGTACCTTTTCTACTGCTTTATGGTGGTTTAAGCGGGTTTATATTAGAAGGTTTAAGAATAGCTACTAAAGGTTTGCAGCATACTCAGTCATCCTTTATAGGTTATATTTTTTCCATATCTTTTCTAAATATGAATAATATCGAGAAAATATATTTAGCCATCTGGATTAGTCATGCCTTAACATTAGTAGTAACTTTACCGTTATTCATTTATAGTAAACTAAGACATTTCCCTCTTTTCTTTATAAGTCCTCCATATAGTGTATATGAGTTTAAACCCTCATTTAACCTAAGTGAAGTATTGAAAAGTAAAAAAATAGATTTTAAAGTAGGTTTAGAAAGTATTGATGCTTTAAATTGGAGTCAACGTGTAAACATAGATGCATGTGTAAACTGTGGTAGATGTCAAGATGCTTGTCCAGCTTACCGAGCAAATATAGTTTTATCGCCAAAAGCTATTATTCAAAAACTTAGAGAGTCCATGGTTAAAGGTATTTGTAATGTTGTTACAGATTTAGCTTTACATGAAAGTGAGATATGGGCTTGTACAACATGTGGTGAATGTGTTATTACATGTCCAATATTTATTAATCCATTAAACTATATTCTTGAATCACGCCGTTACTTAGTAACAAATCTAGGGAAAGTGCCTACAAGTGCTTTATTCAACATTATGGTGAGAGGTAATCCATATGGCTTACCACGTTCTGATAGGAGAAATTGGATGAGGGACTTGAATGTTAACTATGCTAAGGAAGATGAAGAAGTTGAACTTATCCTATGGATTGGATGTGCCGGGGCCTATGACTCTAGAGCTCAAAAAATAGCAAAATCTCTAGTACTCCTACTAAATAAGCTAAATGTAAAGTTTGCAGTATTAAAGGAGGAGGAATGTTGCGGTGAACTTGCCCGAAGACTTGGGGATGAAATATTATTCCAGGAAATTGCAGAAAGAAATATTGAAACATTTAGAAAGTATAGATTTAAACAGATCGTAACACTATGTCCACATTGTTATAATACGTTTAGGAATGACTATCCCGATTTTAATATGAAGCTTAATGTTAAATCTCATGTTGAACTAATATATGACCTAGTAGTGAATGGTAAGATTAGAGCTTTATCCCCTCTTAATAAGATCGTGGCTTATCATGATCCATGCTATTTAAGAAACTATAATGAAATACTTATTGAATCTAGGAAAATACTAAAGTCTATTCCTGAATTAAGAACCGTAGAGATTAGTAAACACTTCTGTTGTGGTGGTGGAGGTGGTGGTAACTGGATTGAATCTGAAGGGGTGAGAATTAATGTTCAAAGACTTGAAGACTTCATTAGAGATAATCCAGATATAATAGCTACAGCCTGCCCTTATTGTGTAAGTATGTTTGAGGATGCATTGAAGCTTAAAGATCTTGAAGGTAAATTTGAAATTAAGGATTTATGTGAAATTGTATGTAGTGGATTAAGGTGATTTTTATGTTAAATATGGTTGTAGGGGTTAAATGGGTTCCTGATACTGCTGATGTAAAATTTGATCCTGCTAAAGGTACTCTAATAAGAGAGGGTGTTGAAAGCATAATTAACCCCCCGGATTTAAATGCTATTGAATTAGCTTTAAGCATTAAGGAGAAATACGGTGGTAAGGTCTATGTTATATCAATGTCTCCTCCTGCGGCTTTGAAAGGACTTAAAATAGCTATAGCTATGGGGGCTGATAAAGCAATACTGCTAACAGATAGAAGATTTGCAGGTGCAGATACGCTTGCAACATCCTACACTCTAGCTATGGCTATACGTAAAATCGGTAGCTATGATATAATAATATTTGGAGAGGAAACAATTGATAGTGCAACTGGACATGTAGGACCTGAAGTTGGAGAGATTTTAGGTATTTCCCATGTATCGTATATTAAAAGGATTTTAAATATAGATTTAACAAGTAAGATTATTGAGCTTGAAAGAGAGGTTGAAAATGGTGTTGAAGTATATAAATCTAAACTTCCTATAGTAGTATCTGTTGGAGTTGGAGTTAATAATCCAAGGTATCCTATACCAATTAGGAGATTACATGCAGAAATAGAAACCGATAAATATATTGAAATTTGGGGTTTAAGCAATATCGATGCTGAACTAGATAGAATTGGACTTCAAGGCTCTCCAACTAGAGTTATTAAAATAATTGCTGCCCCCACAGTTCAGAGGAGAATGGAAGTATTTCAATATTCAAAAGAAGTATTAAACCTAATGGTTAAGAGGCTAAGAGAGTGTGAAGTTTTATAGGGTGATTCTATGGTTGAGTTTAGTGGTGTATGTGTATACATTGAGCAGAGAAGGGGAATCATACAGGAAGCTTCACTACAACTTTTAGGTGAGGGTAGAAGGTTAGCTGATAAACTAAATGTCAACCTAATGGCTTTTATGATTGGCTATGACATTAACAGTATTATTAATGAACCGATATATTATGGCGCAGATAGAGTAGTATATATTGATGATGAGATATATAGATATTACAATGTAGAGGTCTATACTCAGGTTTTGGTTGAACTATTGTTAAAATATAGGCCTGAAATATTTCTTGTAGCAGGTACAAAGTATGGTAGGGAGCTAGCTCCCAGTATTGCTGCCCGCCTTGAGACTGGCATAACAGCTGACTGTACAGGCTTTGATATAGATGAAAGTAGAAATCTAGTACAGATAAGACCTCCATTCGGTGGACGTGTACTAGCTTACATAATAACCCCAATAAAGCGCCCACAAATAGCAACAGCAAGACCTAATGTTTTTCCAGCACCTAAACGTAATATTGATAGAAAGGGTGAAGTAATATGTGAAAATGTATCTATAAAAAAGCCTAGACTTGAGCTTGTAGAGTTTAAGGAAAGTGGGGATAAGGAGCTACCTATTGAAAAGGCTGAGGTAATTATTGCTATTGGTCGTGGTCTTAGTAAATCTGATTATCATTTAGCTTATGAATTATGTAAAGTGTTCTCTAATAGTGCTGTTGGCTGTTCAAGGCCTCTTGTAGATCAAGGTTTAATGCCTAGATCAAAGCAGGTGGGGCAAACAGGTAAGACAGTTAGACCAAAACTATATATCGCTATAGGTATTTCAGGTGCTGTACAACATATAGCCGGTATGAAAGATTCCAGATATGTTATTGCAATAAATAAAGATCCTAATGCTGAAATATTTAAGTTCTGTGATTTCGGTATAGTTGGAGACTATAAGGAAATAATACCTGAATTAATTAAAGTATTGAGAAGTAAACATTAATATTTCTAGCTTTCTACTGACAAGTTCTCTATCTCCCTACGTACCTTTAATATTTCATTAGAGTTAAGATCTAAGCTTTCTATGATGATTTTCCTCCTCTTAACTACCATATTCCTACCTGTTACTTTATTAACAGCGTTTTTTAAAATTGTTTGCTTAAAGATTGTTGTTCCACATCTTTGCCATTTAGGCTTTTCATTGATGTTTATCCCTTTCTTAAATAGTAACTCTATAATTTGACTGGCTTTTAACCCTATGCATTGCTTTCTACCTATAATATCTTGAGCGTAGGCATTTATGAAGTTTCTAAAGCAGTCTGAAGCTCTCCATTTAAGATATTCAATAATATCGTCTAACCTGTAAACCTTAACTATTCTAGCATCAAAAGCTATAATTCCACTATAGCTTTTAGCTTTACTAAATATTCTCTGAAACGATGATGTTGTAAATGCTGATAGTAGTGAAACTATTTTTTCAATTCTTCCACTATGTGGTAAATGTGCATCTCTAAGTATTAGATAGGAAATTTCATCAGAATATGTATATGCAAGAGATATGTGGAAGCCTGAATTTTTAATAACGTTAAGAGCTGTTTCAACCATTATGTTGTGTAGTTCCTCATCAAATGGTTTTTTAAAACTATGTTCATTAGCTAGTTTATGAAATCCATTTCCATCAACTCTTACGAAGATAGGTGCCTTAACACTTAACTTACTATAAACTTCTCTTAACCTAAATTTTTCACTACTTATTAATAATGGCATTTCCCTCAATAACTCTTACAGCAGATAATTAAATATATTGAAGCTTTATCCACTACTTCAATAATAAGCTCTATAAGTATTTCGAGATAGAAACTGTTAAGATGGTTCTTAGTACTTTCAATAATCATATATCTACAGAGTTTTAAATGGGTATACATGAATTATCTTTATGTTATCAGTTTAATTATTTGATTATTTGCTAATACTTCTACCATCTATAGATTTAAATACTTCATCATTATGTGTAAATTTAAGATTAATCCTTCCTAATCTTATCATAATTATGAAACCTATAGGTATTTAGGTTTTCAATACTAGCTAAATTACAAGTACCATAACATTACTTATCGATGGAAAATCTAATCCTCTAGTAGTCCTCCTAAGTAATGCCTTACTTATAGATCTATGCTTTGTTTAGCCAACTCTAAGCTTCTAGTAGAAACATTATAAGTTTTTACAATATCATCATTTCTTAGATATTTTCTATATTGAATCTATTTTCCTTGATCATGGCCTCCATTAGGAAGTGGAATGTATGACTTGATGTTTTTCAATCACTTCTGTAGCTGGTTTTAAATCTGGAAATTAAGTCTTAATTTCAGAGTTTACTAGATATTTTAATAATCATGGTTATCAATGGCTACTATCACTACAGGTCTAGAAGGGCATTTCGCCCTTTATGTGTAATGCTATATTTCTTATCTAATTCTGTAACGTAACTAAGTCTTTTTAAGGCTCTAAGCTTTCCAGCAATTTTTCTTCCGTCAATACCTAGTTTTCTAGCAACCTCAATACATGTTAATGGCTTATCTGAGCTTGAAAGTGTTTTAAGTATAGATTTCTCCAGATCTGAAAGCCTTAAAATATACATATCCCCACCTAGTAAACTCTTGAGCCTGGAGGTGCATCCCCCTCAATAGTTACAAAGTATAGCTTACCATTTATGTCCTCAGCCATTAATATCATACCCTTACTTTCTAATCCAAATATTTTCTTAGATACTAAATTAGCTACAACTACTACTCTCTTACCAATTAGTTGATCAGTATTTGGAAATTGGTCTGCAATACCTGTAATGATTTGTCTTAATTCATTACCAATATCAATCATCATTTTTATAAGTTTCTTGGAACCTGGGACTCTTTCAGCTGATTTAACAATTCCAACACGTAGATTTACTCTTAAAAAATCATCATAGGTTACTTCACTTCCGGACATAACACAATATTTTATAAAGATACATATATATTTTAACACTAACTAATCTTAAAGTATTATTAGAGTGATATCTTTATGCTCTATGATTTAAGATTTGC
>CALHIW010000097.1 GCA_938030905.1 Candidatus Methanomethylicia archaeon | reverse complement strand
AGCTTTTAAGTTTTCCCTAATTTTATATGGGATGATGAAAAGGAGGTGAGTAGACTATAAGATGATCTAAAGCCGTTTTCTGAGCTCATCTTTACACCATGATTTATAACAGTCATAAATGTTACTTATTCCAATCATATTTGAATATTTTAATTTAAATTTTATAGTAAGTAAATGAAGTAATCTATACAAAATAATTAAGTAGTAACATTAATCATTTAACTTTTTAATTGTCGAGTTACATATAAGCTTATAAGCCCATGATAACATGTAACACATAATGGTTTATATTCTCCACCATTATTAAGCGAATATAATGGTTTTAAGTCTGAACTAAACTTAATTAAGTCATTTTTTGTAAGTTTTCTTCCACATTTGCTGCATTTAAATTTTATACTTTTATTCCTTCTTGAGGTTAAATGTTCCCGCATCACAAAATCCCTAAGAAATGTACTCTGTATATCTTAATTTCTTACTTGAAAATTTTGAATGGAAAAAAATAAATCTTCCAATCAATGTTTTTATATAAATTATTAAATAGCTTTAAAATGCTTAATTTAAATATACGTTTACATGATGGAGTAAACTGATAATATTCGTTTAAATAAAAGTAGTGTTTAAGCTGCTTCCAGCCATCGAAGATATGAATCTCCTATTCTTTTAAGTGCTAATGCAAACTCTCTACTTAAAAAATATCTTTTTTCATCTGGACTATACTTTATCATTCCTAAAGGTATAAGAAATTCAAATAAGACTTTATAAGCTAAGCTTCTACGCCTTCTTCCAAATCTTCTTTTAATAAATTCTGACATTTCATCAGATGTAATGTTATACGTTGGTGTAGTTCTTCCACTCATTACAGCTAGTCTTTTAACCTCCTCAAGTATTATCTGCGCTGTCCTTCTATATGATTCACCTCTTGAAAATACTACCTTTACAACCTCCTCTATATTCATTCTTGAACTTATACCATCCGCTATAAAGTACATGTATCCAGATTTGCGTTTCCTTGTTTTCGGCCTTCTCGGCATTTTAACCTCATAATACTAGGAGTTGCTCTAAATATACTTTTTACTAGTATTAAAGATTTCAATGGTTAAATCGTATAAACTCACCGGGAATCTTAAGCTACTAGTCAGACGTTTTCCACTTCCTAAACCTATATAACTGTAACAAGTCTGTTTAAGAATTCTAAGTATTTATATAGTTAATCCTACACTAACATCTTTTAAGCACTTATCTGAAGAGGTTTGCTTGAGGTTAAAGCCTAGTAACTAGTTTCTTAATGATAGATTAATTAACCGTTCTATAAGAAGTCTATCTATAATCTTAGATATATTTGATGGTATGGATCAAGCAACTGAATCAAGTATATTGTCTTTACTGTTAATTAAACTTTTAAAGTTTAAAGTAATGGAGAAGAAGTAGAGCTTCTAGATGATTTATAGTACATTATCTAAAAGGATACTTACTTAATGCTCTATGTAAATCCAGATAAACTCGAAATCTTCAGAGCACGTGTGATAAACTACTTGACCAAATACTGCATTTCTAGCTAGTAGTTAGATTGCACTATTGCAGTGATAATATTCTATCTCATATAGAATGAGAACTGGTGATTCAAAACTTGAAAATGCTTCTTTCCAAGCTCTTCCTACAGCTATTAGAACAAATACACCTGCAATGCTTGCTCTACATTTATCAACCATTCTAATAAGCTTTGAAACTGTTCTTCCTGTTCTAATAACGTCATCAACTATAAGAACTCTATCCTCTCTTCTAATTAATCTTCGTGGTAGATATAATGTAATTCTCATAGTAGGACTTATAAGAACATAGCTTTCCTCTATGAAGCTATTTGTTGATGGATCCTTATGGGTTTTTGCTACTGCTATTGGTACATTTAGCATTGTTGCTATTGAGGTTGCAAGCGGTATACCATCAATTGCTGCTGTTAAAACTTTTGTTACTCCCTTATCTGAAAACTTTATAAACGCTTCTTGAGCAGCTCTTCTTAATATTGAGATATCATAGGCGATGCTGCTTAAGTCAAATAGTCCATCTTCATTTAGCCTAAGTCTGCTTTTAATAAGTACCCCAATATCATCATATTTTCTCAAGGATCTTAATAGTTCACGAGCTGATTTTTCGCTTGGAAGAACGTCGCCCTTAATGTATCTACATAGTAGAGTTTTAGGTATTCCTGTTATCTCCTCAAGCTTACTGTATGAATATATTGTTTTAAGTCTTTTTAAGCAATCAACAACCGAAATTCTAAACTGTATACTTTCCATCTTTCTCAAAATACGCACCTATTGATTTAGCTATTTATAATATAAAAACTTAACTTGCTAAGAGATTATATAATTACTTTAAATTTTGCTTTTCGCTTTTCATAGACTCCTCAGCTCTTTACTACCTCATTTGCAAGTAGGTACTTATAGGTTTATAATACTTAATCTACTAACTTTAATTTATTTTCAAACTCTTGACCTATCTTACTATTATACTAATCAGCATCTATTGGAACTTCCCCTAAATATTCCTATTAACGTACAATCAATAAACAGTATAAGGATTACTAGAAGAATGATAAAATAAAGCTTTAAGGATCTATTTTATAATAGCCCCCACTTAATGTAATTTATAATCCCAGTAGACCGGATATGGAGTATGTTAAACATATAGTGAATTGGCTTATCAACATCGGTTAGAATCCGAATGTACTTATCTATTTTAGATCCTACATTCTAAGTTTTACAGCTTAATTTGCAACCTATAATTTCCAGATTGTAAAGAAAATGAAAGTTCTAATTAACATTTCTAGAAATTTATAAATTATTCTACCTCTAGGTATTAAATCCTAAATTTAGGTGAGTCTAGAGGAAGCTTTAAACCATGAATGCTAGCAAGTTGATATAGGTAATATTTAAGTACTTAGTTTAGATAGGTGTTTATGCTAATAGTATCCGGATCCTCATGTAGATATCTTGCAGTAAATGTATCGAAACTAACTAATACCCCAATAGTTCCAAATGAGTGTAAAGTTTTTCCTGATGGTGAAATTTATGTAAGGATTAATGGTGATGTTTCAGGTAAGCCTGTAGCCATATTTCAAAGTTTTGCCTTAAAACCCAATGATTATCTCATGGAGTTCATACTACTTTCTGATTTGGTAAGAGATCTTGGTGCAAGTAAGATTATAGCTATTATACCGTATTTTGCCTATACCCGTCAGGATGATAGATTTAAACCTGGTGAGGCGTTAAGCATTAAGACTATTGCTTCTATTTTCAAGAGTTTAAATATTGACTCCATAGTCACCATAGATATGCATCTTCATAGGGTTAGTAGTCCATCAGAACTGTTTAAGATTCCCGTTTACAATTTATCAGCAATGGGTCTTCTCATGGATTATGTAATGCTAAGCTTTAAGCCTGAATCTCCTATTGTTATTGGACCTGATGAAGAGTCTAGACAATGGGCTGAAACAGCTGCTAGAAGAGCAAATGTTGAATATGACGTTCTAGAGAAGACTAGATACAATTCCTACAGGGTTGTTGTTAAGCCTAAAAGACTTGATATTGATGGTAGAGATGTGATTGTAGTTGACGATATTATAAGTACTGGTGGGACTATGGTTGAAGCTGTTAAAGCATTAAGAAGTTGTGGTGCTAGAAGAATCATTACAGCATGCACACACCCAATTCTTGTTGATAAAGCATTATCGAAAATATTAGAGGCCGGTGCTGAAGCTGTTATTGGAACTGATACTGTTCCAAGCCCAGTAAGTTATGTTTCAGTTAAATCGGTTATTGCTGAGTTTTTAACGAGAATGTTTCAATGAGGTATTCTAATGAAGCTCTAAGAGTAGCTGATTGTATAAGAACCATGAGGATAAGAAGTACAGCTGGAATAGCTAGATCGCTTACTAGAGCATTCATTATATTTGCAAAGTCATCAACTGCTGGAGACATTAATGATTATATAGATGAATTAAATGAGGTTTCAGAAATCCTACTAAATACAAGACCTATAAATATCTCACTACTGAATGGTATATAGGTTCATTAAATAGGGTTAAGGAGGCTTGTAGGAAATGTGTTAAGTTAAAAACTCTTAAGGATACTACTATAACATCAGCTAACTCATCTATAGGGAACTTGCTTAAAGTATTTGATGTGATTAGCGGATTTAGAGAATTGAGGATAATGATATACCTTTTAACGTATTGTAATTTAGCCATTACAATATTAGTTATTAAAACAGCTTACAACATGGTAAAAATAGGGTCTATATTGCTGAAACAAGACTTAGATTTCAAGAAGATTTAACTAAGTTTAAATATTTAGATTAATCTATGTATCTATGGTTAGAATACCTATTGTATTAACCATTGCTGGCAGCGATTCTTGTGGTGGTGCTGGTATTGAAGCTGATTTAAAGGTTTTTGCTGCTTTAAATGTTCATGGAGTAGTTGCATTAACAGCTGTTACAGCTCAAAACACCCTTTCTGTTTCCGGAATTTTCAGTATACCTGCGGATTTTGTTGGCAGGCAGATTGATGTTGTTGCTGAAGATTTTGGAATTGATGCTGCTAAAACAGGTATGCTTTACTCACAGGAAATTGTTAGTGTAGTGTCTAATAGGGTTAAAAGATACGGCTTCCCACTTGTTGTTGATCCAGTAATGATTTCTAAAAGTGGTGTTCAGCTTTTAAGGGAGGATGCTATAAAATCTATGGTTAAAGAACTTCTACCACTTACAACCGTTTTAACACCAAACATACCTGAAGCTGAGTTTCTTTCCGGATTTGAAATTAGAAGTGTTAACGATATGAGTAGGGCTGCTAGGAAAATATGTGAATATGGTGTTAAAGCTGTTGTTGTTAAGGGGGGGCATCTTAAAGGTAAGGAGTCTCCTGATGTTTTAGCATACGAGGGAAAAATTGAAATTCTTCCATCACCACATATAGAGTCTAAAACAACACATGGAACAGGCTGTATTTTTTCAGCAGCTATAGCTGCTGAAATTGCTAAGGGGTTAAGCATAATAGATTCTGTGAGAAGAGCTAAGGAGCTTGTAATACTAGCTGTAAAATATGGTTTAAACATTGGTAAAGGATATGGACCAGTAAATCCCATGGTGATGTTATACCGCGAATCCTCAAGATATCAAGTTATTAGGGAAATTGAGGAAGCCTTAAAGCTATTAAGGCATATACGTAACTTAGAATATTTTATACCTGAAGTTGGAATGAATATTGCTATGGCAATACCATATGCTATAGATATAAATGATGTAGCTGCAGTTCCCGGAAGAATTGTAAAGTCGATTAATGGTGTTAGAATTCCTGAATGCGTTAAGTTTGGTGCATCATCACATTTAGCAAGATACATTTTAAAAATCATGGAGTACAACGTCAATTTAAGATCTGCATTAAACATTAGGTATGATCCTGAAGTTTTAGAAGCTCTTAAAAGTTTAGGTCTTAAAGCATCATCATACGATAGGAAGCTTGAACCTAAAGAGATTAAGAATATTGAGGGGGCTACAATTCCATGGGGTGTTGAACAGGCAATATCTAAACATGGATCTATACCAGACGTTATATATCATACTGGGGATGTAGGTAAGGAACCTATGATAGTTATTTTTGCTAAAAATGCAAGAGAGACTATAGACATCCTTATAAGAGTAAGTAGTGAACTTAAAATATAGTTATGGATTTAATTATTTATGATTTAAGAATGGTTTAAATATTAAGACTAAAATAGATAGGGTTTAATAAGCGTTAAAGTTTAAACCCTCATTAATTCATGTATGATTAATAACTTAAGTTTTTAGATTAAATGTGAAAATAAACCCTCATAGTATAGGGTTTATCAGTAACTTCAGCGCCTTGTAAGCTTAAGCTATTAGCTACGTATATTTTCCATATCTAAATTTATAGAACACTTTCATGATTTGGAAAAGTTTTTAAGAAGCTTTCTAATTTAGCTATGGATGGGGATGATTGATCCTAAAGTTATTGAGAACGTCTGTATTGAAATTATTAGAAAAGCTGTTATATACTTGCCAGATGATGTTAAAAATGCTTTGAAAACAGCTTATGATAATGAGGTTAGTGATGTAGCTAAAGCTCAGCTTAAAGCTATTCTTGATAATGTTAAGCTTGCGGAAAGTATTGAGGCGCCAGTATGTCAAGATACTGGTATTATAACTTTCTTTGTTGAGGTTGGAGCTTCATTTCCAGGTATTAATTATATTGAGAAATCAATTATTAATGCTACACGTACAGCAACTAGTAAAATACCTTTAAGACCTAATGCTGTCCACCCATTTACAAATAAAAACTCAGGTGATAATACTGGGCATTTCATACCATACATTCACTGGAATATTGTTGATGGTGATTCGCTGAAACTTACAGTTATGCCTAAAGGTGGCGGATCCGAGAACGTCTGTAAATTTAAGATGTTAACACCTGCTGATGGAATTGATGGTGTGAAAAAATTCATCATCAATTCGGTTCTTGAAGCTAACGGCATGCCTTGCCCTCCTACAATTGTAGGCGTTGGTATTGGTGGTGGTGCTGATATATCTATGGTTTTAGCTAAGAAAGCATTATTACGCCCTCTAAATAAGAGAAGCCCAGAGTCTCAAATAGCTAAAATGGAAATGGAGCTTTACAACATATTAAATGAAACTGGTATTGGACCTATGGGTTTAGGAGGTAGAACAACAGTCCTTGGTGTTAATATTGAGTATGCTCATAGACACATAGCAAGTCTTCCCGTTGCTGTAGCTTTTAATTGCTGGGCTGCAAGAAGAGCTTCTGCGGTAGTGTATGGTGATGGAGCCTATAAGGTTTATGGTGATTAATAGTGGAGTATAAGTTTAAAACTCCTCTTTCAGAGTCTGATGCTCGAACTCTTAGAATTAATGATATAGTATATCTTACAGGTACCATATACACAGCTAGGGATCAAGCTCATAAAAGAATTCTTGAAATAATCAGTAGAGGAGATATATTACCTATAGATTTTAGAGGAATGGCTATATATCACTGTGGGCCAATAGTTAAGAAGATTAATGATGAGTGGATTGTTGTAGCTGCTGGACCAACAACAAGCACTAGAATGGAGCTCTACGAATATGATGTAATAAGAACTCTTGGTGTTAGAATGGTTATTGGCAAGGGGGGTATGGGCTTAAGAACAGCTGAAGCCTGTAAAGCTTATGGTGCAGTGTATGCTGAATTTACTGGTGGTGCTGCTGTTCTTGCAGCTCAATCCATTAGAAGGGTTAAAGGTGTTGAATGGCTTGATTTAGGAGTGCCTGAAGCATTATGGATACTTGAAGTTGAAAACTTTGGTCCTCTAACTGTAGTTATTGATTCTTATGGTGCTAATATTCATGAGAATGTAAATAAAAAAGCATATGAAAAAATGAGTTCAATTCTTAAATAACTACTTAACTTTTTTTAGCTCCTGCACAAGTATTGGTATAACCTGGAATAGATCTCCAACAATACCATAATCTGAAATATTAAATATTGGAGCTCCAGAATCTTTGTTTATTGCTACTATTGTTCTAGCTCCCTTAATTCCAGCTACATGATTTGCAGCTCCACTAATTCCTACAGCAATATATATTTTTGGTTTAATAGACTTACCTGAAAACCCTATTTGTCTAGTTTGAGGTAACCATCCCCTATCAACTATTGGTCTTGAACATCCTAAAACTCCTCCAAGTGTTTCAGCAAGCTCCTTAACAACAGGTATTTTCTCTCTAGCCCCTATACCTAATCCAACTCCTACAACAATATCTGCCTTTGAAATATCTATATCCTCAATTTCTGGCCTAATTACCTCAAGATGTTTAACTTTTAGCTCTAATGGTGGAACATCAACTTCAACTATTTCTCCTTTAGTTTGAGTTGGTTTAGCTGGTTGAAATACTCCAGCTCTAAGTGTTGCCAAGTATGTTTCTGACGGTTTTAAACTTACCTTCACATTAACTCTACCACCATACGCCTGTCTAATAGCATTGAGTTTCCCATTACTTAACTCAATATCTATACAATCTGTCACTAGGGGTAGACTTAGATGTGATGATAATCCAGGCATTAAGTCCATACCGTATGATGTATGCCCCATCAAAACCATTAATGGCTTAACTTCTCTTATAAGCTTAGATACTATGTGCTTGTAGATTTCACAATCATAATATGTAATTTCATGATTTTCAGCTAGATAAACCTTACTAACATATTCCCGTAATTTTTCTGCTAAGGATTTGATGTTTGAACCTATGATTACTGAGGTTACCTCTAATCCTCCCTTATCTGCAACCTCATGAGCTTTCGATATAGTTTCAAGACAAGAGCTTCTTAACTCCCCCTCTCTATGCTCAGCTATAACTAAAATCTCCCTCATATGCTTTCACCCGCTTTTCAATGTGTTACTAATGATTAAAGCAAGTTTAGTTGCAGCTTCTTCTGGAGACCCGGTAATTATTTGAGCTGCTCTTTCAGCTTTCGGTATATACATCTCTTCAATAAATATATTTCTCCACGAATTTATCATCTCCACATCTAGTTTTAACTCTTGAGCTGTAATTTTCCTTAGAGGCTTCTTCTTTGCAGCTATAACTTTTATAAGAGCTGCATATCTTGGTAGGTTAATACCTGTCTGAACAGTAATTAATGCTGGTAGTTTAATTTCAACAGCCTGTCTATATCCCTCCTCAAGTTCTCTATGTACAAGAATTCTCCCATTATCTAAGACCTGAATCTTTACAGCTAATGTTGTATATGGTAGTCCAAGGATTTCTGCTATCATTGGTCCGATCTGCATATAGCTATCATCAATTGCTTGACATCCAGTTAGTATAAGATCATACTTTACACTTCTTAAAGCTTCAGCTAGAGTTTTTGATGTGATGTATGGATCTGGATTTTCAAATATTTTATCACATACAAGTATTGCTTGGTCAGCTCCTTTAGCATAACATTCCCATACAACCTGTTCAGCATATGTAAGTTCTCTATCACTACATAGGGAAATAACAGTTACAGTTCCACCATATTTTTCCTTTAGTATAAGCGCCTCCTCTAATGCATTTTCATCACTATCATTTATTTTAAATTTTAATCCCGCTTTAACAATGTCTTTACCACTTCGATCTATTTTTACTCTTTCCTCGATGTATGGTATTGCCTTTACACAGACTACTATATTCATGAAAACACCAGTTAACTGGTACTCTACTGATTTTATAAGCTTAACGAAGTTTTAACCTCGCCTTATGAACTTTAGCCTTACTCAGATCCTTTACTTATAGTGATAGCATGACTAAACTATTAAGTTTGTTAAATAGAAAGCTTCGTTACTCTTACTGTGTTAATGCCTATATATTTTATATTTCATTTATCTAATATGACTCTAGATATCTGGCACTATTACTGTAGAAATTATACATTTATATCATAGTTTAGATTTTAATCTTCTATTGAATTTAATAGAGGAATGTTAGGGTTTTATGATGATGACACTATTACGACTATTTCTAGTAGCTAGAGTCATTTATGTTGTTTCAAATCTTACCAATAAGATACTTTACATACGAGTTTGTAATGTTACAAATACATTTATTTCTCTAGCATTTCTGGGAAAGTTAAGACTCTAAGTAACAGTACTAACTAATGATACTAAACATTATAGAATAGCATGTAGAATATTAACTAAATGAAGTATATAGTTTAGAAATTAAGAATCTAATGGGGGGAAGTAATCAGTATATTTTTAGCTCTTCGATAATTATATACCGTACGTAAGGGGAAGTGTGATAACAGACACGCATCCAGCTCTAAAGTCAAAGGCCTCATGCATAATGAAACATGGATTAGTAGAAGAGTAGAAACTAGAATTTATAGAAAAGCAATACTAAAGTAGAGATAATAAAGATGTTTAAGTCTATAAGGCCCTAATCTTTTCTATGCGCAGCTTCCCAATGATTTCTTAAAGGGAAAATAGCCTAAATTATAGAGTAAAAATGAATTTTTACAATAGCCACATAGATATTACTAAACTACTTTAAACCACTTCTAAAACTTAATGTAGGTTTAAATAATACACCCATTAATGTTTAATACTCTCAAGTTATCTTTAGGGAGTCTACTTTAGGATGATTCCTGCTAAGCAGCTTTGAAAGCCCTTAAGAATAGAGTTTTCCAGAATTATAAGTTTCGCTGTAGTTAAAGACAAGGAACCGCTGCTCTACTTATATAGCTGGTTTGATATAATCAAGATTGATGAGAATGGTACTATGTAGGAGCTACCATAGAGATCGATACGTAAGCTGCTACTATATCAATTCCCAACATAGGGTCATCATCCATGTAGAACACAATCCTCTATGGAAGATGCTGAAGACATGCATAAACAATTCTTCACTCTTCCTACAATACTGGTATCTGAGATGCTTCAAGCCTTTGGAATAGATGCATAAAAACCTTCAGCAAGATAAATCACATTGAAAACAGCTTAGAACCATGAAAGCCGGGACAGTATAGTTTCAAACAACTTTCAGCTAGGAAGAGGCCAATCTTTAAGATTAAGCTCTCCATCTCCCACATAACTTCATAAAACCACCAGACCCTAAGAGCCACTAGTAACACCAATACTTAATAACGTCAAATGTTTAAACAGTAAAGATTTAAAGGATAAACCTTATCCTATGGTAAAGTTATGGATTGATTAGAGCTTAAGGATATTTACTATTTCAACTAGCGCATTACTGTATTTCTTAGTTAATATGACAGTATCTTTAATATCATGTTTTGTGAGTGGTGGTATTCTAAGTATTTTTATAGGTTTAACTTTACTAGCAACCTCATAAAATACTTTTATAGCCTTTTGATTATTAATGGCTTTATAGAATTCTTTAGTATCATAAATTATAATGTGCCCCGGCGATACTGCAAGAACTATTGCTGATTTCTCCACTCCACTCCAAGGATATATTGAATCATTGAATCCCTCAATAACTATTAAATCAGTATTTTTAGATATTAGT
>CALHIW010000096.1 GCA_938030905.1 Candidatus Methanomethylicia archaeon | reverse complement strand
CTGGTAAATGTGTTGGTTCTTTTAGTGTTTCTCATTTATCTTTAAGGTACGCTTTAACCATCTAGATATGACTCAATAGCAATATGACTAACTTCTCCTAGACATATGCTCATGAATTAACAATTAACCACCAATAAATTCAACATTTCCCTACCCATACCTCATGAAATGTACACCAAACCTCAAAGCATAATATAAATCGATACTGTCAAGTTAAATCATTAACTATACAAGTTTACATATACTAACTTGACAGTATCATGTAAGCCCTGCGATAAGCTTATATATAATCTAAGGTAAATTTATTAATTGTTTTAAGGCATTTCGGTATTTGGTGATGTTTTTGTCTAGAGTTAAAAAAATAAAAGAAACTAAAAGAAGAGGAAAGGAAGCAATGCCAGTAACAGGAGCTGGACTTATTAGGTTTTTTGAAGAGGAAACATATGGAATTAAAATTAAACCTAAGTATGTTGTCCTCATAGCTATGGGATTTATAACTTTAGTTATAATTTTATGGACTAAAGCACTACTACCATTCTAAATCTTATTTTGTATAGACAAAATTAATTTTAGATTTAATAAATTAACTATTTCAAAAAAACGCTCTTTACCTAAGTGTGTTATGCTTACTCTCCAGAATTTATTATCAAAATTAATCTTTATTAAACCTCTGAAGTACATTTCAATTAAATATGTGACCAAAGTACTAAGATCATGTTCAATTAGGAGTCTTAATTTATAAAAGAGACTAAACAAACTTACACCATTTGGTTCATTATTTATAGCTAGTAGAGCTATAATACAGTCCTCGAAAGATACTCCAGCTATTTCTAATTTAGAAATATCTTACCCCTATAGTTATTTAGGGGTAAATAGTACTAGATATCGTAAAAATGGTAGATTAATAATTCTCAACATCGGCTTTGTCAGAAAGAAGTATACTATTCCCGCTTATATCTTCAAGAATGACTGTTAAGATATGTTTACCATTAATCGTATCATCTATTTTTTTAACTATTTCCAGGCATTTCAGCCTACTTTCATTAGATTCTAAAATCACCTCTGTTCTTAATACAAGATCCTTAATCCAGTTTAATAGTCCTTCAACATTTGTAACCATAATTTGACTCTTAGAGCAAGGCTCAATGACAACGTCAAGCTCTGGAATACTAACAATACATGTTTCTGATTTAATAACCCTTATGAAAAGATCCTCCTTATTTTCAACTCTAAAGATTATACGTTTCGGATTAGATGATTTAAATGATGTGATGGAAACATCTTTATAGTTGCACGACGAACATGAAATGATCATTATAAGTATTTCACCATAGTTCGGGGTATTATAGGGAAATATTGTGAAGTCTATGGGTCTATTACAAATTGGACAATCAATCCTATAATTACTATCCTCCATTAAGACACCAAATATACAGTAAAACACATATAATTTATAAATTTGATGTATAGAACCTTTGTGATTTAAGACAGTCATAAAGGAATAATTACATCTCGTGGAAAATAATTAAATTGGGAAAGTTGAGAAGTAAACTATGATTTTTTAGATAATATGACTTCTTGTGATAAAGTATGTAGTGCTATTATATATTCTTAGTGAAAATAATGTATTCTAGTAATTACCATGATCTCAATGATGTTTATTTACTACCTTAGGTTAAATCTGTTTAAATAATTAATATATTTGTTAAATCAAACTCTTCATTCCCTTTGTTAATGTAGCTATTGATTACCTAAAAATATATGATATGAGGAATAGGTGTCTTATTCACTCCGTTTATGGTCCTCAACTCCTCATAGAATTGACAAATATAGACGAAACCCTCAAAGGAACTTAACTTAATTATAAGCGTGGTTTTAAGTAGTGAATATACTTAACTAGATGTTGTTATGAATAGATCTCTTGCTAAACATGGGTTGATCTAAAAAAGGATAGAAGTAGTATAGGTTCATGAACTCAGATCTGGTAAAGATAAAATGTAATAATAAAAATTAGGTTTTAGCTTAAAAATTCGTGATTTCTTCTAATTGTCAGATGAGATTGTAGTAGATGCCTCTGAATAGAGTGTTTTTCCATTACTAGTAGTCTTTAGCTCTCATTAGGTCATCCTTTGGACTTGTTAATTTGTTTTCTGTCTTGGGACTGTAAATATATGAAGACTGATGTAAGCTTTATGATGCTAGAGCTTAACTATGTTAAAGTATGGTAGGAAATCGAAAGGACTTATATGGCTGATCTTGGGAGGAGGGAGCAAATACGTAGCTCCTTAACAGACCAAAAACTTTTTGTGCTCAATTTTACGAAGATTCTCATATAAAGCTCAATTAGACATTTCTATACCTTTCCATACCAACATTTGCAATTCATAGAAATCTAATTCAGAGAAAAAGAACTATTACCATGTTCTTAAACATTTCTTGACTAAATTACATCTACTTTAATTACGCAGCAAAGAACATAAAATAGAAAAAGCCTAATATACTGTCTATTACAAGCACTAATAAATTATTCTTATACTCAGATATTTTTATTGTAGCTAGTTAATTTTTATAAATGAATCTTCATTACCAGCCCACTCACAATTAAGAGCTAAGTATAAATGTTAATTACACCTTCAGTAGATTAATTCAACCTTCACCCTTTTGGCTCTTGAGTCTAATCATATAAACCTAGTTAATGTATAAAATAAAGGATAGTTACAAACACCCTATTCTTAATTTATAGATTAGAGAGAAGTGATAATATACTTATTAGATAACTCTACAAATTTAAATTTCCGGAACTATAGCACAGGCTAGATTTAAGCTAAGTCCATCATGATTATACTTTTATATTTTCCTTATACTTATACTATTTGTGAGGCTAAAGGCTCTTCGTCTATCTGATGGAGAAATCTTATTTACACGTTTTCATGGAGGATGAAGAAAAAATTGGAGTATAAGGAAGGCCTTAGTAATAATTATAAAGTCTAGGAACTTATCATCTAGAACATAGCTTCAGAATTACAGATCTACCATAGAAATGTTATTGAATGACAGAAGGTATAAGATGTATGAATTGATAGATTGAGAAGTAAGCCTAAGCTTAATAAAAGATTCAAGTTTAATAATAAGGATAAAAAGATCATGGTTGAGCGGCATTGAACTTGAGATATTAGGTAATAAGTCATACATGGAAGATATTAAGAAATGCTTGAGTAGTTTATAAGAGAATTAAAAGAATTAAAAAGTTAATTTAAAATATAGATCCAGAACATAACGAGACGACTGAAAAGGTAAAAGAATACCGATCTCCTTAAAGAATTAGCTTTAGGGATAAGGTTTGGGTTAAACATAATCCAGTAATAGCTTCACCTTGATGCTGAAGGGGCACGGTGGAGGTAAAATCGCCTAGAAGAAGTGGACGGTTAAGGTATTTACAACAAGCTATACCAGATAGGAAAATGATACTTAACATACTTGATAGAGAGAAGCAGAGAATTCAAGAAGCATAAAACTATAAATGAACTTTTAATATTTATCATTATGAAATTTTATTAGCCCCATCCTTAGTTTTGGTGGGAAGGTATATTGCCTCAATAACCATTTTACCGCCGCATTTTACACATAACCCTTGATTTTTAAATACATAATCCCCAGCTTGGAGTGTTCTTCTCTCAGAATATTTACAGTTTTGACAAGTAATTTTTGTTACTGGTTGAATGGTATGTATTACTCTTGTTTGTTTATAGATAATAAACTGGATAAAAATCATGAGTACTATAAAAATCAAAACGAGGATAATCATGATTTCATTAAAAAACTCAGAAAACTCTATTTCACTACTTAGAGTTAGTAGTATTGATAAAGTGAATACCAGTATAGCAATTGTAAATAAGGTTTTAGTATTTTTCATAATTTAGTATTAGTTTATAATTTTAAAACTTTTCATTCATAGCAGATCACATATACTTAAGATATAGTGACTGAAAATTTAAGCTTACGATAGTAATTTGTTTAGATTTTCCTATAGTGAACTAATGAATAATTCATGCATACTCCGCTTAGAGCCAATAGTAACTACATATGGGCACTATTAATCAACAACCCATCATCAACCATAGCCTTCACCTCCAATAGGCTAAGAAGACAAGCCCAACACCCCCATCCATAATCACTAAACCCACAAACCACAATAAAACCATG
>CALHIW010000095.1 GCA_938030905.1 Candidatus Methanomethylicia archaeon | reverse complement strand
TAAGCTGATGAATCCAGCTGGGAAAAGCAGATAGGTATGCAATCTATACGGAGCTAAAGTTAAATCTAAAATCTACATAAACACATAGCTAAAACACATCCAAACCTACAAGCAACATTAACTAATCAAAACCTAAATAGTTTAGAAATAAGTTCAGAGATTAACAGATCCTCTTTTTACTCGCATTTTTACTGATCCATATGCACCCTGTTTCAAAGCTTTAATCCTTTACCTGCTGTAAAGGGATGCAAAGTAGCTATTATCAACTAGTTGAGCAGTACACATCTAAATACAACCTTCCAGTACACAACTTAGTCCATTTCAATAAGGAGGAGCTAATAGCTTATTGTTTTCAGGAGCACTATACCTTGGATTTTTTACAGAGGACACATCTTAAGGATTCAATTCGTAATTTTGAGAGTACATCCCGCCATATTCTTTAAAACATGGAATACTGCTTTCTTCACCAACAAGAAATGAAGCAATTTTGAAGCCCTAACAACCTACATGATTGACGTTTTAACGAGAAGACTATAAAGATCAAGTTAACAAAAATTCATTAGAGTACTTTAGAATATTTCTAGACTTTGTTAGCCATGAATGAAAACTTTAATAATACCTAATATCTCACATTACATATGATGTATATAAAATTTAAATTATAACATGATGTTACTAAATTAATGTACTATGAGGGTGTGGTTTTCATACAGATATAGAAGGATGCCTCTCTTACATTCGCAGAATGCTAGAGAGCTCATTGAAGCATGGAAAGATGGAAAGAGGACTGCTGAAATTAGCTTTGACCTAGGATTATCAAAAAAACAGGTTGAATTAAGTAAAGATGGAGTATTAATCAATGAATTTCTTATTGATTGGGGGACAATTAACACAATAAACTACGACCTAAACGATAATATATACGTACTGGAAGGGGGAGATATTAAAAAGCTTAGCTGGTACTCTAGTAAATACTTTTACAAGCTTAAACTGGTTAAACCAGATACCGCACCAACACTTGAAATTAGTGGGATTCATATGCATAGGATTAAAGGCATTACTCCATGGGAGGATTCTACTCTTAAGGTTAAATATCTTAGCATCGCAATAAATGCTAAAGTCCTTGATATATGTACAGGATTAGGATATACTGCAATATTATCGCTAAAAAGGGGAGTAGGACAAGTAATATCTCTTGAGAAGGATGCCAACGTACTTAGAATGGCTGAGTATAATCCTTGGAGCCAGTGGCTAGAGGATAAGAACATAAATATACTTCTAGGTGATGCTTTCGAAATTTTAAAGGAATTTGATAACTCCATATTTGATGGAATTGTTCATGATCCTCCAAGATTCTCTCTCGCAGGAAACCTATATAGCTTAAATTTTTATCATGAACTTTACAGAGTACTTAAACCTGGAGGAAACTTAGTACATTATGTTGGGTTACCGAGGTTTAGAAGAGGAGTAGACTTCATATCTGGAGTTATAAAACGCTTAAGGAAAGTTGGATTTAAAGCATACTATATTAGGGAAATTCAAGGTATTAAGGCAATTAAGCCATAGCTATCAATCACACTATATGTACTTGATGATTCTTGACTCTATAGAAACATGTCTTAAATTTAGAGATGCATTTAAAAATCAGTAGCAACATTATCTAGCCGTTTTAAGTGATACTAACTTAGATTTATAAAGACAGGCTGTTCATAAGTATTTAGCTTCACATTCCTCCTTCTAAAAATACATAAACTCCTAAGATTTAAGCTCTAACTTACCTATTCAATTTTAAAATTTAATTTTGTATTTGTTCATTTAAACAACTACGTCATGGTGATTACTACTATCTGAAAACAACATGTTCTTAATGACTAGGATAAGTTGGATTTCAAATATATTAAACAGTACCCTTAACGCTTTTGTAGCATTTACCAGAATAGACCGCATTTCTAAATGCTAATCCAAGAGCTTTAAATACAGCTTCAATTTTGTGATGATCATCCTCGCCATAAAGAACGTTTACATGTAATGTTATATTGGCAGAGTATGCAAGACTTCTTAAGAAATGCTTTAATTCCTGTATTGATATATCATCCACTCTTTCATAGATGCAGTTTAAGTTCACCACAGCATAGGATCTTCTGGTAAGATCTAATGATACTAATGCAAGAGAACAGTCCATTGGAATGATTGAGTAGCTAAATCTCTCAATATTTCCCCTATCACCTAAAGCATTGTCTATAGCTTTACCAAGACATATAGCTACATCTTCGATTATATGATGTCTTAGATCACCTTTAGCTCTAACTATTAGATCGAAAGAGCTGAAAAGTGAAAATGTTTTTAACATGTGGTTTAGGAAAGTAATAGTAGAGTCAATTAAAGACTCTCCAGAACCATCAATATTAACTTTAACATATACTTCGGTTTCAAGTGTTTTACGTGAAAGTTCATATATTCTCATGTGATATAGCCCTCTTCAAGACATCAATGAAGATATCATTCATATCAGGAGTACCAACAGTAACTCTCAGATAATGTTTATTAAGTGGGGGTTCATCAAACCTTCTTACAAATACTTTATTCCTATACAAGTAGTTATAAATATAATTTGCATTCATTTCTGTTTTAAATAGTATGAAGTTTGTCTTCGAATTAAACGGTTTAATTCCATTGATTATGCTTAAAGCATTAATTAGTCGTTCCCTTTCAATTTTTAATTTTTTAATAGCTTCTTCAACAATACTTTTATTCCTAATCATCTTAACCCCCATAAGTACTGATACGGTATTAACATTAAATGGAGGAATAGAGAATCTTAGTTTATCTGCTAGCTCATATGATGTTACTAGAAAGCCTAGCCTAAATGAAGCTAGCCCAAAACCTTTTGAGAATGTTCGAGCAATGATGAGGTTATCATATTTACCCAGTAGATTTATAGCAGAATAATCAGCAAAGTCCACGTAAGCCTCATCAATTACAACAATACCGTTAAATTCACCTATCAACTTTTCTAAATCATCAATTCTAAACTGATTACCTGTAGGATTATTTGGTGAACATACAAAGCAGAGATCTGCAGCATCATTAAATCTTAAAACATCATTAACATTTATATCAAAACTTGTAGCTAGTATACTTTCATAGATTTTAACATTAAATACTTTAGCAGCCCATTTATAAATTCTAAATGTTGGATTAGTAATTATAATCCCTCTCCTAGCTAAAGTCTTAACAAGTAAAGCTATTAAATCATCACTACCATTTCCTATGATTATTGATTCTGATGGTACATTTAGAAAAGAACTGATTTCACGTATTAAAAGTGTATATAATCTATCACTGGGATAAAGTCTTAGATCTACTTCATCAGCTACCTCCTTAACAAGACTGGAGAGAAAAACTCTTGGTATAAAGAAGTTTTCATTAGCATCAAGCTTTACAGTTTCCCAATTCATACCAACTACATCCCAGTAAGTCTATACTTAACAGATAGGAAATGATTAGGTAGATTTTCACTAGCTGCAAGTATCCTAATAGTACTTAAAGAGGCTTTCAATCCCTCAATACTTCCAGAAACAATATATACTCTCTTAATGAAGTCTAGTGAGGATAGGCCTGAATATACTTTAGCATATCCACCTGTAGGTAGGACATGATTAACACCAATATAGTAGTCTGAAGCTGCAGTAGGAGCATAATTACCGATTAATATTAATCCAGCATTCAATATCCTTTCAGCAACGTATTCCCATTCATTAACTACTATCTCAAGATGTTCAGGAGCAAAGTCATTAATAAATGCTATAGCTTCATTTAAATCAGTACATAACGCTATGAAGCCATTACTTGATAATGACTTCTCAATAACATCACGTCGAGGTAAACCATCTATAAGTTCAGCTATATTCGAGTACACATTTAATGCTAGCTGTTTTGATGTAGTTACTAATCCAACAATAGAATCTGGACTATGCTCAGCCTGTGAAATAAGATCTAAAGCCACAGCCTTAGGATTAGCAGACTCATCAGCTAGAACCAGCAGCTCAGACGGTCCTGCGAACATATCTATTAATACATCTTTAGATACTAGTAACTTAGCAATGCTTACATACTTCCCTCCAGGACCTACAATTTTATTCACAGATTTTACTGTTTCAGTTCCATATGCTAAGGCTGCTATGGCTTGAACACCGCCAACACGATAGATCTCTTTAACACCACAAATATCAGCGGCAACGAGGACTACTGGATTAATCTTAATACCTAAATTAGGGGGAGTGCAAATACATACTCTTGAAACACCTGCAACAAATGCTGGTATAGTAGACATAATCAATGAGCTTGGATAATATGCTAAACCACCAGGAACATACACACCTACATTACTAAGAGGTCTAGTAACATATTTTACTGTAAAACCATTGATGGAGAGTGATAAGTTTAAACTCTTAATTAGGGTTTCCTCAATTCTCATTACATTATCTCTTAAAGTCTTAATAGCATTAATACTATCTTCACATACAAGACTATATGCTTCTTCTATTTCATCCTCTGAAACAGCAATGTCTTTCTTCGATATTTTAACACCATCAAATCTACTAGTTAAATCAACTAATGCATCATCACCTTTCTCTCTAACATATTTTATTATATTCTCAACGTATTCTAAGTCATCTTTAGATATGTAGCTTTCGTAATGCCTACTTAATAGGCTAGCATACATATCCTTAAGCAGTCCTATCTTAATCAAATCCATTTACAATACCTCATCAAGAGAGAGGACTTGCCTAGGCTCATGCACAACAATTCCCTGTACGGATTTTCTAATTAATGGTAAGATTTTTATAAATTCATCCTTATCAATAACAGTATTAATAGCATACCAGCCTTTGAGTGAAAGAGGGGAAATAGTAGGACTTTTAAGAGCAGGAACTACTGAAAGTATATTGTTTAAATTCTCTTCCTTTACATTCATGAATACATGAATTCTTCTTCTACCATCAATAACACCCTTAATAAGTGCAAGTACATCATATATTTTTTCACGCTTAATATTGTCTTTTAATGATTCCTTATTAGATATTAGTACTGCGCATGACTCCATTAAAACCTCTATTGGCTTAAGGTTGTTTTGAGTAAGTGTAATTCCAGTTTCAACAACATCAACAATGGCATCCGCATCTTCAGGGGGCTTAGCTTCAGTAGCGCCAAATGAAAGTATCACATTAACCATCATATTAGAACCTTTCCTCCACCATGGAGTTATAGTGAGAGGAGGCTCTAAGCCATAAAGCTTTAGATACTCATTATTACTCATTAAATACTTGCATGTTAAATTTAAATACTCAGTAGATATCCTTAATCTCTTACCCAGCCTATTAAACTCTCTAATTAATTCGGATAGTGTTCCTATATATTCATATTCTTTAGGAACCGCTAGCACCAACCTTACAAGACCATAGTCAAGCTTTAATAGAATTTCAACCTCAGCATTAACCTCAGTAATCCAATCAGTACCAGTTATACCAATATCAATAAGACCTTCAGAGATATATATTGGAATCTCTTGGGGACGTAGAATTTTAAGACTGATCTCCGGATCATTAACTAATGGACGATAAGACCTCTCAAGACCAGAAATTCTGTAACCAGATTGTTCAAGAAGAAGATAGGTATTACGTTCTAGTGAACCCTTAGGAATTGCAAACCTGATTTTACTCATTATAAAACACCTTTAGAGGAAATCTTAACAAACAAGTGATCTTAAAGCTGAACATAAAACTAATATACATTAATTTAAGTATGAAAGCTACCACCTAAAATGAACTAAGCCACCCATATGTTCACCTCTAACACCTTGATAAATTAGCAATATATAAAGTTTTCTAAGAAATGAATAGCCAATAATTAGCTGGCTTTAAACTACACCATAGGTTCCTCCATGTTCAAAGGTCCATATACAATTCTAACCTACCTCCAAGCTTCATGCTTCTCACTAAACCCTGAGATATCGGCGAATTATTGGATACATCCCTAATAAATTGCTTGTTGTAGGTGTTTCAAAATATTTAAGCTATTTACACTCCATATTTCATGTGTATTATTTTCAGGTGAAACATTATCATTTTCAGCTTCCATCAATAATTGAGGTTATTGATTACTTGAACACTAATTTGATAAGAATTAGAATTTAAAATTTTGAAACTACTTCATAAATAAACCATAAAGCAAAATGGATTAAGATATAGACAAAATGAAGCCTATAGGGATAATAAATAATATATAAAGTTGACAGAATAAGCATTTCACTCGAAAAACTTAAGTGAAGGCTTCTTCTATACTTAAGTCGGTAGAATTGAAGAGAGTTTAAACACATTGGGTGGTTTAATTTGAGTGAATTAGGAATAACTGTTAAAAAGTCAGAAGACATTTCAGAATGGTATACTCAAGTAGTTATAAAATCTGAGCTTGCTGACTATGCTCCAGTACATGGCTGTATAGTCTTTCGAGAATATTCTTATGCTATATGGGAAAATATTCAAAGATATTTTGATGAAAGAATTAGGGAGCTTGGACATAAGAATGTTTACTTTCCATGCCTAATACCTGAAAGTTTATTAGCTATGGAGGCTGAGCATTTTAAGGGGTTTAAGCCTGAATGTGCATGGGTGACTATAGGGGGAAACAGCGTTTTAAGTGAAAAACTAGCTATTCGACCTACCTCAGAAACAATAATATACGCTTTACTTCAAAAGTGGGTACGTAGCTGGAGAGACCTACCAATAAAAATAAATCAATGGTGCAACATAATTAGGTGGGAGATAAAATCTACTAGGCCTTTTCTTAGGACTACAGAGTTTCTATGGCAGGAAGGCCATACAGCTCATGAAAACCTTGAAGATGCTGAAAAAGAAGTATTTGATATACTGGGAATATACCGTGAACTAATGGAAGATTTACTATCAATTCCTGTTCTTTTGGGTCGAAAAAGTGAGAAAGAAAAATTTGCTGGTGCATACTATACCCTAACGTTAGAAGCTATAATGCCTGATGGAAGAGCACTTCAAATGGGAACAGTACATAATTTAGGACAGAACTTCTCTAAAGTGTTTAATATTAAGTTTTTAGGTAGGGATGGAAAATATCATTACGCTTGGACAACATCCTGGGGGATATCAACAAGGCTTATTGGCGCCCTAATTATGGTTCACGGTGATGATAAGGGGTTAATAATTCCACCAAAAATAGCACCATATCAAGTAGTTATAGTTCCGATATTTTATAGTAATGAGGAGAAGGAAAATGTGTTTAGGATAGCACATGAGCTTAAATCCATCTTAATCAGGGAAAAAATCCGAGTAATGCTTGACGATAGAGAATGGTATACACCTGGTTGGAAGTTTAATGAATGGGAGCTAAAAGGAATCCCTCTTAGAATTGAAATAGGCCCACGGGACTTAAAAGAAAAAACAATAACTCTTGTAAGAAGAGATACTGGTGAGCGAATAGTTATTAAAAGTGAAAGTGCAATTAGTGAGGTTAAGAAGACTCTTGATGAAATTCATAGTCATCTATACAATAGAGCTAAGGGATTTCTTAAGGAAAACATTTTGACGGTTAAAAGCTATGATGAATTTAAGGAAGTAATTACAAAAGGCGGATTTGTAAAGGCCTGCTGGTGCTTAAAGAATGAATGTGAGGAAAGAATTAAAGACGAAACAGGAGCAACAATTAGACTTATACCACTAAATAAAGAAGAAATATTTTCTAAATGCATATATTGTAATGAGGATGCGAAGGAAGTTGTATATTTTGCAAAAGCTTACTGACCATCTGATATTTCACCACATTATATTTTATAGCTAAAATTAGTATATATTCACATAAATCTCTTATCCTTTTATTTGTATGAATTACGTAAATCTCTCAATCCTACTTTCCTGGTGAATAATAGATTTCTGTTTAAGCTAGTTTAATACTCCATCATAATAATGCTAACCTACCAATACCTCACACATCGAGTAGGTTAGAGCCAGTAAACTATTATTTGCTAGAGATGCGAGAATGAAATCTTTTGCAGAGATGATTAATAGTCATGCAAATATAGAATTAAATGAGCGTACTAAAAATCAATTATACAATATGAGAGGTTTCTCTCATGAAGAGGAGAGTAAATATTACGATACTTAAAGTTTACAGAATTTATATACTATGTTAAATACTTAAATTAGAATTAGATAATGATAAATCTTAAGTCTATGTGGTTTTATTCATCTAGAATATAAGTTTATATTTAGTTAAATTAAGTAGTATTATGAGCTACTATCAACTACCAGCTGAAGATATTACATCCATAACCAGGGAAAAAGCAAAGAATGATATTTTAAGTTTTTTAAAGCAACTAGGTATCGAAGTTATTGAGGTTGGAAGATGTACAGCAAATGTTGAAGTTAGAAAGGGATACACTGTTTACATATATCCACAAGACTTAGCTAATGTACAAAATCAACTAAAATCCTTTGTAGATAATGAATGTAAACCAAAGGGTATTAGTAAGCTTTTTGTTTGGCCAGTAACAGAAGGAAACTATAGATATATTTTCATAGGTTTCTTTGAGAATAAAATAAATGTGGAAGGTCTACTTTATCTTTACGAATTTATAATTGGTACTCCTTAACTGTGCTAGATTAAAATGCTTAGTAAGGATAAGGACATTGCTGATAGCTTTCCATTAACTTGTCTTTAATATTCCACAATATCTACTTATACTTCCCCCTACTGGGAGAGTTCCAACAGCTCCTGATTCCCTTCACTAAGAGGGTATTAAATAGCTCTCTGACTCTGGGTTCAGGATTTAAGTAACTTCTTGGAGAACTCTTCAACTTAGAGGCTAGAAGATGTTTATGTACCATGCTTGGATTCATGATGGGATTAGTGGCTTAGCTTAGTAGCTATGAAGTTTACTGCCATCTCCTTTTTAATTGAGAGGAAGGATAAATAGGCTAACTTTAATGCCTTTTCCTCTACTTCTTCTCTATTTCAACCAATTCCAAAAGCTCTGTTCCCTCAAAAAATCAAGAGGCTTCCTCCAAGTTGGTGGACCATAGTTGATCCCTTTAGCTATTTTGCTAAATTTTACAGATCTTGGTGGCTAAGGTGTTTGCTAACTAAAACGAAATACAGTAATATTCTTTGGTTCTTCTTCACTTGTGAACTGCTTCTTCAGATAAATTCCATTTTAACTCTTCCTTTGTCAGTTTGACATCCTTTTCCCTTCCTTCCTCTGACTATAACCTTACTGGAAAACATCAATGAGTTTAAAGCGTATCTTGCATCAACATTACGGCTAGCTGTAAAGGAAGAGTAGAGAAGAGCTACTTCATCTACTAATACATTTAGGTAAAATGCACGTTCTGATTTATATTTAAGGATTTCCTTAGCTAATCAGTATTGTAAAGTAGGAAATTATTTTTATTAGATTTAAAGAGGATAATCCTCATATCATCGATCATTTCCATTATTGAGGATTTACTAGATATTCCAATGATGCAAGTGTTCTCACATTTAGATATATAATGCAATGACTTTATTCTATCTTTAGCTAGAGATTTTCATGCAACCGGTCTAGAGCAAAAATTGTTTTCATATCCCCGGAAATTGATGAAGCCCCCATACATCCATGAATCCTATTTCTTTTAGCATATCTTGCAACTACAATTCCCCACCAGTTTCATGATTACTTGATAAGCACTATCAACAACTACATAATTTAATACAATGTTGCTCACATGCTTTTCTAATTCCTTTAAAACATATTTAATACATAGTTTACCTAACCTGGAGTGAATACTATTAGGAGAATGAAGAGCCCATCAAAAATATAGTATATCGATCAATTTCCTTTATTTCTTTATCCCTATTTTGCAAGGTTTTGAAACAAACAATGCTACTTTTCTTGAGTTTATATTTTAGCTTAATAATTTTTAATGCTACTTTTATCTGAGTATTAAAATATTTTCTTCTACATCTACTTAGTAGAACTTAAGCTTTTAGTTACATGGTCATTATATTTAAGTTTATAAAGTTCATGGAAACATATAATACAATATAATTCGTGAAGTATATAAATATCTTCATAAAATCCCCTAATATGAACGGCATGGTTAATATTGATGGATCAATGCTTGAAGGCGGTGGGCAAATACTTCGTACAGCTACAGCATTATCTGCAATATTGGGTATACCTATTAGAGTATTTAATATTAGAGTTAAAAGAAAGCCTCAGGGTTTAAGACCTCAACATTTAACTGCTGTAAAAGCTGTAGCAAGTTTATCAAATGCTCATGTTGAAAACTTATTTGTGGGTTCAACTGAAATAATTTTTAAACCACAAAAAATTAAGGGTGGAAATTATAATATAGATATTCATACAGCTGGAAGTATAGCACTAGTGCTTCAGGCCTTTATGCCTGGAGCAGCGTTTGCTAATAGCTTAGTTACCGTTGAAATTAGGGGTGGAACTAATGTATCTATGTCTCCTCCAATAGAATACTTACAGGAAGTATTATTACCATTATTAAGAGTATTAGGGGTAAATGTTCAAATAAAGCTGCTAAGATATGGATTTTATCCAAAGGGAGGAGGGATTGTTCGAGCTTATATTGAGCCAATCAAAAACATTAACTCAATAGACATTACTGAAGACTTTACTGTAAAGAGAGTGTTTGGAATTGCATATAGTTCAAGGCTACCGCAAAACATTACTGAAAGAATGAGTAGAACAGCTAGAAATATTTTAACAAAAGAGGGATTTGATGTTAATATTGAAACCTTAAGTTTACAGCCTGACAATCCATTATGTGCAGTAAGTCCTGGATGTGGTATCTCAATATTTGCTGAATCTCCAAATGGTCTAAGAATAGGTGCAAACTCTCTTGGCGAGCTAGGTAAGCCAGCTGAAAAAGTTGCTGAAGAAGCTTCTAGAGCACTTATTGATCAAATTAAGACAAGAGCACCAATTGATAAATATCTCGGTGATCAGTTAATAATATGGATTGGCTTAGCTAATGGCACTTCAAAAATAAGGGTTTCAGAATACACACTTCATACTGCTACATGTATTGAACTATGCAAAATAATAGCTAATATAGAATTTAGGGTTTATGGAGATGTCGGTGATAAAAATGTAACTATAGAATGTAAGGGTATTGGAGTGAAAAATCTATCTTCTTTTATCTCTTCTTGTAGTTGATACTATCTTTACTACATCTCTATCTCTTAATATCGTGTCTTTAGGTATTCTTAAACCAGTCCTAACATCAATACCATAGAGTACACCCTTAGCTAGCTCTGTATGGATTTCCCTTGCAAGATCCACTATATTTGCACCTTCTGGTAATAGAATAGCGTCCGGCAATACATTTCCACTGCTATCTGTAAGATTTTTTTCATCTTCAACAGGGTAGATCACGTTCATCTTCATGAGCTTAAATACTGCAGCATTTATAGCAAGCTGTACTCCAGTATTAAGTATTTTCTTCAGTACATTATCTTCAATATATCTTAACGCCCACTTTTGTCTTTCAGTTAGTTTAGTTTCATCGTAAACTATAAACTTTTCATTTCCTGGTACATACTTTAGTAATCCCTTTTGCTCAGCTCTTTTTAAAACAAGCTCCGCCTCGGCAGAGCATGGAAGAACAATAAGTTCACTCAGCTCATCAACTAATGCTTTATAGTTATCTTCTGCTGTTGGTAAATCCATCTTATTAGCTACTACTAATGTAGGTTTTGAAGTCCATCTAAGACTCTTACTAAAAAATTCTATATCTTCTTTAGTCCATTTACTAAAATCTTTTTCATATAGTTTTGTTTCTACTAATGTGGCTCTTACATGATGTACTGAAATCCTCATTCCAGCAAGTACTTCTACCAATGCCTCATCGACCTTGTAGCCCTTAAGACTAATAAGCTTCTCAACATTTCTCATCCTATTTTGAATGTTTTTTGTAAACCACTTAATTATTTCTTCCTCAACATCCATGAAATCTCTCACAGGATCTCCTGAGCCTGGTTTATTTATTTTTCCATCAGCATCTATGGATCCTGATGCATCTATCATATGCAGTAATACATCTGATTGTGAAGCAACAGATAAAAACTGATTTCCAAGCCCCTTCCCCATCCACGCACCCCTAATAAGACCAGGTAGATCTATAATCTCAACAGGAATAAACCTCCATCCATCAATACAGCTTGAATTAACAGGGTCATCTTTAACCTTAAATTCCCTACATACACAAGGTATTGAAACGTATCCAGCACCATGATTAGGAGACTTAGTTGTAAAGGGATACATCGATACTTCAGCTGTCTGCATAGTTGCAGCATTAAAAAACGTT
>CALHIW010000094.1 GCA_938030905.1 Candidatus Methanomethylicia archaeon | reverse complement strand
TTACCTCTTTCGGAATGATTGACATAATGTAAAATCTCCTCCTTAGCTTTATATCCAAATTCTCGCCAAGGAGGAGATTATTAATTCAGTTTACACAAAGTTTTTTACAGGCTCAATTTAGTTGATAGTACCTTATTTATTTTATGTTTTTTACCCGTCTATAGTATATCTTGATCTAAATTTATAAGGTAGTACCTATGTACTACCTTACTATCAATTACCATATAATAACATTTACTTTTCAGTACATGACACGGATGCTGGTATTACCCCATTATGTAGCTTAATTGGCATACCTGACCAGGAGTGAGTGAAGTAGTTTCACTATCAAGATATACAATTTTCATAATTATCTACCCCCATTATTACTCGCAGCACCTTTTAAACCAGCATTTTCTATAAGTACTTCACCGTATTTACTCTTTATGTCTGCAAGCTCCATTTTGATATCTGCAACTGCCATTTTTTTATCAGCTTCATATTCAGCTTTAAGACTAGTTTTTATCTGTTGTAACTCTTTTTCCTTTGACTCCTCAAACCTGTTTAATTTTTCTTCAAGTTCAGTAATATGTAATTGGTATTTTGCCTCAATAGAAGCAATTTCTGATGCCTTTAAGGCGTTAACCCTATTAAGAGTATCATTCAGACTGTTATTTGTTGTTTCAAAGCTTTTTACTTTAGTTTCTAGTGTCTTTACGTCGTCATGAAGCCTGTTTGATTCCTGCTCAGATTTTGCATTTGTCTTTTCAAGTAAATCAATTTGTTTCTCCATATCTTTTATTGTTTTATCTCTGGTTTTAATTATCTCCCTAGCTTCTTTCAATTCAACATCTTTTTTATCGTTAGCCTCTGTAACCGCTGACAGTTTTGCTTCAAGGCCAGTCTTTATTTCAGTAAAAGCAGTATTTGATAATTCTAACTCCGCATTACGTTTACTAAGCTCATCAACCTTCTTTAGCAGCGTATCAATATCTAAAGTTAGGTTTTTTTCAGTCTGTTCAGCATTAGTCTTTATACTTATAACTGTGTCCTGAGCCCTTTCTGAAATAGATTTAAAGTGCTGTAACACACTGTTAAGGTCTTTAGAAATAAGGTTTATTTCAGCTTCAAGGTTTAGTGCAAGCTGCCTACGCTCATTGTTTTGTTCTCTTATATAGCTCCAAAATATATGTTTGAACATATCAGTCTGACTTAAATTCAATTCTTTCGCCATATCCTTAAACTTTTGTTCTGTAAAATCATCTGGTCTAACTGCATTTAGCCCTGCTTTTTGCTTCTTTCTGTCATCCATGCCTTCGATTATATGGTCGTAATTTCTTGTATCGCTCATAATAACGCCTCCAAAAAATATTAGTATACATATTGTAACACATATATTTCTAAATGTATACTAATAGATCAATAAAGATACTTTAATAAAACTAGTATACTATAGTAAACTAGTTTTATTAAAGTATACAATTCATAATAAATAGCATACTATCTCAAAACAGAACGTAAAATATTATTAAAACCATACTTTTGTGTGATATAATGAGACTATAAAGTAAGAACGGAGGTACTAATTATTGAAAAGACATTGGGAACTTGATGAGCTAATAGAACATTTTACACTTTTACCAACCGAAACAGCGTTATTGAGCAATAAAACAGGGCTACCAGGTTAGGTTTTGCTACAATTTTTAAGTATTTTCAGTATGAAGCGAAATTCCCTACACAGAAATTAGCCATCGCCGCCTTATATTTGAATAGATTTTGTGATAAATTAAGCGTTTTCGTGATTTTTTAATGAGATTTCCATGATAATATCTTTGTTTCTATGATATTTTACATAGGAGTTTTATGAGTTTATTACTTTGCCCCTGGTGACACGGATGCTGGTATTACCCCATATAGGGGTATCTCCAACATTTTAACAAAATCATACTCTAAGGATGTTAAAAGTAGCGATACCCTATTTTTTACTACTCTAAGGAATCAATATTATTCAGTGGTCTTAATGAGTCTAAAGAAGGTACATTTTTTAGATTGAAATTGTACTGGCCATAAAAATTAACATGCTCCCATGATAAAGGGGATACATGGCTCATAAGTTCTTCATTGTATTTACCAGTGCGCTTTAAATGTTCAATGACTTTACCAAGATATACAGTATTCCAAACACTAATTGCATTAATTATTATATTTAGTGCGCTTGCCCTTTGCATCTGATCTTGTAGGTCCCTTTCGTAAAATTCACCACGTTTGCCAAAAAATATAGCCCTTGCTAAAGCATTAGCAGCTTCCCCTTTATTTAATCCTTTCTGAATACGTCTTCGAAGTGCTTCGTTAGAAATATAATCTAAAATAAAAATAGTCTTCTCGATACGTCCCATCTCACGCAAAGCCATGGCTAAACTATTCTTTCTTGCATATGAACCAAGTTTTCCCATAATAAGTGATCCGGACACTTTTCCTTCTCTTATAGAGTGCGCCAACCTTAAAACGTCATCGTAATTATCTCGAATAATCTTAGTGTTTATTTTCCCCTGCAATATATTCTCAATTTTAGGATATTCAACAGGCTTACCAAAGGCATAAAGTGTTAGCTCTGATATATCCCTAATTCTTGGGGCAAATCTAAAGCCAAATAAATGACTTAACCCGAATACTTGGTCAGTGTAACCAGCTGTATCTGTATAATGTTCTTTAATATCAAGATCAGTTTCATGGTGCAGCCATCCATCGATTACATGAACCGCATCCCTGGCATTTGTATTGATAACTTTAGTATAAAAACTGGAGTATTGGTCACTTACAAATCTATATATTGTTGCTCCTTTACCAGAACCATAATGAGGATTAGCGTCTGCATGGAGAGCTGATACTCCGACTTGAACACGCATACCATCACTTGATGAAGTGCTACCATCTCCCCAATATAAAGGCAATGCCAATTTATGTTGAAAGTTTACAAGTGTTGCTTGTGCTTTTGTTAAAGCATCATCATACATACGCCATTGACCTGCGTTTGCCATTTGATGATATGAAATACCAGGAGTCGCATCGGACATTTTAGAAAGACCTATATTAGTACCCATTGCGATGAGGGCAGCCATAACTATTTCTTTTTCGTCTTCTTTTGGTTTACGTCCATTGGATGCATGAGTGAGCTGCTCATCAAATCTTGTCCAATTAGCAACCTCAATTAGCAGGTCTGTTAGTTTGATTCTAGGTATCATTGAATAAAGTGATAAACTATAATTACGAGCTTCTTCTGGAGTATTCTTTTCAAGTCTTTTCACATGAATTTCTCCACGATCGAGATTTACACCCTCAAGACTTTCTACATTATTTGAAACCCATTCAATTCTCTTAAGTAAAGCTTCTTGTCTTTCTTTTATGTAATCATCATAAGAAAGACTAACTGCTAATCGCGTACCTCTCGTGCATGCATCAGACCATTCATCCTTTGTCACTAAATATTCATCAAAATCTTTATGCTGGCGGCTACCAATGACAGATATATCTCCTGAACGTATACCATTTTTTAATTCAGTCAAAACAGCTAATTCATAATAGTGTCTATCTATGGTTCCGTCTGATTGAATAA
>CALHIW010000093.1 GCA_938030905.1 Candidatus Methanomethylicia archaeon | reverse complement strand
GTAAATCTAGGAGTGGAGAAGCCTATAGAGTATGGCATGAGGTTTACAAGGTGATGAAAACTACCGTTGAGAGGTTCTATGAATGGCTTAAAGCCTTAGAGAATAGTAGTAAGGTATAAAGGCTGGCAATAATCTATAAGCTTCATAACCATAACATACATAACAATACACCTAGAATACGGAGTTTGAAGATAGGTTCTATATACACTATTCTTAGCGAATATTTACTGTTCTCTTCAATGTCTTACACTTATCTTAATAGTGTCTTAACCATTAGTTCTAGAAACATAACATTGAAAATGATCAGTAATAACAATTCTAACACTGACTCCTCCAATGTTTTGAGGGATGTGTAGGTATAAAGATCACTATGTGAAAATGATTAATGTATATGTATTATTCTTCTACGTTTCCCTCTTAAATGTAATCCAACCTGTATTATGGATAACTATAGAGTATATTTATCAACATAGCTTTAACCAATAAATAATTGATGACGACTACTGAATCTACAAATTCATCTTACATGTAGATTCGGCATAAATACTAATGAAGTGAGATCTAGGCTTGAGAGAATGATGTGGAGGAAACATACTTGTAAATCTTAAAAAGAAAGAAAAAGATAGTTTACAGTGCAAAGAGCTATTAGGTATAATAGATTTTAAACACAAAATATTTAGTTCTTTATAGTAGATTGAGAAAGAGATGATATTAAATTTTAACTTCAATATGAATTCTATTTAGGATCTCTCTCATTCTTTTACGTAATGTTACCTCAGTTATACCGGCTGCTTGTGCAATTTGATGTTGTGATCTACGTTGCCCAGTTATTAAACAGCTTATATATATAGCTGCTGCTATGAGACTTACAGGGTTTTTGCCATTAAATAATGGTCTTACTAATTCAAGGATACTTTTAGTTTTATCCTCAATTTGCGATGAGCAATTTAGAGCCTTCATAATTCTTGGAATATATATTTCTGGGCTATTTACTATTGGCTTTTCATTAAGGGTGTTAACTATTAAATGATAGCCCCTAATAACCTTTCTTCTATCTACTTTAGAGTGTTTAATAACTTCATTAAACATTCTTGGCATTCCAAGTTTTTTACATGCTATAAATACAGATGCGGAAGCAACTTCAGCTATACTTCTACCCTTGAAATGTCTTCTCCTTGCAACACTTCTATAAATTCTGCACGCTAATTCATGAACGCTTTTTGAAAGACTAAGCTGGTTAACTAAACGCTGAATTTCAGAGAATCCTTGAGTAAGGTTTCTATCAAGAGAGCTTGACATTGAAATTTTTCTATGCCATTTTGCAAGCCTCACTATTTTTAATTTTTCTCTAAGAGTTAGTGGTGAACTATTTATACTGTTAACATCAATGTCTGTTGTTAATCCATAATCATGTAGAGTATTTGAGATTGATGGCCCAACTCTAACTTGCTCCCGAGCAAGAGCTTTCCAGCTCGTATCATTAAGATCGATATTACTAGCTAAAACTATACCACAGCTTATACATGTAATTTCTCCTCTTTCAAGATCTTTATGAAAATTTATACTACCACATTCAGGGCATTTAAAAGTATTCATTACTACAGGTATCAATAAAGACACCAAAATTTATTCAGTTTCATAAAGTTAATAGCTTGTATTACCAGCTATTTGCTAGACAATGAAGAATAGTTATTTACCTCAAGACATCATATTTAAAAATATGTAGAAAGTAATAATGAGCCCTAAAGTAGGAAAACTTCTCTAAATTTCTGAATTTTAGAATGTTTACGTAAAAACTTACTTCAGGCTGTAGGATTGCTTCTTGACGATTTATGTTTTACTGCTCTATACTGTTTTATCTTTAGACATATTTCTTTTAATGTTTTAAGTTTAGAATACTTCTTGTTCATTACTACGGCTTTCTTAACCTCAAGCCAATTTTTAGGGTAGGCTTTGTTGACAATTTCAGGAAGAAGACTTAAATCGAGCGCAGCTCTAAATATTTCTTCTACTGACGGATTCTCAATAGCTAAATATCTAGAAACTTTTCGTCCCATTGATCTTGAATTTTTTAGATTTATGTAAACCGGCCAAACAACAATCTTCCTCATTGTATACTAACTTTAAACCCTCACTTTGATTCAATTAAAACAGCATTTATAGTGCCATTGCTTCCAGGCCTTGATGTAACTCTTGCAAGTCCAAGTTCAGTATTTATTACTGTTCCTTTTGAAATAACACCTCTACGAGACCAATCTATGTTTGCCGGATTTTCTTTTACACTTAATATTTTAACTTTTCTAGTAGTATTACCCATAGCCACATTAGCATATAAAGCTCTTAATAATCTAATCTTACAAGCTCCACCGTATACTCTAGTTTTAACTCTTTTCTCTTCAGAGCTTAAAATAGTTTCAACAGGTAAACTTCCTATTTCACGCTTCTTTTTAGTTCTTGAAGATCTCTTTTTCCCACCACTAGGTTTCCTTAAATCGTTACCTTGAAAGAGCCCCATTTCAGATCTGGCTAAAATTTAGTAGCCGAATATATTAATCTTTCCATAATAGTCCATAATAGTAAGAAGTAACGTAACCTAGATCATAGCAACTTATTGAGCTTAAATAGAAGCCATAGTAAATTTCATGCATTGAATTTTTAAATGGAATAAGTATAATTTAACGTCATCTAAAGACTGCTTCAATAGATTTATTGTAAAATTCTTAGAGTTAAATTAGTGTCCGTAGATAGTTAAGAGTTTTGCGGGAAAATCATTAAATAGATTTAATATATTAGGATGATGTTAAAGCTTAAGTAGAGATAATATTAAGTTTTACTGTGAAAGCATGGTAAGTATTAAAGCTAGGTTGATTAAAATTCAGAATTTAATCTTGAGGCCAATGTATAAAGTATATGAATGGAAGCTTTATAGAGAAATTAAGAATAAATCTATTCCAGTACACGTAGGATTCATACTGGATGGAAATCGTAGATGGGCTTCATCTCTAGGATTCGAGCCAGAAGAGGGGCATGAGTATGGATTTGAAAAAGCTAAAGAAGTTTTAAAGTGGTGTCTTGAACTGGGTATTAAAACTGTAACCCTATATGTTTTTTCAACTGAGAATTTTAAAAGAGGTAGAAGTGAAATAGAACATATCTTCAATATCGCTGAAAAAGCCTTTAAGGAAATCCCTAATAATCCAGAAGTACATAGGTATTCAGTTAGGGTTAAAGCTATTGGCAGAATTGAGTATCTTCCAGAAAGCCTAAGAGAAGCTATCAAGAAAGCTGAGGAGGCAACAGCAGCATATAGTGAGAGAAAGCTTTTCATTGCTATAAGTTATGGTGGACGAAGTGAAATTGTTGATGCAATTAAAAAAATAGCTGTAGAAATTTTGAATGGAAAGCTGGGAGTTGATGAAGTAGATGAAGAAAAGGTTTCAAAACACCTATATACTGCAGGGGAACCGGACCCAGATTTAATTATAAGAACATCAGGGGAAGGACGATTAAGCAACTTTCTAATATGGCAATGCGCCTATTCTGAGCTCTATTTTACAGATGTTCATTGGCCATCCTTTAGAAGAATAGATTTCTGGAGAATTATTAGAAGTTATCAACGTCGTAATAGAAGGTTTGGAGCCTAACAACTGGCTATTCTAAGCTATATTAATTAGCTAAGCCCTCATTTAATATACTATAGTATTAGCTGTGAAATTTCCGTCTAAAGATAACTCTTTCAGAGAGGGAAAATATTACAACTAGTGAAAAACATATCGCTACTGTTATTGATAGCCAATATAGTAAAATTTCAGAAACTCCTGGATGAATAAGAATTCTTGATATTTCAAGAAGTGTTGGATACATCATAACTAAAAAGACTATTCCAACAATGTTATGCCATAGTTTAGAATCACGTTCAACATATTTTATAACGGCTTTAGCAGCAAGAACTATTCCTGTTCCAAGTATTACTGGTCCACTTATCTTTTCAATGAATAAAGAAGAATATAGAGAAAGATTCTCCATGATTTTGCTAGTATTTACTCCCTTAGTATAATCAATTACCGATTCTACACCGATGTATATGCCTATCATGTATGAAATTATAGCAGTTACTGATGCTATAAACATAATTGGTGAAGAGGAAAACCAAGAGGTTAAGAGTTTATCAATAGATAAGCCTTTAATCATCATAAATAATCCCACAATAACTCCAAATATAATCCATCCAATACTTTCCATTTTTAATAGTGAAAGTATTGCAAATATTAAAATTAAGGCTCCCGGAAGGCCTATGAATATCCTTGAGAGATGCGGTTCCTCGATGATTTTTCTAAGATATTTCCCAAGTAAAATGTATGTTGCCTCTATTTTTGGTGATTGTTGAACAATTGTTCTATGAATTGATATTATGGAAGTTTTTCTCTGAATTATAGGTACAACAAGCTCATCATCAACTCCGTCTGAAACAACAATAACACCATCAGGTTTAAATTTATCAATAACTATATCTATCTCTCTTGAAATCTTACTATCAGCCTTAATACCACCTG
>CALHIW010000092.1 GCA_938030905.1 Candidatus Methanomethylicia archaeon | reverse complement strand
TGATGAAGCTAATAATAGAAGATTTAGTACATAACCAATACTAGAAATAAAATATATTAATATTATAACCATACTCAAGCAATGATACACATACATAATAATACATAACAAATACGAAAACTAAATATTTTGAAGCTGCCTGTTTATGAAATCTACATTTTGCCGTAGTGTTACGGCGTACGTATCAGAATCCCATAGTATTATCGTATGCTCTAAAGTATGCTTATTTACCAGCTTTTCATACAAACTTTTATCTTTGCCTGATGGAGATTAGTAGTTAAATACATGAAATAAAACCATAAACAATTCTATCTATGAAGTGCTATGATTTTAATTGACTAAGAATAGATTTAATAAAATCAGCCTCTCTTCGCCATTTTAACCTTTCATATTCTTCAAGACGGTTTCTAAGTCTTAAAATAACTAGACTAATAAACTTATCAGTAAGATTTTTTTCAATAATTTGCTTGTAAAGCTCACCAAACATTTTATCAAGTCTATCTTCTGGAATCCATAGATTAAGTTCCATACTAATTGATAACAGATCCTTTTTGCTAATATATTTTAATATCAAATCTTTAAATTTTTCATATTGCAAGTTAACCAATAGTGTATACACCACAGAGTTATTAGCTTTACGTTTAGAGGATTGGTTAAGGTTTATTTGATGTTCATTAAAACAATCTATATGGAGGGGCTTAAAACATACCCCCTTGCTTTGTTTAATTCTTTATTGTTTGAGTTTCTTCTCCGATTCTTTCTTGAGTCCTTTTTGCAGGTTTATCATCATGATGTATATGTGTGTTTAACTGTAGATTCTTCTCTATGTCTTTACTGCTTGACATAAAGTATTTGCTATGGATGTTTAAAAGTTGAGTATAGCACTTCAATAATGTCTATTGTAGCTATTCTACTTTACTCTTCATTACCTAAATTTTTAATTAACTTATTGTCATACATCTTTTAGGAGGTTACCAAGTCTAGAGTTTCCCTAGGTTTATGATTAACTTCACATTACTCTTTCAGTTAATGTATAAGATTAGTTTTATTATAAGATCAATCCATAACCACATTAGAGATAATTTCATACTTAAATGCATTATTGGGAAGCTGTAGCTCCACAAACTAATTACTGTTAACTTAAGCTTGTTTATGTCTCCCTAATTAATGAGTATACAGATTTAGGATCGATGAAGTTATAGAAGTAAGAGGCTTAAACCAGTAAAATCATACCAATGTATCGATAAGCTTTTAAAAACAAAACTAAAATATAGCAGCGGCCGTGGTCTAGCGGTTAGGACGGTGTGAGACCTTGATCCTGTAAGCCTCCCAAGCCACCGATCCCGGGTTCAAATCCCGGCGGCCGCACCATTCCTTCAGGTTCAAATCTTCCCATTTCTTTTAAATCCACAGAATCTGTTTTAAATATGCGTGGAAAAGAGGACCATGCGCAAACTCCTCAGTCATTACAAGGAAAGCTTGCTCTGCCGTGGGCTACTCTACTCAAACATTTCAACATAAAGCGAGCACAGCATGAAGACATTGAATAGAATTCTCACATGGCGTGCCAAAAGGACGATAATAGAAGTCCACTTCAAACTAGACAAGATTTTATGCAAATACTGCCGGCAACTATTGCTATATAGAATTCACTAAACATGCCAAAAGTAGAGAAAAATTCTAATCGAGAAAGGCCGACCAGTAAGTAGCAAAATAAAGGAGGAAGAGGTAAATGAACTGCTCAGAATATCTGACGAAAACCATAGAGAATTCATAGCCACATTTGGAATGCTCATGGCTGAGGCAGGTAAACTATAAACATATGACAGCACAGTAACAGCATTAACTAACGCTATCAGTAAAACTGCTAAAAGAAATTATTATAGAAGTTGAAAACTTCATAGAAGAAAAGTAAGCATTTATGCTACGCAACAAAAGAAGAGTTTATAAAAGAAGCAATAAGTTTAAATCGTAATTTCTTTTAGAATAACACTAACAATTAAGTGATGTAAATGGTCAAATTTAAGCAAACAGAAGAAATAGAAAGAATAATGACAAACTTGGAGCAAGTAAGAAATATAGGTACACTTGCCCACGTAGATCATGGTAAAACAACATTATCAGACTCACTATTGTTAGCTGCTGGTATGATATCGTCAAAAGTAGCTGGGAAAGCACTAGCATTAGACTATGTTGAAATAGAGCAGCTACGGCAAATGACGGTAAAAGCAGCAAATGTTTCACTGTACCATGAAAGAAGCGGGAAACCGTATGTTATAAATCTAGTAGATACCCCGGGTCACGTTGATTTCACCGGTCATGTAACGAGAAGTTTACGTGTTATGGATGGTGCAATTGTTGTTGTTGATGCTGTTGAGGGAGTCATGACGCAAACAGAAACTGTTGTTCGTCAAGCTCTAGAGGAAATGGTTCGTCCCTTACTTTACATCAATAAGATTGATCGACTAATTCGCGAACTACGTCTATCATCTCAAGAGATTTTACAGCGCCTCTTAAATATTATTAGAGAATTTAACATACTTATTGATATGTATGTAAACCCTAGTGTTAAAAATGAATGGAAGGTGGATCCTAATAAAGGACAGGTAGCATTTGGCGCAGCTCTACATAAATGGGGATTTACTTTACCAATCATGCAGAAAAAAGGCTTTAAGTTTAGTAACATTATCGAAACATATGAACGTGGTGGAGAAGCTATTGAAGAACTTGCTAAAGAGCTACCACTATATGAAGCTATTTTAAACATGGTTGTTGACCATGTTCCCAATCCTAAAATTGCTCAGAGATATAGGATTCCTAAACTTTGGAGGGGTGATTTAAATAGCGATGTCGGTAAGTCAATGTTGGAATGCGATCCTAATGGTCCTACTATTATATGTGTAAGCAAAGCTATTATTGATCCTCATGCTGGATTAGTTGCTACCGGCAGAGTATTTAGCGGTACTGTTTATGAGGGGGAACCGGTTTATTTATTGGGCGCTAAGGAGAATGGAAAAGTTTTACAAGTTTCATTATATATGGGTCCATATCGAGAAATAATACCCAAAGTTTCCGCCGGCAATATTGCTGCTGTTTTGGGTTTAGAGCATGCAAGAGCTGGCGAAACTATTGTTGATATTAGTTTAAAGGGGGCTATGATTCCATTTGAACGTTTAAGATATATTAGTGAGCCTGTTGTTACCATAGCTATTGAGCCTATTCATAGTAAAGATTTACCGAGACTTATTGATACATTGAGGAAGATGGCTATTGAAGATCCCACTTTAAGGATTAAAATTAATGAAGAAACGGGCGAATACTTAATTAGCGGTATGGGGCAACTTCACCTAGAAATTGCTTTATGGGATTTAAAACAACGCACCAGCGGTTTGGAGGTAAAGACAAGCCCCCCAATTGTTATGTATCGTGAAGCTGTACGAACGGTTTCAAAAATGTTTGAGGGAAAGAGTCCAAATAAACATAATAGAGTCATGTTCATAGTTGAGCCTTTAAATGAGGAAACATTAAAACTCTTAGCTGAGGGCAGGGTTTTTGAGGATCAGGAATGGCGTGAACGTGCTAAGATTCTACGCGAATATGCTGATTGGGATACTGATGAGGCTAGGGGTATTTGGGCTATTGATGAGCATTTCAATATACTAGTTGATGTCTCTAAGGGTATTCAATATCTAAGAGACATTAAAGATCACATTATTAATGGTTTCAAATGGTGTGTAAATGATGGGCCTCTAGCTAAAGAGCCTTGTAGAGGCATTAAAGTAAAGCTTGTTGATGCTGTAGTTCATGAAGATCCTGCTCATCGTGGCCCGGCCCAAATTATCCCTGCTACTAGGGATGCAATATTTGCCGGTATTCTTTCTGCACGTCCCACGCTACTTGAACCAGTATTAAAAATCGAGGTTAAAACACCACAGGAACAAATCGCTGGTGTTATGAAAGTTCTGAACACTCGTAGGGGTAAAATAGTTAATGTTGAACAAGCAGGTTATTTAAATATAATTAAAGGTGAAATGCCTGTTGCTGAAACCTTTGATCTTGCTACTGAAATGCGAAGCTTAACTTCTGGTAAAGCATTTTGGGCTACAGAATTTTTGAAATGGTCTCCAGTCCCTGAAAATATGCTTCACAGTATCATTGCAAAAATTAGAGAACGTAAAGGTCTTTCTCCAAATATTCCAAGAGTTGTATTTAATCCTGACGGTAGTGTAACGATTAAATCATAACCATCATTTGATTTGTAAATACTTACTTAATCAAAGCTTATATATAGATGGTAAATTATTGATCTAATGATCAGATCTTATCTATAAGTACTTGTATCGAGGTATTTTCAAAGTATTTAAGCCTTGTTTTACTCCTAGTGATGTTGTTGAGTTTTGTTTGAGTGTTGTGAGTGTTTTTGGGTTCGTTTGGGTTGTGGTTGGTCTTTTAGCTTGGATGGTGTTTTATCTGTTCTATTTTGGGTTGTGTGTTTTTATTTATGTCTATTTTGGTGTTGGTTTCATTGA
>CALHIW010000091.1 GCA_938030905.1 Candidatus Methanomethylicia archaeon | reverse complement strand
TAAGCTGATGAATCCAGCTGGGAAAAGCAGATAGGTATGCAATCTATACGGAGCTAAAGTTAAATCTAAAATCTACATAAACACATAGCTAAAACACATCCAAACCTACAAGCAACATTAACTAATCAAAACCTAAATAGTCTAAAGATAAGTTCCAGCTTAACCATTAATTCTAGTATTTAAAATAAATTGATATTTTCAATGTGCTTATTTAAACTATTTTCTATTTATAATTTTATTTTTGGAAAAAAATTTAAATATTCGTTTCAGTTTTAACTACTGTGATTATATGGGTGAAGAGATTTACGCTAAATTATGTGATGCTGTTGTACATTATGATATTGATGCTGTTGTTAAGTATGCTAATGAAGTTATTGCTAAGGGTCTAGATCCTCTAAAAGCTATTGAGAAGGGTTTAGCTGTAGGAGCTAGAATTATTGGTGATAAGTTTGATAGGTTAGAAATATATCTAGCTGAGCTTATTATGGCTGCTGATGCTATTAAGGCTGGATTAGATATTCTACTACCTGCTATTCCTAAGGCGCTAGCCTCTAGAAGAGGTGTTGTTGTTATAGGAACTGCTCAAGGAGATATACATGAAATAGGTAAGAATATTGTTGCCGCCCTTCTTAAAGCCTATGGATTTGATGTTTACGATTTAGGAGTGGATGTCTCTCCATTAAGATTTATTGAGAAGGCTGAAGAGGTTAAGGCAGACATTATTGCTATTTCCGCACTTATGACTTCAACTATTATTGGGCAGAGAGATGTTATTGAGTATTTAAAGTCTCTTGGAAAGCGGGATAAATATATTGTTATGGTTGGTGGAGGACCTGTAACAAGGGAGTGGGCTGAGGAGATTGGAGCTGATGGATGGGCTGAAACGGCTTCTGAAGCTGTAGAGGTAGCATTAACACTTAAGGAGAGACGGTGAGTTATGGTTTCATTTCTAGATGTTATTGAAAGAGCTACAACAGGGAAAATATATTCTGAAAAGGATTTCGATCTAAAAATATTTACACTAAAGCTTAGAGATGTTATTAGGAAGTATGGTGTAAGCTATGATCCAGATACACCTGTACCTAGTGATTCAGGTCTTGCTGATAGTGTTTTTAAAGCTGCCTTCGAGTTTTTCTGTGAGGTAGGTGCATATTGTATTGATACTCAACGAATAATATTTTTTGATGAAAGTGAAGTTAAGGAGAAGATAAGAATATCCCCATCACAAGTCATACTTGGAGAGGGATCTGATCGTAAGGTGTTAACTTCAAGAAAGCCTGAGGACCATACTCCACCATGGTGTTTCCTCGGCGCAGCTGGTGTAGCAGTATCATCTGATGATATATTTTTAAAGCTTGTTGAGGGATATGGTAGAATACCATATATAAACTCCTTAACAACTCCTGCTTTAACTAGAGTTGATGGAATGAGGATAAGACCAGGTTCTCCCTTGGAGGTTCTTGGATCTATGAGGACAGTTGTTCTTGCAAGAGAAGCATTGAGAAGAGCTGGAAGACCAGGCTTACCGATAATGAATTCTATAGCAACAGCTTCAACGGCTGTCTCACTTATTTCAGCTCTTCATCCAGACTTTGGATTAAGAAAGTCTGATGGAGTTATGATAGGTGCAATTGCAGAGCTTAAAACAAACTTTGATCTTCTAAATAGGGCTTGCGTAGCAAATACTTTAGGTATGGTTTTAGGTGTTGACTGCGGACCATTATTTGGTGGTTACTGTGGCGGTGCTGAAGGAACAGCTATTGTTACTGCTGCCTATCATATTATGACCTCCCTAGTGTATAATGCATTATGGTATGTAATGTTTCCAATTCATATTAAATATTCCTCAAGCAGTAATCCCGAACTCATATGGGCTCGATCTGTTTCAGCACAAGCAGTAAGTAGGAATACTCATTTTCCATCACTATACATAAGCTATACAGCTTCAGGACCATGTACAGATACATGTCTATATGAAATTGCAGCTCAAATATCCTCAGTTGTTGCATCAGGAGCTTCAATTGAAGCTGCGGGAATAGCTAAAGGTAAGTATGAAGATAGAATGACGCCAATGGAGCCTAAATTTGCTGCTGAAATAGCTCATGCCACTACTGGAATGAAGCTTAGAGATGTTAACGATATAGTTAAAAAAATAATACCTAAATACATCGATAAAATAGCTAACCCACCCTTAGGATTGAGGTTTCAGGAATGCTACGATATTGAGGCAGTAAAGCCATCAAGTAAATACCTGGAAATCTACAGTAGAGTTAAGAGGGAAATTGAGGATTTAGGAATTAGATTTAACCATTAAATCAACAATAAATGGAAACTTTTAGAATTAAATATTATCTAGCATTTATGACTGTTAAAAAAATGAAAGTCAATGATGTAGACTATGCAATACTAGGTATTCTCCAAGAAGACTGTAGAACACCGCTTAAGGAAATAGCTAGAAAAATAAAAATTCCAAAATCCACAGTCTACTATAGGATAAGAAAGCTTGAAGAAAAGAAAATCATTGAGGGATACTATGCGAAAATAGATGCAGCAAAGCTTGGTAAGGAGTATATTGCAGTAATTCTTGTTAAAGCTAAATATGGGCCTGGATACCATGAGAAAGTAGGTAAAAAAATAGCTGAAATAGCTGGAGTATGGGCTGTATACTTTGTACTTGGAGACATAGACTTTATAGTAATGGCTCGAGCCAACGATCGGGAAGACTACATGAGGATACTAAATGCATTGATGAATATGAGGGAGATCGAAAGAACTTCAACTCAGATTGTCATAAAAGTTATTAAGGAGGATCCAAGAATAGAGCTACCCAAATCACATAGTATAATAATTCGTAGTGAAAATTCTTCATTCACTGCAAAAATGTAAAAACTAAACCATCTACATAATGGAGGCTGCATCAAATAACCTAACAAACTTCGCAAAATACTACGTTGCAAAATTAAGTCTTAAATTTATTGGTTTAATTCCAGCTTTAAATAGAAGTTTAAGTTTATGGAGTTAATATCAAAGTATGAAGCTATATCAGTAGTAGATATTCTGGGAAAGTTAGGGAGGTTTAATAGATAGATCTCTTAATTTTTATCTAATCTATACTATGTCTCTCATAATATTTCCTAATATAGCTAGAATTAGGAATACTTGATTAGTAATTTAAAGTGGAGTATGATGTGTTAAAGTTAGAATCTTGCAGTTTACATAATATTTATAGCTATTGGATATTTATCATCTAGGTGATACTATGATTGAAGTAATTAAAGAAATTGCTGAGTATGCTTTTAAAAGTGGAGCTGAAATTGCTAAAGTGGCTTCAGCTAAAGATATTGTTGTTGAGGAGCGGGTTGTATTTAAATGTGTTAACTGTGAAAACTATGGTAGGAATAGATCGTGTCCTCCATTTTCACCTAAAGTTGAAGCCTTTAAAAGAGTACTTGGTGAGTATACTTATGTATTAGTTATGGTTTTCAAATCATCAATAAACTCTTCCAGTATAAATGTTGAGAATGCCCGGGCTCTATGGGATGATGATAAGAAAAGAGTTTTTAATGCTTTAATTGCTATTGAGAAGTATGCGTTTAATAAGGGTTTCCCGCTAGCATACGTACTTAGAGCGGGAGGATGTAATATATGTTCTAAATGCGATACTAATAATCCATGTAAACATCAGGAACTCCTTCGCTACCCTATATGCTCTGTAGGTATAAATATTATTAAAACACTTAGAAATCTAAATTTAAATATAGAGTTTCCATCTATGAAGCCGGGGGGTAAGCCGTGCCTTGCAGCAATATTACTAATAGATTAAAGCCTTAAAATATTCATTAAGGCATATGGAAGCTCATTAAAGCCTTCTATGAGTATATGTATTCCATGTCCAACTTTAGCTATGCTTTCAGCCAATTCAACACTTTCCCATCTTCCACCACCTATCCCAACCTGTAGGACATGTAGCTTTGAATATTTTGCAGCTATATCTAGGGGATCACCACCAGCAGTAACCCATCCATCAGTAACAATAATACCTAAACGTTCAGAAACATCTTCTCTTAGCTGTTCAATTTGTTCAAGCCCCTTCCTAAGACCATCTTCAATATTTGTTAAGCCACCATACTTAAAGTGAAGAATTTTTGATATGATACTTTCAATATTTATTTCCTCATCAATACTCTTTAAAACCTTAGCTTCATCCTTAAAAGCTACTACAGAGTAGTAATCCCTTTCAAGCTTATACGCTAAAGCAGCCACTGCTAAAGCAGCCATAATAATTCTATATCCATGCATTGAATTACTTGCATCCAGTATTAGTGCAACAGCTAGTTTTCTCGGGATTTTATTAATAATAGCTATATCCCTATAATCTATAAGTGGTTTACCGTAATAATTCTCGATTGTCTGTTCTAAATCAAAGTTTTCACTAAATACCGGACTACTAGGATACTCAATACGTTTCCTATATTTTCTCATCCCCTTCTCGCTTATTTCTGCAGCTAGAGAAACTATTGCACGACATACATAGCTTTCAATAGCTATTTTCTCATCCTCATTAACATCATTTGAAACATACTGCTTAATAACTATCCATCTTGAATCTGGTTTAAATCCTTGAATTTCTCCACTTCCTGATATTTCCTCTCCCTTAAATAGAGTCGACATAGACTTATAAATTGATTCTTCACGTTTAACCATTAACTGAGTATTACTAAGATCTAAACCAGTATTTTGATTATCTTTAGGTTTTAGTGGTTTTGAATGGGTTAATTCGCTTTTCCTAATGGAGGATAGTACAATTTCGGTGATTATATCCTTCTTCGACCTGTTTGATTTAAGCTGAATATCTATTTTATTATGGAGAGCCATTATAGCGGCTTCAGTAAGCCTTTGGATATCTAGACTTAACATATTCTTAGTAAGCATAACAATATCTATAGCTCCCCTTATAGAGGCTCCTCTCCTCAAATCTTTATGTTCACGTGTCTTCCTAGTTATTTCTACAGCAATTCTAGCTAGAGAATTATTGTCAACCCCAGTTTCTCTCTTAACAATTTCAACCTCCTCATCAAAGCTCTGATAATTTAAACCTATCCATACAAACCTATCCTTTAAGGCTTCACTAATCCTACTTGTACCTACAAATTCCTCAGGATTTTGAGTAGCAATAACTATGAAGCCTGGCCTTGCCTGGATTTCACCTAGTCTTGGGATAACTATTTTACCCTCATCCATTGCAGGAAGTAAAACATTCTGTGTACCCTCAGGCATACGGTTTAGTTCATTTATAAACAGTATACCACCATTAAGCATAGCTTGAGTTAATGGTCCTGGAATAAATGCATCCCAGACATAACCCTTCGATAATACTATTGGTGGATCAAACCATCCAGTAAGCTTAGTTTCAGTATATCTCTCATCACCATCAACACGGTAAATAGATCTATTTAAGTAGCTAGTAACAGCTAGTGCTAGCTTAGTTTTACCAACTCCAACAGGACCTTCGAGAAGTAAATGTTTATTAGAAGTAATAGCATTTAGAATCATTGCTAACTCTACATCACGTCCAACAATTCCGTATTTACTCTTAATATCTTCAATAATGCTCATAAACTATACCTAAATTTAAGCCTTAGATTTTAAATAGTTTTTAATTAAATTCTCAATAGATGCTTTAATATTGCTTGGTATAGGCTCTACATAGTGCTCTTTAAGTATCCTTCTTATCTTTTCCCTTACATTTTGAACTAGTGTTCTCCTATGTTTTGACCACGTAGTCCATGAAGACTTATCCATAAGTTCAGACATCATATATTCTAGAGGTAAATTCCTTATTGTATGTTTTAGACTTAGAAAGCTACCACCATAACCAACAGCTCTAAGAGTATCTATTGCAAGTGTTTCATCATCTACACGTACACCTCTCATAAACCTCTTTAAAATTGATATTAACTCATCACATATTGCTATCAGCTCTAAGCTTCCGGACTTAGCCGATTCAAGAAATCCTAAATCATGTATGAGGCTATGTCCACTCAATGAGGATATTACTAGGCTTATAGATGCCTCAGCAATAGCCTGCTCGTCAAGAATCTTAGAGTCACTCATACCGCCTGTACCCCATGATGGAAGCTGATAAAAATCAGCTATCTGAGCAAGCATAACCTGCATTAATAGTGTTTCAGCAGTTTCATAGGATACAACTCCATATCGCATATTTAAAATTAGAGGTACAGTTCCAAAAACGAATGGAGTACCTGGATTTACTAGTTGGGCAAGTACAAGACCTGCAAGGCTTTCAGCACATCCCTGAGCTATATTGCCTGCAAGAGTTACTGGTGCATTAGCACCACTTATAGGTATTGGCGCATAAATTATTGGTAAACCTACACTACACCACTCTATGAGGGATTCAACATATTCTCTACCTACGAATAGTGGTGATTGGGGTTCATCATAGAGGGAAATAATAGGTCTTTTCCTAAGCTCTTCAATATCCCCGGATATCAACTCTGCAATCTTAATTATGGTCTTTGTTAATTCTCCATCACCGTAACAGAATACTTGAACATGCTTACAAGTATTAGAGAGCACAATGTAGGGTTCATAGAGTGGAATTAAAGCTGATGGAATATCGGAGGCTGATGTTAAGCCCATAACGAAATCTATGTTTTGCAGTGCATCACATAGTTTAGCAACATTAGCCATATCAGATAGTTTTCCAGCTCTATGCTCTCCAGTTTCAAAATCAATTATTGATGGGGCACCACTACATGGACCGAAGAATACTTTCCTACTATCAACTATAAAGTCCTCATCAGGGTTACGTCCACAAAACCTAATGTTTTTAGGTGTTTTCTTAATGGACTCCATAACTAGGTTTTCAGGAAACTTTACAATCTGCTTTTTAAAATCAATATCAGCACCAGCATTGTATAGGATCTTTAAGGCATCCTCATGTTGAATCTGTACTCCAATCTCACCCATTATTTTTAGTATAGCATTATGAATGCTTAATATTTGATCCCTACTGAGGATTTTAATCTGTCCTCCCTCAAATCCAGTCCTCATGAAAACCCATCCAGCAACAACTTTAAATACTTTACTATGAAACAGAAGAACTATATGCTTTAAACTCTTCTAGTTTTCTTCTTTCATCACTTTTCCTACGTGATAGCCTACTAAGCAGTTCACTGGTATCAGAGGATATGGACGCTATTTTAAATGAGGCTTTAACGTAAAGCTCCTCCAATATCTTGTTTAACTGTATAGCTTTATCAAGATTGTTTATTTCACCACTACTAATTATACTGTTAATTTTAGCTATGTAGCTACTTAGATTTAATCCTGAAATTGGCTCAATAGCCATTTCTACAATAGTTTCCCTCCTTCTCCTATTAATCAGCTCAATATTTCTTAGATAGCTTTCACTAAGTGAAAGTAGAAAAACACTTAACTCTTTAATTTCCACTTTTTGCGCTATTTCCCTATAAAATAAAGCTACCTGATTTTCAAGATTAAGAATACAGCTTATAAGAGAGCTAAACGTATATCTATCCTCCACATCTACCATCTCGCTATTACTATCTTCTTGTCTGTAAAGAAATCTACACAGTCAATTTGACCGTGGAGAATACCGAAAAAGGATTCTCTCCAGCCTCCAAATGGGAAGAAGGCCATAGGTGCAGCAATACCTACATTTATACCTATATTTCCACATTTAACTCTACGTCTAAATTCACGAGCTTCTCTACCACTTGAAGTAAATATGCATGCAGCATTTCCGTAGCTTGTCTTTGTATTGATCATTTCTATAGCTTCATTAAGTCTATCTACCCTAATAATGTTCGCTACAGGCCCAAATATTTCATCCCTTGCAATAATCATATCAGGTGTTACATCATCAAATATTGTGGGGCCTATAAAGTACCCTTTAGGATACTCAGCTACATATGCATTTCTACCATCAAGTATGAGTTTAGCCCCCTCACTTATCCCCTTCTCAATATAGTTAATTACTCGGTTTTTAGCATTCATAGAGACTATAGGTCCCATTTCCACAGATTCATCCAATCCATAGCCTAGCTTTAGCCTTGAAGCTGCTTCAACAAATTTTCTTTTTAAAGACTCATAAACTTCACCTACAGCAACCAAATTTGAACCTGAGAGGCAACGTTGACCTGTATTACCGAAGAATGAGGTAAGTAAGGCTGGAATAATTTTATCCAGGTCTGTATCAGGCATAACAACTATATAGTTTTTAGCACCTGCCTGAACAATAGCCCTCTTACCGTATTCACCAGCAAGTCTATAAACGTATTTTCCAGTCGGTGTTGAGCCTACAAATGCAATTCCCTGAATATCTGGATGCCTTATTAGTGCCTCGCTAACCTCTCTACTTCCATAAACGAGGTTTACTACACCTGGAGGTAATTCCAACTCATCCAAAGCCTTAAAACACCACATCATAGGTAGTGGGGTTATCTCACTAGGCTTAACAACTAGAGTACATCCAAGTACTAGAGCTTGAGGTATGAACCAGAAGGGAGCAAGAGCTGGAAAGTTGAATGGTCCAATAACTGCAAAAACACCTAATGGCTCCCTAATAAGTGTTTCATCAATTTCTGAAGCTACTTGATCAATATGCTCGCCTTTAGCTAGTGTATAGGCTATAGCACATGCAGTTTCAATGTTTTCAATAAGTCTTCTAGATTCCCCTCTTGCTTCATCTATTATTTTACCATGATTCTGAGTAGTAATTCTTGAAATTTCTTCAAAATGATCTTCCATTATCTGTTTAAGTCTATAAATGTATTGAACTCTTGTAGTTATTGGGGTTTCCTTCCATTTCTCAAAGGCCTCAACAGCTGCTTTAACAGCCTTATTAACTTCATCCATAGTTGCAAACGGAGTTTCAGCAATAACTTCATCTTTAGCCGGATTCATAACTGGCTGGGTATAGCTAGATTTTGAATCAACCCAGGTACCGTTAATGTAGAGCTTTAATCTGCCATAATAGCTTTGAACTTCAGGTAAAATAGCCACTTACATCCTCCTCTCAGCTTCAGCTATGCATTCTTCAAGAATATTTAACGCCTTATCCAGCTCCTCATATGTAATTACTAATGGAGGCTGGATTCTAATTACACAGTTTTTAACACCTCCGGATCCAAGTAGTACACCTTTCTCTCTAGCTAGATCTCTAACTAGTCTAGTTTCTTCAATAGCAGGCTTCTTACTGACTCTATTTTTAACAAGCTCAACACCGATCATTAAACCTAAACCTCTAACATCACCTATTAGCTTATATCTATCCATAATCTCCATTAACCTCTTTAATACGTAAGCCCCCTTCTCAGCTGATTTCTCAGCTAGATTCTCCCTTAGCATGTAATCTATATTTGCTAAAGCTGCAGCTGCTGATACTGGGTTCCCACCAAACGTTGATAGATGATCACCAGGCTCAAATGAGTCAGCTACATCAGCTCTAGCAATACATGCACTTATGGGGAATCCATCAGCAATACCCTTAGCTAGCGTCATTATATCTGGAGAAACATCATAATGCTCAATAGCAAACATTCTGCCGGTTCTACAGAAGCCTGTTTGAACCTCATCTACAATAAGTAATATATTATATTTATCAAGAACCTCCTTAACAATCTTAAAATACTCTGGTGGGCATGGAATAATACCCCCCTCACCAAGTACAGGTTCAGCAATAAATGCAGCAATACCTTTACTTGACGAGTACTCAATAACATCCTCAATAATTCTCCCACATTGTAAATCACATTCAGGATAGCTTAGCCTTAAGAAGCATCTATAGCAATAGGGTGATGGAGTGAAGAAAACTCCACTAAGATATGGACCCATATCCCACTTCCTCCTACCAGATTGTCCTGTAACACTTAGGGTACCAATAGTTCTACCGTGAAATGAACACATTAAAGCAATAAATTCATATTTCTTCGTAAACTTTCTAGCAAGTTTTAAGCCACATTCAACGGCTTCAGCACCACTATTGCCGAAGAATGATTTCTGAAGTGGTTTAGGAGCTATAGATGCAAGCTTTTCAGCAAGTCTAACAACAGGGGTAACATAGTATACATAGGAGCATACATGAATAAGCTTTTTAGCTTGATTAACTGCAGCATTTACAACCTCAGGGTTACAGTGACCAGTATTAACTACACTAATACCTGAAAAGCAATCTATATACTCTTTACCATCAATACCTCTTAAAACAGCTCCATAACCCTCATTGATAACAATAGGCTCCATTCTCGGAACAATCTTAGTAATAAGATACTTATTTGCAAGCTCAATGATGTTAGAGTTGCTAATCATACACATAAACTCACCAAATTACTCTGGCAAACAAATATTTAAACTTTTATTGGTAAAACAATTAAAAAATTGTACAAGTAAACATATATTCTCAACAATTTTTAGATAATGTTCAGAATATTTAAGGAAATCAAAGTTTAAAGTTATAAAGCTCCCAATTCTTTTCAAAGTAGCTGTAGTATTCAGCATCATATTTACCCTCTAAATGGTTAATAGACCAATAACCACATTTCCACCGATTTAACCCTCTACAAACTCTTAAAATATACTGTAACCCATTAAAGTAAGCTTAAATTATCACATTATAATTGCTAGGAAAACCTTATAAGTATCTGCTCTAACTAAATCGGAAAACATGAGCAAACACGATTCCATATTGAAGATCGTAAATGTTACTAAGAAGTTTCGTGGGCTTGTTGCCGTTAATAATGTTAGCTTTGACCTATATAGTGGTGAAATCCTAGGTTTAGTTGGTCCTAATGGAGCTGGGAAGACAACTCTTCTCAATGTAATTAATGGAATTTATAAGCCTGAGGGTGGTAAAGTCCTCTTTGAAGATAATGATATTACTGGTCTTAAACCGGAATTCATATGTAAGAAGGGTATTGCTAGAACGTTTCAAATAACCCGCTTATTTGTTAATATGACCGTACTTGAAAACGTTATGAGTGGGGCAATGTTTGGTAGGAAGAATCTATCAAGCTTTAGGGAGGCTAGTGAGAAAGCTCTGGAAACTCTTAAATTTGTAGGTTTCCCTATTGAGAAGAAGAATATAACTGCTGGAAGCTTAAATGCTGTTGAAATGAAACGTGTAGAGCTAGCTCGATCTCTACTAACAGATCCGAAACTTATTCTACTTGATGAGCCTGCTACTGGATTAAATCCTTCAGAGCTTTCAATAATGATTGACTTAATAAGGAAACTTAATAGTACTGGCATTACAGTACTTGTAGTAGATCATAATATGAGGTTTATAATGAATGTAGCTCAGAGACTTATTGTACTACATTATGGACAGAAGATAGCTGAAGGGACTCCTAAGGAAATAGCTAGCAGCGAAGCTGTTGTAGAAGCATATTTAGGTGAGAAATATGTATTCTAGGTGGTTATATGCTTGAAGTTAATAATATTAATGTATTTTACGGTAAGTTTCAAGCTTTACAAGGTGTTTCCCTAACTGTAAAGAAGAAGGAGAATGTTGCACTTATTGGTCCTAATGGTGCAGGTAAAACAACAACACTTAAAACAGTATCTGGTTTACTTAAACCTATATCCGGCTCAATTACATTTAACAATACTAGAATTGATAAGTTTCCCCCGCATCAAATAGCTAAGCTAGGTATAGGTCTTGTTCCTGAAGGGAGACAGCTATTTGAAAAATTAACTGTTTATGAAAATCTATTAATGGGAGCTTACTTAAAGAGTGGAAGTGAGATTAGGGATACATTAGAGTTTATTTTCCAGCTTTTCCCAATACTGAAGGAACGTAGAAATCAGCTTGCTGGAACTCTAAGTGGTGGTGAGCAACAAATGCTAGCAATAGCCCGTGCATTAATGTTAAAGCCCTCACTATTAATGATTGATGAAATGTCTCTCGGCTTAATGCCTAAGCTAGTATCTCAGCTTTTTAAAATAGTTGAAAGAATTAGGGATGAGGGAGTAAGTATACTTATAGTTGAGCAGCATGTAGAAAGTGCTCTTAAAATGTCTGATCGAGGATACTTAATGGAGCAGGGTAGAATTGTACTTGAAGGTACTGGTGATGAAATGCTAAAGTCGGAGTATATTAGAAAGGTATATCTTGGAATTTAGAAAACTTAGACTCACTCAGTGCTTGAACTATTAGTTTAAGCTTTTCAATCGATACTCTGTATGCCTCCTCATTACTTTTAAAAAACCCTTTTAATCCTGCAAATCCACAATCAGGCTTAAAGGCAAACACCCTATCACCATAGGTAACTATAGACTTCTCCATAAGACTCTTTATATTGCTAATATCCTCAATTTTAGGATTTTTCGATGATACAACTCCTACAGCAATGAATTTATCATATTTCTCCAATAGTTTCCTTGAGTATACTTCAAAATTTCTAGGAATATCGCTATGTTCATGGTCAAGAATTTTAGCTTCACTATTTAGAAGTATATCTGCTAGTTTTGGTGATATTGGTCCACATACATGTATAGCTTTTAAACATTCTACTTTAAATACCCTACTTAAAATATCAACTATTTCATCGTTAGTATACTTAAACATTATTAATGTTCCCCCCACAATTACTGAAAGTATAGGTTCTGTCAATTCTATGAGTGTTACTCCTAGATCTTCAACGAATTTTACTGCTGAAACAACATAGTCTACAAGCTCTCTAATAAAGTCCCTATTCATCAACATACTATTAGTTAAACTTGTCTTCTCACTTCTATATATTTGAGATGCAAGTGTGAAGGGACCTGTAACGGCTGCTCTTACCCCATAAAGCCCATTCCTAAACCTTCTTCTAATTAAATCCATTGTCCAAACATATTCCTGAATATATGGTTTAACAATGGAGAACTTACTAGCATCATTTACAATATATCCTCCTGAAATCATTCTTACAACACCT
>CALHIW010000090.1 GCA_938030905.1 Candidatus Methanomethylicia archaeon | reverse complement strand
AGAAGCATGGTTAAATGGGAAAGCGGAGTCCACATTTCTTATACTGATATTGTTGTGTTGCTGTAGCATCTCCAATTTCTAAACTCCTTTAACGTATAAGGAGAGTAATAGATTGGACATAGAAACTGCTACATTACTTTTTAAATCCTTCAAATCCCTCTTTTTCATTAGGCTCTTAAAGAACCTCCTAAGTAATTTAAGAATGTAACAACACTGTACAATATTGGAGAAAAGGAAAAAATAAAGCTATGCATTAAGTGACAATAAGTAGACTGTATCAAGCTCATTGGACGCAGCATTTCTAATAATTAGCTGCTTTCATGTTACATTATATGTTTCTCCATGGCATACTAAGAATCAGTGTATAATGCTGGCTGGCTTTCAAAGCTCCATGACTTCTTCCTCGAATCCATGAATATCAACGAATTATTAGATATGCCAACAAATACTGTCAAGTTAAGTCATTAACTATACAAGTTTACATATACTAACTTGACAGTATCCGCCTCACATGACGAAAAGTTTATAAATTTATTTGAAATACAACCTTATGAAGGAAAAGCTAGTTATGATTCAATTAAAAATATTTCCTGAGAATAATGAAGTTAATCTTGAAAAATTGAAGAAAGATATAGGTTCCGTACTACCACAAACCATGAGTATTAAGAAAATTGTAGAAGAAGATTTGGCTTACGGATATAAAGTTCTTAAGGCATTTATAACAATGCCTGAGGAAACAGAAGGAGGAACGGCGAAGCTTGAAGAAACCATATCCTCAATAAATGGAGTTGCCCAAGTTGATGTTGAGCTTGTTTGGAGATACGAATTCTAATTGATAGTTTAGAACTAAAATAAATGTTGTTAACCCAAACATGAGTTAAACAAAGCAGTCATATAGACAATTTTGTTAAAAAGATATTTTTGCGAATATCTACTTATAGATACAGATAGAACATTTATGATGGTGAGTAAATACTATGCGCATAGCAGTACTAGATCACTCCCTCTGCAAACCTAAAGACTGCGGAGCTTCATGTGTGAAATTTTGTCCTAAAAACAAGACTGGAGTTAAAACAATATTTATAGATGAAAACACCAATAAACCCAAGATAATCGAGTCTTTATGTGTTGGGTGTGGAATATGTATTAAAAAATGCCCTTTCAGAGCTTTAGAAGTAGTGAATCTTCCAGAGGAATTAGAAGAGAACTGTATACATAGATATGGGCCTAACTCCTTTAAGCTATATAAACTTCCTATTCCTAGAACTGGACTAGTTCTAGGTCTTATAGGGCCAAATGGTACTGGGAAAACAACAGTTCTTCAAATATTATCTGGAGAAATAATTCCAAACTTAGGAGTATACGACGTTAATAATGTTGAAAAATATAAGGTAATAGAACATTTTAAAGGAACAGAGCTGCAAACATATTTTAGAAGACTTTTTAATGGTGATTTAAAAACATCATATAAACCCCAAAACATCATAGATTTACATTTAAGTTCTAACATTAAAGTAAGTGATTTTATTGAAGCCAGCGCAGAATATAATGCTGTAAATAAAGTAAAGGATGCACTTAATCTTAGTGGCCTATGGAATCATAAATTGAATGAGTTAAGTGGTGGTGAATTACAACGTGTAGCTATAGCATCAACATGTGTAAAAGATGCGCATGTGTACCTAATCGACGAACCAACAAGTTACTTAGACGTCTATGAGAGAATTAAAGTAGCAAAGCTTATAAGGTCTTTGGTCTCTAAGAAGGAAGCATATATAATAATTGTTGAACATGATCTAGCTGTTCTTGATTATTTGTCAGATGTTATATGTATTCTATATGGAAAACCCGGTGTTTATGGTATTGTTTCAAATACCTATGGTGTACGTTCAGGAATAAATGCCTATCTTGAGGGATATTTACCTATAGAAAACGTCCAAATTCGAAAGGAGTCTATTCAGTTTACTATACATCCTCCAGCTCCTGAAAAACCTAGTGAAAGGAAAACCTTTCAGTGGGGATTTATGAAAAAGATTTTAGGCACATTTAGAATCGAAGTAGAACCCGGTCAGATAAGTAGAGGAGAAGTCGTAGGTATTCTTGGGCCTAACGGTATTGGAAAAACAACGTTTATTAAACTTATAGCAGGATTAATTCAGCCAGATGAAGGATATTCGCCAACATCATATCTAAAACTAAGAGTAAGCTATAAGCCTCAATACTTAAGTCCACCCAAAAATATGACTGTAAAGGAATTTTTTGATCTGATTTTTAAAGAACAGACTTCGTCACATTCGATTGGAAATGAACTTATCGACTTCTTAGATATAAGAACATTATATAATAGAAAGCTTGAAGAATTGAGTGGAGGAGAGTTGCAAAAGATCGCTATAGCTGGCTGCTTACTAAGGGATGCTCACATTTATCTAATAGATGAGCCGAGCGCATTTCTTGACATTGAGCAAAGGCTGCTATTGGCTAAGATGATAAGAAAAATCATACTAATGAGGGAAGCCTCAGCTTTTGTGGTAGAGCATGATGTAATACTAGTGGATTTTATTGCAGATTCTTTAATTGTATTTACAGGATTTCCAAACATCTTTGGTTTAGCTTCTTCACCAATGAAATTAAGAAATGGAATGAATCATTTTCTGAAAACTGTTGGCATAACTTTTAGAAGAGATAAGAAAACGAAAAGGCCAAGAGTAAACAAAGAAGGAGCATATCTTGATAGATTACAGAAAAAAATCGGCGAATACTACTATTTCTTCATTGATGAGGAAGAGTAGATTATCGTTTATTGTAAAACATTGAATAATGGTGCAATATTAAGCCATTTATGCTTAAAATTGCTTTAATGAGAAACTAACATTAAATCTTAGTTAATATAAGTTTAAATAAATAAGAATTTTAATTACAGTATCGGGCCCGTAGCGCAGTATGGAAGCGCGTCGGCCTGAGGGTTTAAACCTAGCTAACGGATGAGGAAGAAAGCCGGCGGTCCGGGGTTCAAATCCCCGCGGGCCCGTGCAATACTAACATCACTTCTAGATTGTTTAAGTCTTGATCGTTTGTATTTGCATTGATGATATTTGTTATAAAATGAACTCTACTCCTGTCTAGGTGTTGATATTGAGACTAATGAATTTAGATGATTAATTGACATGATTAAGATGAAGTAAAGGTGAAAGATAAACATTAACATCATCATTAAACCAATAACAATAATTATAAGTTACTACTTCAACTCCCATAGTTGTGAGTTGAAGTAGTAACTAAAAATACACAAACACATACATTAATTAAACAGAAATATTTAAAGGTGTTTCTAACACATCTAAATCAAAGGTGATTAATTTGAGTATTAGAGGTAAACTTACGTCTGAATTAGCCTCACTTATAGATAGGCAAGTTACAGTTAAAACTACTTTAGGAGATATATTTACTGGGAAAGTTGTTACAATAGAATTTCCTGAATTTCATGTTTGTCTGGCAGACGTCATTGATGGAAATGGAGAGAAATATCCCAGAGTAATAATTAGAGGTGAGGTAATTGCTGAAATATTTAGGAAAGAAGAACCGTTTGATTTAAAGGGATTAGCTGAAAAACTTGAGAAATTATTTCCAAACATGGTAAAATACTATGAAGAGGCTAGAGTAATAACTATTATGGATAGAGTTAGAGTTACTGAGCAAGGTGTTGTCGAGGGGACAGGACTGGTAGCCGATAAAGTTAAGAAAGTTTATGATGCCTATGTGGAGGAGTTAAAAGAAAAACATAGAAGCATATGACCTACGATATTAACAGTGTCTTTGAGTTAAGACACAAAGACTTATTTGGTAGAATAGGAAGACTTAAGACAAGACATGGAGTAATTGAAACTCCCACATTGTTTCCTGTCATTAATCCATCAAATCAAATAATAACCGCTAATGATATATATTTTAAGTTTAAAGTTAAAGGTATTATAATTAATGCCTACTTGTTAAGAAAGCATTTTAAAGAGCAAGCCATAGTTCATGGAGTTCATAATTTATTAAATTTTAAGGGAGTCATTATGACTGATTCAGGTGCATATCAAATATTAAGATATGGTAATATAGATGTGGATCCTAATGATATTGTTTTATTTCAAAAAAGTATAAGAAGCGATATTGGAGTTATTCTTGATATACCTACTGGATGGAAAACTGATAGAAAAAATGCTGAATACACCATTCTAGAAACAATTAAGAGAGCTAATAATGCCATTCAACTAATAAACGAAAGTGATATGCTCTGGGTTGGACCACTACAAGGTGGTAGATATATAGATTTAATTGAATATTCAGCAGTAAGGATGAGAAAACTACCATTTCATATTTATGCTTTAGGAAGTCCAACAGTAGTTATGGAGCAATATCGCTATGATTTCCTTATTGATATGATATTTGCAGCTAGGAAAAATATACCTCCAAATAGACCGCTTCACTTGTTCGGCGCTGGGCATCCATTCATGTTTGCTATAGCAATAGCATTAGGATGTGACATGTTTGACTCCGCATCTTATGCGCTATACGCAAAGGATGATAGATACATCACAGAATATGGAACAATAAAATTTGAAAGATTAAACTACCTGCCTTGCGTATGTCCAGCATGTAATAAAACATCCATTGATGAACTACAACAAATGGATAAAGAAAACAGGGAGAAAATTTTAGCAGAACATAATCTATACATGTGCATTAATGAAATTAATAGAATTAAGCAAGCCATCATAGATGGTAGATTATGGGAATTTATGGAAATACGTTGTAGAAGCCATCCATCACTCATGAAAGCATTAATAAAATTCAAAAAGTATTTAACATATTTGGAAAGAAACACCCCAATTAGCAAAAAGAGGGGAATATTCATATTTGACATGGTAAGTCTAAATAGGCCAGAAATTTTCAGATATAAGCGATGGTTAATTAAACACTATAGTCCCCCTGTGGAAAAGGACATATTAATTTTAGTACCTAGTATCACTATGAAAAAACCATATCATAAATCGCCAATAATAAAGAAAATCATAGGGTATATAGGTAAAACTTTGAGCATAGACTATATAAGAGCTCATATATGTGTGTATGATGCATCATTTGGTGTGGTTCCATTAGAAATCGATGACATCTATCCAGTTTCACAACACGAAGCAGCCATAGAAGCTACTTATGACGGTGTTCTTAGAAAAAACTTAGTCTACCAGATAGTTAAATTTATAGATAAATTTAAAAAAAACTACAAGCACTATATAATAATAACTGATAATATATTAAATGAGAAACATATAAATTTCATAGAAAAGGCATGTAAAATTAAAATAAAAGCCATAAAGAGTCGTAATGGTCTATTCAAATCGAATTCGTTCTTGTCTTTCTAGTAAATGATAAATTTCTGTTTACGTTATAGCTTTAAACACTACATTATAAAGCTAACTTAGTAGCCTCTTCATACTTAGTAGCCTCTTCATACATCATATAGGCTAGAACGGTAGGCTATCATTCATCAGGGATGCTATAGCGTTAAACTATAACAAGTTTTATAATAACAATACAACGACATGAAGCAATAACATCCTACTAAAGAACACTCATACTTATCAACTTAGTAGTGTCTAATCCGTTTGTTTCAACATATAGCACTGAAGAGTAATTAGCAGTAACACTTAATACCAAATCTCCTCCTAAAATCTATCTTGGAGAAAATATAACATTAAGAGCACTCTATGGGCATGATGCACGCGGTTCTTCACGTTTTCTCTCAAAATACAATCCATATTCATACAATGAGCGAACTAATCTAGAATTATTTATATAACCTTCAAATAGTTAGAATCCTATCTTCCCAAGCTCTGAAAATGGAGTATTAAAGCTTACAGCACAAATATGAATGATATTCTTATTCTCCTAAAATCCATAGTCATTAACCGTATCAAGTATGAATAAGAACCTCTAAAATAAAATCTCTAAAGTTGACATTTACAGCTCATGGATTTTACTTTATCATAAAGCTCTGCTCTATGATAGATGATCAAATTAGCAACCCATAGAATTATTAGAATTAAGGTTTAAAGAATCATTCTTAATTTGAAGGAAATAACTAAGTCTATAGTCAGTTAAATAATCTATGTGATTTATAACCCACAACAAGCAGATGAAATCTACAATAAGGTCTAAATTTATGTGGTACTAAAGTTTGTCTTGCTAACTTAAGTCATCAACTATATAACCTTATACATTTAAAGTTCACAGAGTCCTAGAGTTTAGAGAAAAATTTATAATTTCATTCCTAACTTTAAAAATTTGATAAAATTATGCCTGAGCTCTCTTTAGCTCCGATCGATAGGCTTATGAGAACAGTTGGTGCAGAAAGAATAAGTGATGAAGCTATTTCAATTTTAAGGGAAATACTAGAGGAAATGGCCAAAGATATATCAAGGCAAGCTATGGAATTAGCAAAACACGCAGGCCGAAAAACAATTCTTGCTGATGATGTAAAACTTGCAGCAAAATATGTTTTAAGAAGGTCTTGGGAAGGCCTACCATAATTCAGTTTCTTAGTGTACTCATACTATGAATGATCTGGTAGTATCTAATTACATAACCGAAATCTTAATGACTCTTGTAAGTATTAAATGTAAAGTACATGTAGTTAATAGTTTAAGCTTACAAATCGATCTTATGAATAGAAAACTTAATAAGCCAGCTTTACTTTCTCTTTTTAGCTAAGTTATGAAATATAATAATGTCTATCGGTGATTGTCATGGCAGCCCCAGCTCAAGCCCAATTTGCTCAAATTGGAGGTGTACCTGTACTGATACTTAAAGAAGGCTCACAAAGAACTGTTGGAAGAGAAGCGCAGAGATCAAATATCTTAGCTGCTAAGGTCATCGCTGAAACTATAAAAACAACTCTTGGGCCTCGAGGTATGGATAAAATGCTTGTTGACAGCCTTGGGGATGTTACAATAACCAATGATGGAGCTACTATACTTAAAGAGATAGATATTCAGCATCCAGCAGCTAAAATGCTTGTTGAAGTTGCTAAAACACAGGATGAAGAAGTAGGAGATGGAACAACTACCGTTACTGTTTTGGCTGGTGAATTGCTGAAACGAGCAGAAGCTTTACTTGATAAGGAAGTTCATCCTACAATATTAATAAGTGGTTATAGAAAAGCTATCGATAAAGCTCTTGAAGTTCTTGAAAAAACAAGTATGAAGGTAAGCCCAGATGATGTTGATACACTTATTAAAGTTGCCAAAACAGCTATGGGTAGTAAGGCTATAGGTGGATATAAAGATTATTTTGCAAAACTGGCTGTAGAGGCTGTTAAGAAAATAGTTGTTGAACGTGATGGTAAGCTTGTAGCAGATATTGATGATAATATACAATTAATAAAGAAACAAGGTGGAGGAGCCTTAGATACAAAGTTAATTGATGGAATTATAGTTGACAAAGAAGTTGTACATGCAGGAATGCCTAAGCGCATTGAAAATGCAAAAATAGCATTACTTGATTGCCCATTAGAGATTGAAAAGCCAGAAATTGATGCTGAAATTAGAATAACTGATCCTGAAGAAATGAAAGCATTTCTTGATGAGGAGGAAAAGATGCTTAAACAAATGGTGCAGAAAATAAAGTCTATAGGAGCTGATGTTGTTTTCTGCCAGAAAGGGGTTGACGACATTGCTCAACATTATTTAGCTAAGGAAGGAATACTGACTGTTAGAAGAGTAAAGAAGTCTGATATGGAAAAATTAGCAAGAGCTACTGGTGCAAGGATAGTTACAAATATCGAGGACCTCACTCCATTTGACCTTGGCGAAGCTGGTTTAGTTGAAGAGCATAGAATAGGTGAAGATAGAATGGTCTTTGTTGAAAAATGTAAGAATCCACGTGCAGTCAGCATATTAATTAGAGCTGGACTTGAAAGAGCAGTTGATGAAGCTGAACGAACGTTAACTGATGCATTAAGTGTTGTTTCAGATGTTATTGAGGACGGGAAAGTGGTTCCAGGAGGTGGTGCTATAGAGTTAGAAATTGCAAAGGAGCTAAGAGCTTTTGCTCCTACAGTTGGAGGAAAAGAACAATTAGCAATAGAAGCTTTTGCAGATACATTGGAGGAAATCCCAAAAACATTAGCTTATAATGCTGGATTGGATCCCATTGATATCTTGGTTGAAGCAAGAGCAAAACATGAAGAAGCTGGTGGTTTTAAATATGGTGTTGACGTATATAGTGGAAAAGTTGCTGATATGTTTCAATTAGGAATAATGGAGCCTACATGTGTAAAACGCCAGGCAATAAAATCTGCAGCGGAAGTGGCATCTATGATATTAAGAATTGATGACGTAATAGCAGCAGGTAAGATAGAAAGTAAGACGCCAACTCCTAAAAAGGAAGAGGAAGAAAAAAGTGAAACATCAATAGATTAATCATGAATAATACTTTAAACAATCTTTTTATAGCTTTTGTTAAGAAACCTCTACTGCGTGGTAAGCAAAAACCCAAGAACCTCTTTAAAAGAGGCAGGGGATTTAGTTTACTGGAAATAAAATCTGCAGGGTTAACCATTACAGAAGCAAGAAAACTTGGTATACTAGTAGATAGTAGAAGAAGAAGCCTCTATAATGTGAATATTGAAAAGCTTAAACAAATTAAGGTAAGTCTTAACTAATACTTTAGTGATCTTCTCCGGCTAGGATTGTTAGAAATTTATCTATAACTTCTTCTGGAGCTTCAATTTCTTCAAGTTTTACTACAGACTCAATAGTTAATGGTAGATGAAGAGTAATATTAGGTCCTGAAATCTTTACGGTGCTCGGATCAATATGATCTACTAACCATTCATCATTTATTTTACAAATATTTTTGAAAATTGTATTAGTGCCATTATTTAATGAGTAAATTTTGTTATTATTAGTTGTAATGGTGTAGTTATCTCTCTCATTTACATATGTTTGTCTGACCTTATTCTTTATTAATTTTAATTTGTTGCTAATCATTGTAATGATGCTATGTCTCTCTCTGATCTTTAATTTTCTTTTCTCCATTTTAAAAAATAATGGTTTAATTTTCTTTATTTTCCCCCACTCTTTAATGATAGCTTCTCCCCTCCCCAACCTTAAATTAACTACCGGCGCATCATTAAATGTTGTTGCAAATGAAATCCAAATGGGAACTCTTGCTCTAATGACTTTACTTATTAGCGAAGCTGATGGAGCTACCATAATTATCATCACTCCACATTTTTGTAGTTCAAGAACCCATTTTGCAAACATGGTGTCCTCTGTAGGAATTAAATTATGTGCTTCCTCAATTACAATTACCCTACAAATTTTTTCTAAAAATTTTTCTCTTGAGAATTTTTGAAGCAACTTCTTCAAAATTAATGCATACCCTATTCTTTTTTCTACTTCTCCCCCAGTTATAATAAATACTCCAGGATCTGTGAAGCAGATTAAGCGTCTTCCTCCTATAACTAAACTCTCAAATTTTCTAAGTAATATTTGATGTGCTGCGATTTCAGATCTATTTTCATAATCAATAGCTAATTGTTCTATCATTCTTTTTATGTCGAGAATGCCTACTTCTACTAATCCCTTACTACTTAAAGCTTTTAATACACGTAGTAATAAATTCACTTGCTGAGCTGTTAAATTTAATGTTGCACCTAAAAGGTCTCTCGTCTCAATGATTTCTCTTTCTCTTCTAATAGGGAAAACCACGGTGGATAAGTTCATTTCACGGCGCGGAAGACCTAGTGCATGATATTCATCATGCCAATCAAAGACATAAATATTACTTTTACTACTAAGCTTTTTAATAATTCTTTGTATAAATCTTGTTTTTCCTGAACTAGAGACTCCAGTTACTAAAAGTAGTATTGGGTCAACTTCTAGAAAAATAGGTCTTATGCCTGAGAAACCAATTAACAAACTATTTTTAATTTTTAGTGCTTTTAAGAAAGTGAAAGCAACTGCATTTATTAATATAAATACACCTAGAAAAGCATAAGTATAGTCTAATGTAGTTTCATGTTCAGATATAAACATGTTTGCTGTCAAGATTATGGAATCAATGTACAATATGCAGTCTAGATAATTATAATTCTTTCTCATTGTTACCTAAAGACCTGATGTTATTAAAGAAGGAAATAGCTACTAGTTTTTTATTAGTAAGTAATTTTACTAACATTTTCCCTCATTTATGTAAACTACAAACTTTATATTTTCATCTATCTGGCAAGTATATTAAAAATAATGCTTTATAGTTATTTAATCTTAAACTTACCATAAAGTAGCTTTCCCTATTTAAGAATTCTGTATTCATATGTTGTTAGATAATACAAAATGCTTGGTAATATATACTGAAATAAGTTTTGCTTTAGAACTTCTTCTTTATGAGGTGCAATTCTTTCAAGGCGTAAAGATGAATCTCTAGACTAGTACTTGAGGTAGCTTCAATATATCTAATCTTTCAGGGCTTCCCTACCTTATGCGCATTATTATTGCTTCTTATTAATGTTTGGCGATATTCTTTATAGCTTTCACTGTAAAGTATGGTCCTTCTTTTGTTTCTCGAATTTATTGGTAACAAATGTTGTTTACTTTATGCTTATAAGCCTCATCAACTTTTAAAGCGAGTATATCAGCACCCTCATCCTAAAGAGTTAAGGGAAGTATACTAATTAGCTTAACATAGCATGAGAATAATTAAGTTTATAAAGTTAGTGAAATACTCGCTAATGATGATGTTGGATCAAAGCGCTGAGAAAATATGAGGATGCCACTACATGTCTGAATATTAGTAAGTCACCTTGAGCTTACATTTATCATGATTTCAGAGATCTTGTTGTTTCATGGTTTTATTGTGGTTTGTGGGTTTAGTGATTATGGATGGGGGTGTTGGGCTTGTCTTCTTAGCCTATTGGAGGTGAAGGCTATGGTTGATGATGGGTTGTTGATTAATAGTGCCCATATGTAGTTAC
>CALHIW010000089.1 GCA_938030905.1 Candidatus Methanomethylicia archaeon | reverse complement strand
CGGAAAATATAATATTCAATGGTCCTGCTAAAAAGCTAAGAGAGATTAAGGCAGCTGTAAGGCTTGGAGTTAAATGCATTAATGTTGATTCCATGTCGGAGTTGATTAAGATATCTCATATAGCCAGCGAGCTAGGTAAACCTGTAGATATTGCTTTACGTATAGATGTACCTGTTAAGAGTGATGGTGTTGCTATTAAGAGTATAAATACGAAGTTTGGCTTTGATTTAGAGGATATTAATGGTATTATAGACTTTATACTAGAATCTAAATATCTAAATCTTATTGGTCTACATACACATATAGGTAGTCAGAATACATGTCTAGATTCATGGATTAAATCTGCTGAATTTCTTGCCTTAGTATACAGCATGATTGAGAATAGAGGGATTAAGCTTCAACATGTAAATCTAGGTGGTGGATTACCTGTAGATTATGCTCATAATGCTCAAAACATTCCCTCTATCTTTAAGCCCTCACTATCCGATCATGAAATAGTTAATCTAGTAACTAGTATTTTAAGGAGAAGCATTGGTGATATTGAGATATATTTTGAACCTGGAAGAAGAATTATTGCGGATACTTCTCTCCTCCTTTCATCTATTGAAGCTATTAAGTTGAAGAATGGTGAGAAATGGATAATCATAGATGCTGGATGGAATATTTTGAATAGTGTTAGAGTTTTAAAATGGTATTATGAGATAGTTCCAGTAAATAAAGTTAATGTTAAAGAGCTTAGTAATTATAGGATTGGAGGACCGCTTTGTGATGGTAATGATGTATTTCATGATCTTCAAGGTGAATCTCAAAATAATCCTATTCTTCCTAAGTATAGATTGCTACCTAAATGTCTTGAAGTTGGTGATGTTATTGCTATTCTTGATGTTGGTGCTTATCTTCTCGACTTAATGAATAATTTTAATGGCTATCTTAAGCCTGAAGTTTTAATGATTAAGCTAAATCGCGACATAGTATCTATAAGAAGTAGGGAAAATCTTATTGATCTTGTAGTATGTGAGGTTAATACTAGGGATCTTAAGGAAGCCTATAAGGCTTTAGAAGTGCTAATGTAGCTATGAGAAGAGTTAATCCAATCTTAGCAGCAATACTTAACTTTATAGCTCCAGGGTTAGGATTTATATATATTGGAAAACGCCTATTTGTAGCTGTGGGTTTAGTGCTTATCAGCATGTCAGTTATTAGGGCTATGTTTAATCATAAAGACCTAACATTTATTGATTTGATTGCTTCTCTTACTTACAGTATTGTTATGGCTTTACTTGCATATATAGCTGCTAAGAAAGCAAATACGACTCAAGTGAATCAATTCATATTCATAGCTAGAAGACCTTTAAGAAGACGTTCATCAATACCTCCACCACCAGGAATATATGTAGTCTACTGTAGGCAATGTGGATATTCAAATCCTCCAGATATTGGTGACGTATGTATTAAATGTGGTGGAAAGCTATTTGAGTATTAATCAATTCTAAGTTAAATGTATATATTGGATTTAAAGTCTTTATCATGCTCATTTAATCCAAGTATTTTACACAGCGTACTTGTTATTTTATCAAGCTTCTCACAGACTTTATCTAGAAGATCTGTTTGCTTCTCAACTACGTTAGTATATTTTTCTAAAGTGTTCAGTAAAGCCTCCAAATCAACTCTAATTTGAACTATTTCCTCCTTAAGCTCAGTAATAGATTCATCATTTTTCCTATTCAAACCCCTCCCCTCAAATACTAGTAATCTCCTTAATTAAGTTTTCGTAATTGTTTTCTCCAAGTGATATATTAGCATCTATAGGTACTCCGCCTATAGAGCTCATCATAAGATCCTCAAACGTCTCCTCAGTACTTTGATATATTAGACCTATAAGTATCTTACTTGATGTTAAAATCATTTTAAATGCCTCAAGCCTATTTGATGGATTATGGTTTATCTGCTCGATATCTAGGATATTTCTTTTAAACCATTCATAGGTGTTTAGCTTATTAAATGTTACACATGGGCTTAAAACATCTATTAAAGCATAGCCTTTATGTCTTAATCCCCCCTCTATAAGTCTTATTAGCTGATCTAAATTACCTGAAAACCCTCTTGCAATATATGTTGCACCAGCAGATAGAGCTAATAAAACTCCATCTATTGGTTTTTCCAAGTTTCCCTTAGGGCTTGTTGATGATATAAATCCCCTAACTGATGTTGGACTATACTGTCCCTTAGTTAATCCATATACTTGATTATTCATTACAATATGTGTTATTCCAATGTTTCTCCTAGCTGCATGTATAAAGTGACTCATACCTATAGCATAAGTATCTCCATCCCCACTCGCAACTATAACTTTAAGCCTTGGATTTGCCATCTTTATCCCTATTGCAGCTGGGAGGGCTCTCCCATGTACTCCATGGAAGCCATAGGATCTGAAGAAATCTGTAAATCTGCTTGAACATCCAATACCGGTTACAAGCACTATTTCCTCTGGCTTTAAATTGGCTTTTACTACAGCTCTTCTAAGCGCTGTTAGGACAGCATAGTGGCCACATCCGGGGCACCATACTGGATTCTTAAGAATGAATTCCCCCTCACTAACCATTTTCAACCACTCTTAGAACATCTATTGGTCTAAAGGCTCTACCATCATACTTCAATATCTTACTAATCCCAACACCAGTTGTCCATTTAACTAGTTCGCTAACTTGCCCTTGAGCATTATGCTCAATAACATATATTTTGTCAGTATTATGTATAAATTCATTGATTTCCTCTGAAGGAAAAGGCCATAAATACATTAACTGTAAATACTTTGCTTTAGGCTCTTTGCTATTAAGCCTCTCAATCACTTCAAGAATAACCCCGTGAACTGAGCCGTAGCCTATAAATGCTATTCTAGCATCCTTATATCCATAGATTTTGTATGGGAAGAGTTCCTTGAGAGTTTTCTTAGCTACCTCCAATTTTCTTAATCTCTTATTAACCATAGCCTCTCTAATCCATGGATTCTCAGCCGTATATCCCTTCTCATCATGTTCATTACTATTAGCTAGATATATTCCACCCTTAACTGGAGGTATTGTTCTAGGAGATATTCCATCATCCGTTATTTCATATCTCCTATAGTCACCTATAACTTCGCTTGTAATAAGTTTACCTCTCTCAATTCTAACTCTTGAAAGATCCAATGTATTAACTGTTTCTCTATTTTGAGCTATGAATTGATCTATAAGAACTATTACTGGGCACTGAATCCTCTCAGCTAGATTAAATGCTTCTGTAGTCATGTAAAAAGCCTCTTCAACAGTTCCTGGTGTAAGAACTATCCTTGGAAACTCGCCATGACCACTAAATAATGCCTGTAAAGTATCCGCCTGCTCCATTTTTGTTGCAATACCTGTACTTGGTCCAACTCTCTGTACATAAACAATCACTATGGGTACCTCAATCATTCCTGCAAGTGATAATGATTCAGTCATTAGTGAGAATCCTGGACCTGATGTAGCTGTCATTGCCCTCAACCCAGCATAGGATGCTCCAATAATCATGTTTATAGCTGCGATTTCATCTTCTGCTTGAACAGCTATACCCTGATATTTCGGCATGTGCATTATAAGTAGCTCCATGATCTCAGTTGCAGGCGTTATAGGATACCCAGCATAAAATCTACAGCCAGCAATTATAGCTCCTAAGGCTATTGCTTCATTACCATTAAGTAGGAGTCTCCCTCCTCTCCCTATAGTTTTAATAGCTACTTCTCTACCCTCAATGTTTCCTATAGCGTACTCCCTACCGATTCTATATGCTTTAATGTTTTTATCTAGAATATCTTTCCTCATCTTCATGAATGTCTCCATTAATATGTTAAGAACATGTTTTTCATCAATACCTAAAATATAAGTTAAAACGCCAAGCGCAATGGTGTTTTTGAACAACTCACTTCCCAAGCTACTAATAGACATTCTTTTAAATGGTACCCCATAGTTTTTGACGTCTAGATCTTTAATATCTTTTATTGAATTATCATATATTATTACTGTATTCTCACTATAGCTTCTCTTAAAGTACTCTACTGCTTCAAGCTCAAATGTTACAAGATAATCTATGAAATCCTTAACTGCATATATAGGCTTATCTGATGCTCTTACTGAGTAATATGTTGGTAATCCACGAATATTACTTGGAAAATCTCTGTATGTTAACACATCGTAGCCAATAAATCTAAATACTTTCGCCAGTATGTCCCCTATTAGGAAGCTTCCATCCCCGGCCCTACCTCCTATAGTAATAAATAAGTCTAAACCCATAGTTAAGAAAGTTAATATTCCTAAACTATAAACTTTTCTGTCAAGTGAAAAATTGTATTGTCTTCGATATAGTTGAAAAAACATTTTCTACTGTTTATGTGTTAAAACTATGTCTCTAATATACATTTGTCCAATAACTAAAGCTGTCTGAAATTCATTCACACACTTATAACCTTGTCTCCATAGTAGTATCGGAGCTGTTAACATGACTACATATAGTTAGTAATTTTAAACTATGAAGGCGTTCATGTATAGATTTACATAAATTCCAGCAGGAAACATCTTCAACTATGGAATGAGCCATACTGTAAACTTTAACTTTATTTAGAACGCTTACCTATAGTGAGTCATGGCTAAGGTCGGTAGACTCATCATGAGAAACCTTATTCATATTGGTTGTTATAATATTTATACGTTTCATTAATTAAGACGGTTTTAGATACTTATGCTTCATTATTAGATTATGTATCTATACTATGTTCATCCTAGTATATTTGAATTTGATAAGAAGAATGTTGGAATTACTATGGTTTATGATGCTTGCATAAATATTATCTAAGAGATCATGTATGTTTCTCTTAATCATTAAGAAGATGATTTACATATGGATTTGGTGTTGGAATGCATTTACATCTCTAGTCCTCAGATAACTGGTATTAACTGATATTATTCACTACTCTAGGCAGCATGTAAAATACCAACATAGTATAGTTTGGAGATTAAGAACTTAATGGAGTGAATAGCATGTTAGGGATAGAGCAGATTTCCAATAACATATAGTATGAATGGAAATACGATGGTAAGAATATATTTATGTTACGAGGTCAATAGTGTACATGTAGGAATTATGTATTAATAAATCAAGGTAAATACTATGAATTCATAGGAAATATTAAATGGAAGTAGTTAAACATGTTAAGTTCATAAGGTATATGTAGTAATCTTTATTAAGTCTAGCTTAAAAGTTTTAATTTATGAATGTTAGGGAAGTAATATGTAGTAGAAGTAGCGTAAGATGCTTTAAAGATGTTAAGGTATCTAGAGATGTTGTAATTGAAATGCTTAATATTGTTAGGTTTGCTCCTTCAAGTAAAAATGCTCAACCATGGAGAATTATAGTTGTTGAAAATGAAGATATTAAGAAGAGAATTGCTGATGCATCCTATGGTCAGGAATGGATTGCATCAGCATCTATGATTTTGGTTTTCTTAGGTGATATGGAGGCTTATCTAAGAGAGGATTTATTCTCCGCCTTCCAAACTCTTGTTGACTTAGGTATTGTTAACCTTAGAGGTAATGATTTAATTAATTATATTTCTAAATGTTCTGACGGTGAGGTTAAGCTAGCTCGTTTATTGAACTGTATACTTAATGTAGCGGTAATAATCGACCATCTAACTCTACTAGCTGTAGATTATGGTTTAGCTACATGTTGGGTTCGAAAATTCAACGCTTCTAAAGTACGTAGCATACTTAACATTCCAGATAAATATGTAATAGTTGCACTTTTACCATTAGGTTATTCTGAAGTTAAACCTCTATCTAAAAATAGGCTTAGTGTAGATGATATTGTTATTAAATGGTTATAGCTTTTTCCTAATATACCTCCCAGTTAAGTGTATTTTGAAGCCACATTTAGGGCATTTATTGTCAGTAACATCATATTTTATGATGCTGAATCCATATCTCTTAATCAATGTATAGTTACAGTTTGGGCAATAGGTATTTCCATATGGGCTTCCTGGAACATTTCCAATGTATGGATAGTATATCCCTGCCTTTTTAGCCATTTTATATGCTTTCTCTAATGTTTCTATTCTTGTAGGTGGATTGTAGAATTTATATGCTGGAAAATATCTTGTGAAGTGTATTGGCGTTTCTGGACCTGCCTCCTTTAGATGTCTTTCAATAATTTCACATATACATACATCGTCATTAACACCTGTAATTACTAGGTTAACAACCTCAACATGTAGTCCCATATTTCTAGCCTCCCTAATATTTCTCCATACAATATCTACATCACATTCACCAATGTAATTTTTATATACTTCCCTATCCCCCTTAACATCTATTTTAAGCCCTGTTAATCCAGATTTAGCTAGAATCTTTAATGCTTCAAGAGTCATGTATCCGTTTGAAACATAGCAGCAGTAAAGCCCCTTTCTACTACCAATTCTAAAAACATCTATAGAATATTCAAAAAGCATTGTAGGTTCGTTGAAGCTTACACATAAACCATCATCACTATGCTTTAAGGCAAGATTAACTATTTCATATGGCTCTATGTAGTTTACATATCTAGTATCTGGTTTAACTCTGGATAAGTTGCTGTTTTGACACCATGGACAGCTAAAATTACATGACCATGTTGAAAAAGTTAAAGATGTTGAGCCTGGCCAGTAATGGTAGAATGGCTTGATTTCTATAGGTCTACTTTCTAAACCACTAATATCCCCGTATACAATAGTATATAAGTCTCCATTAATGTTTATCCTGGTTCCACACCATCCATAGCTACCTTCTGGAATTATACATTTCCTCTCACAAGTATTACATTGAACATTATTGCCAACTCTAGTATATAGTAAAGCTCTCTTAACTGTAGGCTTACTTAATATTTTCTCCATTTCATTTATTGCTATATATTCAGTCTTATTTAGGCTCTTTGTTTCTGCTAATCCACATGGAGTATGCATTATCAAAGCCGTAAACCTCAACATCTCTAATGAATTTAATATGCTCTCTAACAAGCTTCTCTATTAATTCATCATCTAGATCCTCCCCCTTCATTATTTTTTCTCTAGCTAGGCTAAGCAAGTTATCTAGTGGTAGGCTTTCCCTTTTAAGATCTATAATGTTTAC
>CALHIW010000088.1 GCA_938030905.1 Candidatus Methanomethylicia archaeon | reverse complement strand
GAGGGCTGTTGATGGGGGCTTATCAGGTGTGGGGGGTTCTCCTTAGCATAGATTTTTTGGAAAACTATGACGATGGGTTGTAGGCTATGAACTGTGGGAAGGTTGGCTGCTTGTATGTCCTAGCGGAGCGGTGTATGGAGTTTCTATTCGTTGTATGTTATCTTTTGTTATGTCTTATAGGTAGTTTGAAGGCTTCATCAGAGTCTTGAACGGGCTTGTTTCCAGGTTTCATCAGCAGACTATTCTGGGCTTAGGAAGCATACTCTCTGATTAGACTTGTCGCTATGTGAGGCTTTGAATGGTTCTGATGAGCCTATAGCCGTAGCGATGGATTTGATAGATATCAGGGTTCATAAGGCTGGTATGGGTTAGATGGGGCATAGCAAGAAGAGGCATTACATTAATGTCCACTTTGCAGTTAATGTTGAGGCAAGGAGGTTGTGGCCCTGGAGTTGCAAAGATGACACCTATGACTCTAAGCCTCCTCTAAACTTCTAGAGGAGAAGCATGGAAAGGTCGTGAAGACCTATGGAGACAGTGCATTTAACAGCTCAGACATCTAGAGCTTCTAGTAGGGAGTAGAAGCCTATAAAGCCATGCGGAACAGCCAATCAGACACACCATCAGAAGCAAGAGGAAGGAATGTAAACCCTTACAGGCGTCTAGCTACCACACATGGGCTAAACTTAAGGGATATGGTGATGGTAGAGTACAGAAGCAGCCTACTTAACACTCAAACAGGCATTGGAGGATTCCACATGGCAAAAACCCTGAGGAACATAGTGAAAAGAACTCACAACAAAGCTATTCATATACAACATGTCCATCAACCTATAAACACAAAACCAGAAAAGTGAAAGAAAAAGAGACAAAACACTAAGTAAAAAACTCCACAAAGCCAGAAAATTTTCTCTTTTTGACTTCGGCTGAATATCTTTGAATGGGTTTAGGTGTATTCTCTCCTAATAGTTATGTAAGTTTTCAGCTTAACTTTGATGATATTTACAGATAGCTAGTCGTATCCTTTAGAGCTTAGAAACTCATTTATGAATTAAGCTACAGTGAACCTTCTTAACATTTGATTATTTTACTACAGTAAGTATTTTCTCTACAGTTAAACCTTCCAACCCTTCCAGCATAATCAATGTTCACTTTTAAATAATATTTTTGTAGCTGTTTCTGATGTTTACTTATAGATTTCTTTTGAGTGAATTGACTTATTCTAGGTTTTAGGATGGTGAGTGCGCTAAGGAAATATTCACAGCCCTAGACATGGATCTTTGAAGGTGAAGAAGCATGGGTTATGGGTAAAATCTTAAGTACTATCTTTGTAAAGTCTGTTAAAGGATTTTTAACGACAAGACTGAAGCCATATTTCACTATTCTAGACTTAGGATGGTCTATACTTCGCTCTTCATCCTAAGTCTGCGCAACCTCAGTCTGGGTTAAGCTGGCCCTTGGATAGAGGCTACATAAATATAAGTACTAATGCAAGTCTGAGTTACATGACGAATAAAGAAAAACACTAATTAGAATTTAAATTCTCTAGGCCTTACTAACATGATTTTTACATTACTTCTGGCGCATCAATACCTAGTATGTTTAAGCTATTTTTTAGTACTATTCTTATGCAGTTTACAAGTCTAAGCCTTGAATCTCTTAGCTTATTATCAACTGTTAGTACCGGACATTTATCATAGAATGTATTAAAGGATTCTGCTAGATCATTGCAATAATTTGCAATAATTTCCGGTTTCAGATTATCCGCAGCATCAATAACTACTTCTGGAAATTCAGCTAATTTTACTATCAATCTCTGCTCAATATCTTCTTTAAGCAATTCTACTGGTGCATTCTTTTCATATCCTCCAGACTTACTGATTATATTATGTGCTCTAGCATAAGCATACTGAATAAATGGAGCACTATTCCTGTTAAAATCTAATACTCTATCCCACGTGAATATTATTGGTTTATTTGCATTAATAGATATAAATGCATATCTAGTGGCTCCAATGCCTATTTTCTCAGCTAATCTTCTTTTCTCAATTTCTGTCATTAATCTTGATCTTTTATCTATTTCATTATATGATCTAATTATAGCCTCATCTATAATTTGATCTAGTGTTATATATTTCCCTTTTCTACTGGACATTTTTCCATCTCCAAGTTGTACCATTTCGTACCCATAATGAATTAGGTTTTCAGCTTCCTTCTTTTTACCCAGTAAGTATAATGCTATTTTTAATTGAATTTGAGGTATCGTCTGTTCTACACCAATAACATTTATTACCATATCTGCCTTATTAAATTTCCATAAAGAGTAAGCAATATCTCTAGTTACATATAATGTTGTACCATCTGATCTGATCAAAGTTAATGGCGGAATCTTAACGTATCTCTTCTTCAATTCATTTTTTATATTTAGGGCTTCGACTGCTTTATCAATATCTAATACGAGCGCGCCGTTATTATAAACGTACTGAGTATTTTTAAGACTTTCAATTATACTATTTGTCATTCCACTCCAAATCGTAATTTCACTTTCCCAGTCCCAACTATCGAACTCGATATTAATTCTCTTTAAGCTCTCTCTAAACCCATTGAGACTTAACTCACATACTTCACGTACAAGTCTGACTGTTTCTTCATTCTTTTCTTCATACAACTTCATAATATTGTTGATTGTTAAGAATGGATTAGTGTCCTTTTCAATACACTCTAAAAGTTTATTAAACAAGTCCTGATTTCTTTTATTTAAATCTGCTGCTATATTTATCCATTCATCAAGCTTGGCAAGGATAGGTTTAACATTATTACTATTCATCGTCTCTTTTAGTTTTCTAATTTCTTCTTTTAGTTTTCTAATTTCCAGTATGCAGTTTACCATTGCATAAATTAAACCAATAAATTCGTCAGTTTTTCCATTAGGTTTTGGTCTTCCCAACCTATCATATCCATAAGCAGCTATGGCAACCTGCAACCCTACATCATCTATATAGAAATGACGCATAACATTATGCCCCCTCGATTTAAGTAGTCTATACAACGTATCTCCTATTATCGCGTTTCTAGCGTTACCTATGTGAAGTGGTCTAATCGGGTTTGCACTTGTATGCTCTATGATTATTCTTTTTATGTTTTCTGACTTTACGAATCCATACTGTTCATTGAGTTTTTCAATGGCGTTTAGAGTTAGTTCACCAAGTTTTATATAGTTAATTTTAAAGTTTATATAACCGGTCGGTACGCCCCATACCTCACTTATAAAGTCAAAATTCAGTTCTTTTAAACTACTAACTACTTCATTAACAACCTCTGAAGGAGTGGTTGACAGTAACTTAGCAATGCTAAAACATTCAAACGATAAATCTCCCATTTCAACTTTAGGAGGTTTAGTGATTTTTATCTCTAATTCAATGTTATATCTTGATTTTATGATGTGGTTTAATATGCTTTTACACTCTTCTTTAACATTTTTTAATGGAGTTTCCAATACATAGTTCATAGCTATCATATTGCCTAGGTTTTAAGAATATAAATTTTCAATTCTATAAATCTTACAAGAATAAAATTTAAGTATTTCTAAAAACGATACTGTCATGTTAGGTCATTAACTATACAAGTTTACATATACCAACTTGACAGTATCTTTAAAAACTCACATAAATTCTATATAGGGATAAGTTAAGTTTACAAAACATATTTAATTTGAAGAAGCTTATATATTGTGTCAGTAGGAAATCTGAGAGTGACTATGTATTATGTATCTTGAAGATATTATAGCAATTATTAGATCTGCAACACTCATATTAACATATGCTTTTGCATCATATTATGATGTCAAAACAAGAGAAGTTCCAGATAAGTTATGGATTCTTCCAGTTGCTATTGGTATCCCCCTACTAGTTTACGATATTATGTGTAGTAATAGCTTATATAGTGCTTTCCTTATTGTTTTTTCATTTACTTTAAGTACACTATTAGCTATAATATTGTTCTATAATGGCTTTTTTGGTGGTGCTGATGCAAAGGCTATAATCTCTGCTGGAATATTAATGCCTAGATATCCATTTTCATTTCAAAATTTACCAATAATTGGTATATCATCATTACAGTTTCTTAGTATGCCGTTAACTATTTTAACGAATGCAGCAATTCTAACATTAATTCTTCCATTAGTCTTTTTATCTAGGAACATTTTATGGAAGCTTAAGCATAAGAAATTGTTTGAGGGTATTCAGTCTTCAACATTCAAGAAAATGTTGATGCTGATTACTGGATATAAGATAGAGACCCTAGAATTTATTAAGAAACTAGATTTCTATCATCCCTTAGAGTACCCTAGAAGAATTAATGGGAGGCGAGAAGTTAAACTCTTCCAGCGTCTAGTTGATGAGGGGGAATCTCTAAAGTTCAAAAATGAAATTATAACCAACTACAGAAATAAAATGTATGGTGAATATATTTGGGTTACACCTCTCTTACCATTTATGATATACCTCACTATTGGTGCATTGATATCCATAGTGATTGGGGATTTAATCACAATTATTGCATTAACAATTATAGGCTCTATAACTGACTCAATAATCTAAATTTACTTTCTTGGTGATTATATTCAGGAGCTTACTCTTATTAATGATTTATCAATAGAACTTATTTTTTAAGCTCTGTATTTTAGGTGTATTGTTATGTATGCTTTGTTGTGGAGGCTTTGTATGTTGTTGTTGGCTTTATATCTTATTATTCTTATTAGGTTTAAGCCATCTATAGAGTCTTTTAATAGCAGTCCTAA
>CALHIW010000087.1 GCA_938030905.1 Candidatus Methanomethylicia archaeon | reverse complement strand
ACATAACAAAATGGAAAACATAAAAGAAACCAACAGCTAAAACATACATATACAACATACCAATAAACCTATAAACAACAGACAAAAAGAAACCACAAAATCAAAGAAAACCCAAACAATAAAAAATTAAGCCACAAAGCTTTAGTGATTCAATCTTAAATACAAAATTAATCAATCCAAGATAAGCAAATACCAAGAAACCATAAAACAAAACCTAAACTAGTACAATCAAATCCTATCAACTCCGCATACCTCATAAAAACACCATCTTATTGAGTTAAGTCTATTGTAGTATGATGCTTATAACTATTGGATGTTGTTACTTTATGAGGTTTAAGAGCTTGTGTTTTCTAATAATGGAAGATAGCCTTAAGAAAATATCTTATTAAATTAGAGTTGCTCATGAACATAGAGGATGTAGTGGCGATGTGAAGCTTGATGGATACTTATTACAAAGACATCATTAAGACTTTTGAGTTGATAAGAGAGATGTATGGGGATGAATGGGCATCATTGGAAGTATGATGTAGAATATCTCAAAAATAAATCTAAGGTTAGGATAAAGCAAGAATAAATAGGATAAAGAAATCATAGTTTAGATAGCACTAAAAACTAAGCTATTTAAAGAAAGCTTTCAACTCTAACAAGTCCTTATGCACACTTACATCACATAAAGTTAAACTACACATCACCTACTAAAGATTTAGCATGAATGGAATCTTCTCTCTTAACATGTATATTTTAGTATTTTGTTATTTAAACGATTCATCAAACATAAATAGCCGTTTCCATTTAATGGGATAAGACCCCCTAAAACAAGTTATCAATCAAACATAATAAATAATAACATAAGCAATCATCTAATTAGGAAACTATATTTATAAAGTTTGGGGCATCTAAGTTATACAGGCATCATATTGTTAGACTTTTATTCTCAATGATAGAAGATATGCATTAATATAGGCTGATTTGATAGCTTCCTCAATGATGCCCGATATCATTATAGGAATATTATGTATTATGTTTAAAGCTTCCAGATAAGCTTTTTTAATTATTAAGGGTGCGCTTTCATTCGTTATAAATACAACTCCCAGACATAATTTCAATGAGTCTTGAAAAGCCAAAATTATCTGTCTTCTATATTCATCAAGATCTATTTTTAAGTCTTCTGGATGAATTATTAGTCCATCTGATACTGCCAACTTAATTCTAATTCCTGTGTATATTGGTTTTATATTCAATCTTTTAAGTATATCTGCTAGATCAGCACTTATTGTATTCCCCTTTTTAATAGCTACAGTATCCTTAGTAATCCATACAGCCCCTTCCTGTACCTTTGTTGGTATCTTACAAGCCCCAAATTTACTTAGAATTGGACCTGGCGTAAGTCCAGTATTACCTGCAGGGATAACTATATCATCTACAGCTACATCATTTGGTTTAGCATATCTAGGAACTTTATTTCTTTCTAGAATAAAATATACTAGAAAGGGATTTTCATTTGTAAATAATAATAATGTATTTCCTGTTAGAAATTTTTTAACTTCATCTATGATTTTTTCATCATCAACGACTTTCTTAAATGCTATTTTTATAAGTCTATTTTTAGCAACTTTAAGTATTGCTAAATTACGTAATTTTAGTCTAAGCTGCTGTAACTGTGGAGAGGCTATTGTTGAAAAATCAGCAAATAATACTGTCCTATGTTTTAGTAGTAAGCTTACAAGTTCATTTACTATATGAATCTTTTTTTGAGGTACTATATCTTTCATATTCATCCTTATCGCCTTATATTAGTTTGAACCTTTACTATAGGTCCCATTGTAGTTTTAATATATATGTTTGATAAATGCGTTGTTAATGGAAAACGTTTATCTATGAAATTAATAACTGTCATAATGTTCTCAGCTATATTCCTAGTATTCATATCCTCAGAACCGACTATACATTGTATTTGGGGACTAGCTCTCATTTTTATTAATACTGATCTTCTAAAAGATTCGATCAGCTTTCTTATATCTGAAGATGGAACTACAAGATCTGGCATTTTCCCTCTAGGTCCTAGAATAGGTCCTAAAATTTTGCCAACCATTGGCATAAGATCTGTTGTAGTGAGAAAGAAATCATACTCATTAGCTATTTTTTTAGCTGTTTTTTTGTCCTCCCTTAGTTTTTCTAGATCCTGCTTAGAAATTATACTATCTGCTTGTGCATCTTTTGCCTTTAGTGCTAAATCGCCATCCGCAATGATGCATATTTTTGTTTTTCTTTTAACAATTTCATGTGGAAGCTCTATCTTGGCTATAATTCTGTTTTCAGGCTTTTTAATATCTATACCTTTAAGAGTTACTATAAGCTCAATTGCTTGAATAAAATTTCTTTTCTTGGATTTATTCTTAGCCATATTTATTGCTTCAATTAATGTGTTAATCATAGCTCTCACCTAATACTTATTAATAATATCATCGTAAGTGCCAGAATTGATCTCTTTTATAATCTCTCTTGGATCTCTATTCTCAACGGTAACACCTAGACTTACACATGTTCCTAGAATTTCTTTTATAGCCTCTTTTAAAGATTTTGAGAGTAATCGCGGCATCTTTACTTTTGCAATTTTTATTATCTGCTCAATGTTTAAATTGCCAACCCTTTGAGAGCCGGGGCTTTGAGCTCCCTTCTTAATGCCTAACTCTCTTGCTATTAAGGCAGCTGTTGTTGGTATACCTACTTCTATATCAAATTCTTTTGTATCTATATCAACAGTTACTTTTATAGGAACACGCATTCCCTGAAAATCTTTTGTAAGTTCATTTATTTTATTCACTATTATCATAACATTAAATCCAAGAGGGCCAAGCGCAGGACCAATAGGCGGCCCAGCTGTTACTTCTCCTCCATTAACAATGAAGTTAAATGTTTTTTTAACCATGAAGTTCTCCTTCAATTATTTTCTTGACATAGTCTGCCTTCATTGTTATTGGTAGTGAGTATGTAGCCTCTAAAAGTTCAAGCACAACTTCTTGTTTATCTTTATTTATTCTACTTATTCTTGCCTGCATATTTCTGAACGGGCCACTTACTATTTCAACTATGTCTCCTATATTTAAGTTTTCAATTGTTGGTTTGGGGAGTATTAAGTGTTCTATACTAGAGATTTCAATTTTTCCAGGAATTAATCCCTTAATATGTTTCAATCCTGATATTGCCCTCTCAACTATATGAGGGCCATTAGCCTCGATGAAAAAGAAACCACGTATACTCATTGGAACTACTATAGATTTTAATGGTATATTTTCTGTCCTAACTCTCTGTTCTAGTAAAACTGCTATGTTCTTTTCTTGCCCTGCAGTACAACGAACAGCATATATACTCATAATGTCTCCTTCAAATATTTTGACTTACTATTATGTAAAGTTCCTAATAAAAACTTTACGGTTTACATGGGGGTTATCGGAATTTATTTACAGATTTGCTTAATGGTGATCTTTGAGTAGTATGCTATGATTTTAAGGATGTTTGTCTTATTGATTCCTTTCTCCTGGTTTCATTTCATCCTTGAACTTAACTGCGAGATTTTGAGGTTGGCCTCCTTTTCTCTAAGTCTGTACGGTGATTTATTGAGTTCTACTCTTATTCTAGCTTCATAGTCTTCCAGACTTAGCTTCAAGGATTAATTATAGGAATGTGTTTTTTAAGGATCACGTGGTTCGCATGGGGCTTTGGATTGGATAAAGAGAGTATTTTTGGTAATCTCCACTTTGATGTTGTATCTGTATGGATTGGGTTTAATTAGCTCATAGAGTAGAGGGTTTCATAGAATCCCATTAATCTTTAAACTTCCGAGTCCGAGAGTAATTGTAGCTTGGAAGATGTAGAATCATGAAGAGCTAGTGATCATTCTACAATAGGTTTACCTCCACCAACTTAAGATTAACTTGGAATCCTTATGAATACGTATTAAGAAAACTCTTAATATATTAAGAGTTTACATATTCTCAAACTAGTCTTCACTACTCTTACTCCTAACCCGAGATATAGATTCAAGAATAAAATCAGAATACATATGAGGAGGACAAGTTTAAGAAAAACCACTTTTTAATCGATTATTACAATAATTGCTATCTTATTCCAACCGAAGAAATTATTATTCCGGCTACAAATTCAAATACAAATGCGTATGTTCCTACAATTAGTATCCCTATTAGTGCTATTCTTAATGAAAGTTTAAATTCATCCCAAGTTGGCTTTCGCGATACTGATATTATTCTTCTAAAAGATGAAAATAATTTTCTTAAAAACATTAAGTTCACCTTGATAATATTAATTGAGCTAATAATGCTTTTTGAGTATGAAGTCTATTTTCCGCCTGTTCCCAAACTACAGATCTGGGCCCATCTATGATTTCATCAGTAATTTCATAACCTCTACGAGCAGGTAAACAATGCATTATTATATGATTCTCTGATGCGACCTTAATTAACTCAGAGTTTACTTGATATGGTAGAAATACTTTAAGTCTTTTTTCTGTGTCTTTTTCTTGTCCCATACTTACCCATACATCAGTATATATGATGTTTGCCTTCATAACCGCTTCTCTAGGATCATTTGTAATAGTGATGTTTGATCTCGTTTTTTCTGAATTATCCTTAGCATATTCAATTGCAAATTTATATGGTTCATATCCTTTAGGAGTGGCAATAGAGATATCTAATCCAACCTTTGAACATGCAATAAGTAAGCTATTACATACATTATTTCCATCACCAACGTATGCTACCTTAATTCCCTCAAACGTCCTAAAATGCTCGTATATCGTGAAAATATCGGCTAGCGCTTGACATGGATGCCATAGATCACTAAGAGCATTTATGACGGGGACCTCAGCATACTCTGCCAGTATCTCTAAATCTTTATGTAGGAATACACGAGCAGTAATGCCATCAACGTACTTTGATATAGTTTTAGCAGTATCAGGTATTGTTTCCCCTCTTATTAATTGTAATTCATTCCAATTCAAATAAATTGCTTTCCCACCAAGATGATACATGGCAACTTCAAAGGAAACTCTCGTTCTAGTTGAAGGTTTTTGAAAAATCATAGCTAAAGTTTTTCCCTTTAAAACTTTAGGCGTATATCTTGTTGTTTTATATTGTATTTTTAAGATTTCTGATGCCCTAATTAAATAGCTAATCTCTTCACTTGAGCATTCCTGCATTGTCAAGAAATGCTTTAGGCATCTCTTCATCATGTTTTAACCTACTCATAGAATTACTATTTCACTTAAATTTTTTTCGAAAATGCATCAGTGCTCTTAGTAGTTTGTGTATTTATGTTTTGTTGTGGGGTTGGTGCTGTGGGTGGAGGGTTATCTATTAGTTTGTAGATGTGGTTTAGTGGGGATGGTTGGTGTAGATTTAGTGAGGTTGTTGGAGGCTTTGATTTATTGAGTTTA
>CALHIW010000086.1 GCA_938030905.1 Candidatus Methanomethylicia archaeon | reverse complement strand
ACTCTACAGTAACCAACTACCTTTTTATTTAGCTGTTTGTCTAGCATTAAACCTAAAAAATGATTGAGCTGTTGTTGTGAATAATACTTCATCAATATCACCTCTTAATGACATCATATTATTGCATTGTAAAAAAACAATATTTTTCTATAGACTTTTACAACATTTGCTGGACTGTTCTCGATCCTCTAGGGGTAGTTCCTCAGTAGTTTTTAGTCTTCTTACTATTAAATATGATATTACTATAATTACATAATAAATTATTACGTGATATATTTCAACAAACTCGATTGTAATACCAGAAAAAACATTAACACTACATATCTCTGCTGTTTTATATACATACTTTAATAAAAGATTTATAGCAAGATTAAAAACAGTAGCCAAGTTAGTTGAAATTAGCCCTAAAATTATACTCCCTATAGTCAATGAAATCAATATCCCTATTACCGGGATAATTAACAGGTTAGCTATAATTGAAATAATGGATAGGTAGTTAAAGTGATAAACAAGAATCGGTAGTGTCGCTAGTTGGGCAGACAACGTTACAGACAATAGACTATTTATATATTTGAATAAATAACCTTCTAAAAAAGAAAATATTAATGGATAGAGAATTAATATTCCAAAAGTTGCGCTAAAGGATAGCTGGAATGATACTGAAAAAATTATAAAAGGGTTAATTATTAAGGCTCTTCTAATTTAGTGGTGGAGGGAATAAATCCCAGTATAAAAAAATGAAGGGTATTTTACAATAACCCCTCATTAATGGCTTTAATGATAGCTTCAAATTGTACACCGTAATCTTTAGGTACATCGTTCCAAGAACCTCTCATCATCATATTGCTAAATGTACCAGAACCATACGAAGGCTTATCAACTTTATGATTGATAAAGTACATTACTTTGGCTCTAAGAACCTCAAAGGCATAACCTCGACCTTGTTTCTCAATTGCTCTTATAGTGCTATTGATACCTTCTACGAAGGCATTGGTTACTCTACAATCAAAGTAGTTGAATATCTCTGTATACCAGTTTTCGATTGTAGCTGCAACATCTTTAAATTCCTTCATATCATCAGGGATAGAAACCTTCCAGTTATTAAATAGCATTCTTGCTTGGTTCTTAGTTTTAGCATCATATATCTTGAAAAGATTCTCCTTCAGCTCATAAGCAACTTTGAGTTCAGGTATCTCATTAAACCAAGAATCACGGAATGCTATATCAGGCAATGGCCTTAAATCATGTTCTCGCTTTAATAGAACATATCGGTCTTTCTTTAATGCCTTATTCTTCTTCTGACCTAATTTATCTTTATAGGACTTCCTTAGGGTATTTAAGGCATCATTAGCCATCTTCACTACATGGAACTTATCAATAACAATGATGGCATTTGGGAGGGCTTGATAAACTGCATCTTTGTAGGGTTCCCACATATCCATAGTAACCACTTCTACATTGTAAGGGTTCTTAAGATTCTTGAAGTAATCAATGATTGTAGGCTTATTACGATTAGGAAGTAAGTCCATTACGGTACGGTCATTCCCATTGCAGATTAAAGCCCAAGCCTGTTTCCTGTGCTTACCTTCTCGCTGGATATGGATTTCATCAATACCAATGATAGAAGGGGTCTCAAGGTCAAGGCCACATTGAAGGTTTTCAACTTCTTCAAGGAATATCTCCCTGATGGTTACATTTGATATATCTAATTCACGCTCTAATTCAATGAAAGAACGCCTTTTAGACTGCTCGGCAATGTATTCCCTAAAACGATTAGTTAAACGGCTCTTAGGGGAAATAGAATCGCTTAATTCGTAAAAGGTAGCGGAGCACTCCATGCACTTATACCTTCTACGCTTAAACATAAGCCCAACTCGCTTGCCTTGTATGTTTTTATCCCTTACTTCCTGTTCACGGGCACTATGCACTCTTAATTTAGGGTCCATAACTCCACAGGCGGGGCATAGACAAGGTTTTTCTTTCTTCTCGACATAAACCCTTACATCGTGTTCATTGTGCTTTAAATCGGTTACAACGAATTCTGGGAGGTCTAACATTTTCTCAAGTAGTTTGTTTTCTGACAATGTATTAACTCCTTTCTTATGAAAGGCTCCCGAAGGAGCCATTGTTGGTATTATACTACTAATCTTAGTAAGTGCTTAAGCTCAATACCATCTTTTAATGCCTGCTTATAGATTATGTCATCGGAAAGAGCACCTTGAGCACTTGTTATTTCTTCATAATCATCTATCAGGTGTCTATGTTCTTCTGGTAAGAGGTCTCTGATTTTATAGTTTATTTCGATTAACTTGGTTGACGCTTCACGATACTCTTTATTTGTCATTAGTATATTGGTTCCTATGTCCTCCAGCCTCCTAAACATCATTTCATCTAATATATCATCGAATTCTCTTAACATAATGACCCCTCCTTATAAGATACTTTGAAAGTCTTGTTATTGTATCTGATTTCAGTAGGGAAGCCATTATTGCTAAGCCAATGCTTCACCTTATCAATAACTGATTTAGTGTATTGGGTAGTAGTTCCTACATGGCCATGTCTTTCATAGCTTACAGTCTCTTTCTCATCATCGTTAAGCTTGAGTTGCGAGATAATGGCATTTACCGCTTGTGCATGGGGTTTACTGGAACTGGAGAATATGCCAACTTCTTTAGCAATGGCTTGTAGGTCATAGATTTCCTTCTCAGCCTTCATTCCTTCTATAGGAAGGTCTATGCCACCTTTACGATATAGCTGTTTAAGGGCTAATGCCTTATACTGTGGTTTTAATCCAGCTTCATCAAAGATAGGGAGCATAATTCTTGCTGTGTCATTTAGAGTAGTTAAACTCTCTAATTCATCAGCCTTAGCTCTTAACATCTCTGGTTTAGCAGTATCAGTTATATAAGCACCAGTTTGACGGATTTCAGGAAGGACTTCTCTACGAACCCACTTTCTGAATTTAACACCAACAGGTTTATCGGTGTACTGGAGGAAACCATATAAGCCATCCTCATAGAAGATAATGAGTTGTGGAACATATTTTAGTGAGGTTACTACTTCTACGGTAGTAACCTTGCCAACAATTTTCTTGAAGGCTTTAAGTTCATTACCTCGAAGAACATCATACTCTACACCAAGTTCAAATTCTTCAGCCTCAATACATTGTTGTATGGTCTTTGATGTATCAGCATAATCAAATATAGACACTATTTCATTTGCTATCCAGCAAGGTTTGTCATTCCACATAAAAGTGTGGATTTGGTTTCCGTTGAATTCTTTAACTAATAGATTGTTCATTTACACATCCTCCTTGAATTTTGGATTAGGAGTTGTTATAATGAACATGAGGATTGTTCATTACAATTCTCCTTGAATTAGGGAATTCGCAAACTTTCGACGGGGAGCGAGTTCCCTTTTTATTTTTGCTTATTTTGCTCATTGAGCCACTTCTGGACTTCTTCTTTGTCATACCTAACGGTGTTTCCTACTCTTAAGTAGGGTAAGCCTTTACGCCTCCAGTTGTTGGCTGTGTTTGGACTAATCTTTAGCCAATCACATAATTCTTTGGTTGTGATGTACTCATCTATAAGAGCCACCTCCTTAATATCATAATACATCACAAGTTATCACAAGTCAACACTTATTATATCTTTTTATAGAAATATTTATTCATAAAAAAAGACCACCAAAAGTAGTCTATTTTGCAAGATTTATATATTAATATTTCATGACAATATTTTACACCACCATAAAGTTAGAAGAACC
>CALHIW010000085.1 GCA_938030905.1 Candidatus Methanomethylicia archaeon | reverse complement strand
TAGCTAAGATACTTGGTAGGCCTATAAGGCTTATGAGGAAGACAGGTACTGGTGACTTGAATACTTATGCTAAGTCTATGGGGGTTCCATCAGTTTCATATGGTCCTGGAGATTCAAAGCTAAGTCATACTGAGAGTGAACATGTAAAAATCAGTGACTATATTAAGAGTATAGAGATTCTTACTGAAGCTGTAAAGGCTTTATGTACACTTCACAATTAACTCAACGTACTATTACTACTGTTTTAGGTATGAATATTACTGCATGTATTGCAGCCTCCCCCATAACTATTTCTTTTCCCAATCCCCCTATCCCCTTTGAACCTATGATTACTGCATCGTATGGACCATCAATACTCTCCCTTACTATTTCCTTCACAACTGAGCTTTTTGTAGGGTTAAAGTATCTGATTTTACACTCTACATCAACTCCACTTCTTTGACTTATCTCCAGTATTTTCCTCTTAATATCCTCTATGTATAATTCATTCTGCTCCTCATAAGCTACGTAGAGAGCTGTTATTTTTGATCCATACCTTAATGCAAAATCTACCGCTAGACCTAATGCCTTAAGAGATTGTTCAGAGCCATCTATTGGTATTAGAAGCCTTCTAAAAAGGTAAGTTATAGTATATGTTGGCTCTGGAAAATACACCATAGTATTCACTATCTATAAACTATTTAAATATTTCTGAGCTGAAATCGCTAATGCCTCCAATCCTGGAAGCGGCTCTCCTGATAGAAATGTTAATAAAGCTCCACCACCTGTACTCATATGTCCATGAAAGCTTGCTGTAGTGTTATCTACTACAGCCCTCATATGCCCCCCTCCGAAGATTATATATGCTCCACTCTCAATAGCTGCTTTAACTATTCCCTCACTCCCTATTCTAAACTCATCCTTCTCTATAACTCCTGCAGGACCCCTTATAATTATAGTATTTGCCCCACTTATTTCCTCCCTATATAGATTGATGGTTTTAGCTCCAATATCCATTATTCTTCCTCTTAAAGACTCTATATCTCCCTCAACTCTTCTTCCATCAACCTCTACGGCTCCATCAACCGGTGTCTTAATATACTCACCATATTTTCTTAGAATTTCCCTTGCTTTAGGTATTTCCCCCATAAGTCCCTTCTCTTTTATAACCTCAATAACTTTACTATCCAGTCTTGCATCCTTAGCATAGAGGAATACAAGTGCTAGTAGGCCTGTTAGAAGTATTTTATCAGCTACATTGTTTACTAGTAGATTCTCTATTATCTTTACTGAGTCATGGACCTTACTTCCTCCAAGTATAAATACTTTCCCCCCCTCTTCCCCATAGATTTTCCTTAAGGCCTCGATTTCAGCCTCCATAATTCTTCCAGCACATGATTTTAATGTTAGTGGAAATCCAACTATTGATGGCTGTGATCTATGAGCTGTAGCAAAGGCGTCAAGTATAAAGTAGTTAAATAATGGTGTAAGTTTAGATACTAAATATGTTTTAGCTTGAAGCTCAGGTTTTCTTTCAAGAAGCTCCTCGGAATGGAATCTTACATTTTCAAGTAGTAAAACCTCCGATGGATTAAGCCTCCTTATTGCTTCTCTTGCAGCTGGACCACATATATCATCAATAAATCTTACCTCCACTCCTAGAATTGATGATAAGAGCTCTGCATGCCCATTTAGAGATGTGAAGTCGGGATCTCCAGGTCTTCCCTGATGTGATATTAACGTGATGCATGCCTTCTCCTCAATAAGCTCTCTTATTGTTTTAGCATGCTCCCTAAATCTCGCATCATCCAGTATAATCTTCGACTCAGTATTTATAGGTGAATTAATATCAATTCTTACCAAAACATACTTATTATTAAAGTTAAAGCTATCCATGGTTAGTACTTTAGGTATCTTAAGAGACATAATTCCACATTGAGAATTTGTGTGAAGTTTTAAATATTTATCTGTTCTGATCACAACTACTTTATATTATTATGTAGCTTCAGTTACATTGTAAATATATCTACCCAGTAGATAAGGTTTAAATATGGCTTTTCAGAAAGTTATGAAGGGTTCTACGAAGGATCTTAGGAATGCCTGGCTCATACTTGAAGACGGCTCGGTTTTTAAAGGTATTTCTATTGGATATCCTAAAAATATTATTGGGGAAGTTGTTTTCACTACTGGTATGGTTGGGTATACAGAGTCCTTAACGGACCCATCATATAAGGGGCAGATATTATGCTTTACCTATCCATTAATAGGTAACTATGGTGTTCCATCATACACTATGGTTGATAAGTATGGCTTCCCGATGTTTTTCGAATCTGAATCAATAAAGGTTCAGGGAGTTATAGTTCATGAGCTTTGCATAAATCCATCCCACTGGACATCTACTATGAGTTTTAATGATTGGCTATACGTGGAAGGTATACCTGGAATCTCAGGTATTGATACTAGATATTTAACGAAGAAGCTTAGAGTTAAGGGTGTTATGATGGGGGCTCTAGTCTTCGATGATCCTGAAAGCGGTTTTAAGCTTCTAAAAAGCTCTAAATCCTATGAGTTAATAAACTTTGTTGAAGAGGTAAGTGTTAAGAAGCCTATAGTATATGGTGAAGGGGAGAATATAGTACTTATTGACTGTGGAGTTAAGCTTAATATTATACGTCAACTTGTACTTAATGGATTTAGAGTTGTTAGGGTTCCATATAGCTACGGCATTGATGAAATATTATCGTATAATCCTCACGGAATCATTATAAGCAATGGACCTGGAAACCCGAAGCAATGTGAAGCCATAATAAAGACTACTAGAAAAATAATTGATGAAACAAATTTACCTATTCTGGGAATATGCCTAGGTAACCAAATAATAGCTTTAGCTCTAAATGCTGATACCTTTAAGCTTAAGTATGGTCATAGAGGACTGAATAAGCCATGTATAGATGTTGAAACTAGAAAATGCTATATTACGAGCCAAAACCATGGATATGCTGTAAATGAAGAAACACTTAAAAACACAGAGTTGAAAATATGGTTTAGAAATGTTGATGATGGAACTATCGAGGGACTTAAACACATCAATAAGCCAATACTATCCGTTCAATATCATCCTGAAGCCTCTCCAGGACCAAACGATACTTCATGGATTTTCCATAAATTCCTAAACTATATTAAAGAGACCCAAACTTCATAATGAATAATATCAAACAACACCAGCTCTATAGGTTTTAGTGTAAGTGTACTCGTCAACCAACCCCACTAGCCACTCTCAGAGCTGCTTCTACTCACAGCTCCTCCTAATAAAATGATGTTTATAAGCAATCTATGCTAATTAAGAGTAGAGATACCCCTATACTAGTAGAAAGCCTATATGGTTGATATTGTGGTTTATGAATAACTGTAGAAACATAATTCTAAAGCTTAATTTGAGAATACTGGTATATTAAAGCTTATACTTAAGGTAGCAAGTAGGTTTTTAAGTATAATAATGGTATTATATAGGTGTTTTCATGTGGACGGTTTTAATTACAGGAGGCTCCGGATTTATAGGATCCCACATAGCTCGAAGTCTTGTTAGAGCAGGTTATAATGTTGTGATTTATGATGTAGTGGTGAATGGTAAGCTTATTAAAGATATTAGAAATGATGTTGTTATAGTTCAAGGCGATGTTACTGATAATACTTTACTTCTTGAAACCATAAGAAAATATAAAGTTAACGCTATTATGCATTATGCTGCTTTACTTTCAGCAGCTACTGAAAAAAATCCATATCAAGGGTTTAAGGTAAACTTTGAAGGTACTTGGAATGTATTTAATACTGCTAAGACATTAGGTGTTAAAGCTATTATATTTGCAAGTAGTGCTGCTGTTTATGGGTCAAATATTCCTGAAGTTGTAAGAGAGGATACATATACAGTACCTGAAACTCTGTATGGTATTTCTAAACAGTATGGTGAAATGCTTGGCTTATGGTTTTACAGAAGATATAGCATAGACTTTGCTGCTTTTAGATATGGATCAGTTATAGGACCTGGAAGAAGAAATGGTGGCTTCTCAGCTTACTCCACACTTATAATTCAGAAAGCTGCTCAGGGAGAAAACTATGTGATTAACGTATCTGAAGATACTTGTCTCCCAATAATCTATGTTAAGGATGCGGCTAACTTAGCTATAGTAGCATTAGAAAACATTTCAAGGCTTAAAAGTAGAATATATAATGTAGCAGGTTTAACCCCAAGTCCAACAGCTAGGGAAATTGTTAATGTTGTTAATAAATATGTTAAAAATGTATATATGGAATTTAAACCTGACCCCCTAGCTGTAGAGGTCGTAAAGTCTTGGCCAAAAAATATGGATTGTAGTAGATTAGAAAGAGAGTTGAACTGGAGACCTAGATACAGTGATCTTAACCTTTTAGTAGAAGATTTCATAAATGAGGTTAAAGCTAATCCAGAAATGTTTCATATATAGATCTAAACCATGTAAACTAATATTAAATTAGAGTAGGCTAAATCCTACTTGTTCTCCAAGCTACATCCGGGAAGATAAGTTATTAAAGCTTACAGATACAAATTCCCCTCAAATTCCACAACCATACCAATACGGGTAAGAACACCCCAAATAAACCTCCAAAGCTAATAGTCTTAATGGTGTTGTCAACTCAGGCTTACTTAGATTTCCTATTATGATGGTATGGTGAGGAGGGGATTAATGAAGCTATTGAAGTATCCCCAATAGAGTTACTATACAATTCATACCAGCATTATAAAGGTTTTGTTGAAGTTGAGTGTGTCCAATAATTAACTAGATTCCAGTTACGCTATACGTCCCCCATCCTAAGGATCTACGTATGATGCTAACCTGCTTTCAGACTTGTGGATTCGAGGAGAAGCCATGTATATCAATCAATTTAGACATATATAGTAATGATAAAATTTAAATTATATAACCTAAGTATGTAGATATGATGAATAAAGCTATTATTACTGCCGCTATTACAGGATCTATTCATACTCCTTACTATGACTTAATATCTACCTATTACTCCTAAGCAAATAGCTGATGAGGCTGTTAAGGCTGCTGAAGCTGGTGCTGCTATCGTTCATATTCATGCTAGAGATCAAGTAATGGTAGACCAACTCCAAATTTGAATACTTTCCATGATGAGATTAAAGCTAGTATTAAATGTAGATCGATGTTATTATCTGTACAACGACTAGTGGGGGGTCGGTATGGCTGTTGAGGAGAAAATTGGATTGCTCCAGAAATTAAGCCTGAAATGGCTTCTTCAACATGGACTCAATGAATTTCGCATTGTATCCATATACTGCTAGGGTTAAGGAGTGGAAGTATTCATGGGGAAGCCCTATCTTGAGGGGACTAGGGACTTCATGTTTAAGAATGCTTTTACTGATTTAGAGTATTTCTGTAAGGTAATGTATGGAAATGGAATTAAGTCTGAGCTTGAATGTTATAATGTTTCACACTTATACAATGCTTACTGTCTGCTTAATAATGGTGTTCTAAACCTCTATTACATATACAGTTTGTTATGGGTATTCTTGATGGAATTGACGTAATAGTAGAAGATCTAGTGTATATGAAGCAAACAGCAGATAGACTTTTTGGAAGTGATGAGTATACGTGGTCTATATGTGCAGCTGGAAGATATGAGTTTCCATTATGTATTACAGCAGCTATAATGGGTGGACATGTAAGAGTAGGGTTAGAGGACAATCCACATCTTGGAAAGGGTGTATTAGCAAAGAGTAACGCTGAACTAGTAGAGAAAGTGAAGATGCTAATATATGAAGT
>CALHIW010000084.1 GCA_938030905.1 Candidatus Methanomethylicia archaeon | reverse complement strand
TTGCATTAGAGTATTGAGCACCAATACCCATATGCACGTTTGTTCCTCCACCATGCCTTAAGGCAACATCCTGTGTGACTGGTATATGCATGTATACATCACTAGAAGAATCATACAATCCATAATCACTAGGAGTCCTAGATTCTAAACCTAGTGTAGCATCCATTTTGATTCTAGGAGTATACTTATAGTTTGAAGCTTTATCCCAGGTAATTAGGGTTTGTAGACACCATGCACCAATAATACCTGGAGACTCATACTTAGCTAGTGTTAAAACAAATGAGTTAGCACATCTTAAAACATCTTTAAGTAGGGATTCCCTGATACTAATCATTGAGTGGAATGTAACCTCAAATGATGGAATAATCTTCCTTTCAAGCTTTAACTGAACCTCAACAGGTAGCCTCTTCAATCCATCAAGAACAGATTCTCTCCTCTCATCAATAGATAGTAGTTCATTAGCGAGACATAATCTAGCCTCATCCAATGTTAAGCTATAAAGATCTGCAAATACATCATCAACATCACCCCACTCCTCCAGGGCATTTAAGGGGGAGAGGAAGAAGTTAAAGTTGCCATGGGGACCTAGAACAATTTGTTCAACTCTAGCATTTCTTAGAGAATCTATATTTAGGCTTCCCAACTCAATTTCCCTTTCAACCTTTTCCTCCAAATCATGTGAGTCAGATGCAAAAATAAATGCTCTCTCAAACTTTCTCTTAGCATGCTCAGCCTTTAAAAGTAGGGGTTCATCAATAAACTCTTTAAACCGTATACCCCTACTATAAACACTAAACTCATAGGATTTCGGTATTGGAATACCTGCCTTCTCAGCAAACCAATAGTAGTCTCTTTCAATTTCCCCTCTATTCTCAATCTTTAACAGTCTTCTTGATCCAACTATTGGTATAGCAAACTCCTTCTCTATTCTACTACAATACTCATCCCCACCAATATAAACAGTAAACGCTCTATTTGGTATTTGTAGAGCCTCAATATTAACTAAATCATCGATATACTTTAAAATATCCTGATAGCTATCTAGAATTAGGATAGCTAAAATCCAGTCTCCTTTCTTCTTAATATCTCTAGCATCATTCACAACAATAACATCTCTCCTACATATTGATGGTAAATCCTCAATTTCCTCATCAACTTTTCCAGCTATAATGTTTTGAAGATAAATTATAGCTCTGGCCTTAGTTGTATATATTATTGATTTTAAACCATAATTTCTAGAACCGCACCTAGCATCTAAAGCTGAATGAGATCCAAATATGAGAGTAATGGGCTCCCTATATCTCCCAGCAATTTCACACATTTCCTCCCTTTCAATCAACTTATCCACCCATGAGGCTTACGGTTAATTAGAAATGTGGTGATAGTAATTGAGCTAAATTAGAAGTGCTTCTATTTAAACTCTTTCATTCAACCCTCAGAGCTAAGGTTTTAGTGTGGGGGAGTTATGTTAAAGCCTTATACTTAACCATGAAGTAATCCTCAATTAGTCTTTAGAGGCCTCTATCAGAATTCATTCTTAACTACTCCAAATCTTTCAACTTTTAGTAAATTTCACCAAAATCTACAGCTATTAGCAACTACTTAAACTTATCTATTTTGAAACTACTGATGATGGCTTCCTATAGTGTCTTTATAAATTTGTAAAGATTATTTAGTACTACATTAGCTAAATGATCTTCAGATACTTTTTTTACTTCAGCTATATATTTTACAAGCTCTTTAACCATTAGTGGATTAAGTCTTAATCCATGATAAGTGTACGGCCCATCACTTTCTGTTAGCAAATTTTTAATGTTGGCTTCTTCAAGAATTTTTATATGTTTCTTCTGTACTTTAATTGATGGATTGATTGATATTAAGTAGTCTACATCCATGATTTCTCTAAGTAAATCTATGGGTCCATTATACCAGTGAAACAATACCCTATCTATATCAGATCTGTAAATCACATTAAAAACTTCTCTCCAAGCTCCAGCTGCATGAATGTTTAATGGTAGACTATACTCCCTTGCTACATTTACAATCTTCTTGAAAACTTCAAACTGTATATGGTAAGTTTCCGACTTAAATCTTTTATCTAGCCCTACTTCACCTAGACATTTAGCTTCAGGAGCTAAATTCAATATCTTTGTAACAGTGTTAATTGATGTATTATCAATACTCCATGGATGTATTCCCACACATGATATTACATTACTAAATTTCTTCGATATTTCTAATGTTTTCAATGAGCTTACATAATCATCAGAAACAGCTACTATGATTATTCCATTAAATTTTGCTATTTCAGATTCGGGATAATCGTATAGGTGACAGTGAGCATCAATATATGGTGTAGACATAACTATATTTGTAAGGTAGTACTCTCATTAATCTTTAGCTTGAATATTTCCTCTAAATGACTTATCATCAATTCTAGCTCTATTATACCTTATTAATAATTCTAGATTTTAATATAAAATAATGTTAGGTTTGTTTTATAGGTTTCTCTACTAGTTTACGCTTAAACAGTATGGTTCCATCGTCGAAGTGAGGCTTCCTAACAATAGTATCACCATATTTCTCTATTTCCCTAGCTTCTTCAGCTAGTTTTGCTGCTATAAGCATCATTTCATGGGCTGCAGTATTAATCACTGTATATCTCTCCCACTCCCTTACTTTAAAGCATGCCTCAACAGTTAGGTCAGCTACCTTCCTAGATATCTCGTAGGCAGCCATGGCCTTAGCGTAGGCGTAGGGATTTGAGAATCCGGCAGCTTTTACAGCCGTTTCTTTATCAATAACTATTTTAGGAAGCTCAACACTTCCACCCTCCTTCAATGCTGCTATTACTTTATCTATAGTTTCAAATAATATATTGTAAACCCCAGTTATTGATAGTACCTTTATTAGGTCAGCATTAAATAAGGCCATTTCAATAGGATCTAGAAACTCTCTTCTTGCACCAATCATTGCATCGGCTTCGACAATGATGTAGCCCATACCTAAATCCTCAATATTCTTTAAAGCCTTCTTAGCAGGTGAGTCTGAAATAATTATCGTAGGTATCTTAGATGGAGCAATAATTTCTCTTGCTTTGGTTGGACCTGGAGTAGCAGCGTTAGGACTTGTTATAACTATTAGTTGAGGGTTAAATTCGAGAATTTTCTTTGCAACCTCTTCAGCTTCATTAACTTCCTGAACTCCCTTAGCACCACTTGAAATTACTCTTACAACTATATCCTGTCTTTCAGCCCTCTCATCAAGAAGCAACTCAATAAGAGGAGCTGAACCAATATTTCCAAGTTTTAAGAAACCAACTACTACAGGCAAGATACCACCATTTTAGATTGAAGAAAGCCCAATATTTATATTTTTCCCAGCATATTATATTTCTGTTAACTTAAGTTTAAATGGAGTTCTAATAAGCCTTTAATGAGTTGTAGTATGGGAATATGGTATTTACTTGATAAGTTTATGAGTATCTTGGTGCTTCCTTTCTAAATGAGACTTATTATTTTTCATGGGTTTTAAACTGGATTATTTATGTAAAGCTTCAAGTCATTGTGGATTACTATGTAGCCTAAATAAGAATCATGTATTTAACAATTAAAAATTTAGTTTGACAACTTTAATCCAAGTCTTCATGGAAACATCCAACTCTATATGAAGTAGCAGCTATAAGAGTAAGCTTACCAAGAGTCTTCTTG
>CALHIW010000083.1 GCA_938030905.1 Candidatus Methanomethylicia archaeon | reverse complement strand
AGTCAACCACAACTCAAAACCATAAACCCACACCCATAGCCATCAAGCAGGCCAAACAAAACCCACCACACCCAATCAACAACCATCCAATCCATAAACCAAAAAAGTAAAAAGAAAAATATAAATTAAACCACAAAGCATAAAATACATCTAATACACAATACTCACTACAACTAACATATATAAGAATTATCAGTAACCAAAACCACTTAGCAATAAACTATACATAACATAAAGAGCGTTGCTTCTCAAAACCATAATCAATATAACAGAAATAAAACTGAAATATAACATAAACTTCCAAACTACGGTCAAAAGCATGGAGTTGATAGGAACAGGATATTAGAATTATAACATAACAACATCTATCATTATAGTTTAGAGCTATGTTATAGTATTACATTTTTACTAGAGTTATATTACTCGCCTCTTTTTATTTAATAATTTATTTTGCCATGAATACCTTCTAATTTTCTTAGCAGGGTATCCGCATGCTGCGCATCTCTTTTTCCTTATATGATATGCACTTCTACCACATCTCCTACAGTGTATATGTAGATTTTTCCTTCCTTTTTTACCGAAGGACGTTGTGCCCTTAACCATAAACTCATCAGTTATAACTTACTAGGAGATACTAAAACTACATTATCTCCTCTAACTATTATCTGACCAAGTTTTTTAAGTTCTTTTCCATCTTCATTAATTTCTATAGATTCTTCAAGTACTAAGTTTAAGTGTTGGTCAAAGCATTTTAAGGTACCTCTTATTGTCCTACCGCCCTTCAGTTTGACTAGAACTATATTCCCTAAAGCTTCAGATAAAACCTCAGAGCCGCTTACAATTTCACTATCCATGAAACATACACCTTAATTTAGGGTTATTAGCTCTCTTTTATACTTTACGTACGGAAACATTAAATCATTTCAGGGATTTAGATTAAATACTGTTAATACACTCATATAAGTCTAATAGCATCCATTACGTTTGGTGCTTTAGCTTTTATTCCGAACATCCTATCTATGACTGATATTAATGATTCGGACTTACCCCTTTCACCATGACCTATAATAACCTCACGAGGTTTAGGTGTTAAGTTTTGAATGAAACGTAGTAGCTGCTTTCTATCACTATGACCACTAAATCCTTCAACATTTTTAATATCCATTTTAACTTTTACTATGTGTATTGTTCCTCTTTCATCAGTTAAAGGCACTTCACGTAATCCATTTTGAATTCTATGTCCTAGTGTCCCTTCTGGTTGATATGAAACAAAGATTAGAGAATTTTTTTCATCTTCAGCTAGTGCCTTGAAATATTCTAAAGCAGGCCCTCCCATAAGCATTCCTGAAGTAGCCATAATAATACAAGGTTCTCCTTCTATTATGTCAGATCTTGCATACCTGTCATCAACCCTAATAAATACATCAGATATAAACGGATTTTCTCCTTTATAAAAGATTCTATCCCTCAAATCATTAGATAGATCTTCTGGATGTGCAGTATGAATAGCTGTAGCTTCAAGGACCATTCCTTCAATAAATACTGGAACTCTTGGAATAATATTTTTTTCCATTGCATCATGAAGAATTAGCATGATTTCTTGAGAACGACCAATAGCTAAAACAGGAATTAAAACTTTACCGTTTCTTGACAAAGCATCATTTATGATACTTAAAAAGTATTTTTCAGATTGCACTCTGTCTGGCATTACATCTTCCCTTCCACCGTACGTGCTTTCCATTATTAACGCCTCTAATCTTGGAAAGCTTGATGATGCTGACTCAAGGAGCTTTGTCCTACCAAATTTGAAATCACTTGTATACAATATATTATAAAATCCATCACCAATGTGTAAATGAGCCATAGCGGATCCTAGAATGTGACCAGCATTATGTAATGTAAGTTTAATATCAGGGGCTATATCTGTTACTTCACCATAATCTAAGGAAATCATGTGTAGTATCATTTTTTTCACATCTCTAAGGCTATATGGTATAAAACTGCCTTCTCTTGATAATACTTCAATATAATCAAGCTGTAACAATGTTGTTAAATCTTGAGTTGCTTTAGTGCAATATACAGGCCCCGAGTAACCATACTTGAAAAGAAATGGAATAAAACCACAATGATCTAAATGCGCATGGGTCAATACAACAGCGTCTAGATTTTCTACTTCGAACTCGTTCACATCTAAGCGTGGAAACTGTTCATGAAATGTTGCTGCACCTAACTTTATACCACAATCAAGTAATATGGAGCTTTTATTAGTTTGAACGAGAACCGCACTTCTTCCAACTTCTTGAAAACCTCCAAGTAATGATATTCTTACGCAGTCAGTTTTATAAAGTGTTGTTCTATGAATACGCATGCCGACTTTTCGAAGAAATTTTTCCCGATATTCTCTTTTTTCTCTTAGTAATCGCATTCTTTGAGTCATCACTTTAGATTTTATTGGAGCCGACCTCATAACAATAGCACGCCAGTTTGTATTAAGAGTTATCTGCTTAAGTATAGAGCCACCCTTCCCTATAACCAATCCTGGTTTTTTAGCTTCTATGATAACCTCACCTAAGACTTCATCAAAAAATATATCAACAACTTCGGCTTCTTGTGGAATTGTCTTTAATATATATTCCTTTGCATCCCTTAGATCCTTTCTTACAGACGGATCAGCTCTAACAACTATCCTCTTCTTTATAGTTTTAGCAATGCTTTTTATTATTTCACCATTTTCCATTAATATCTGTGGGTTTTTTGAATAGATGGCAATTATAGGGCCTTCAAATTCTATTTTCGTAATTTCAGCTTCTTTGGGAATTTGCCTTAGTATGACGTCACGATATTCATTTATATTTGTTTTTTGGTACATGTAGTATCTATGCCTGACTTATAAGTAATGTTTAAACTCATTTTCGGAAAGATCATGATATCCCTCCCTCTTAGTGATTACCACAATATCTATTCCCTCGCCTGTGAATGGGTCTCTTCTCAAAGCTGCATTCAGTGCTTTTATAATAATAGGTAAGGCTACACTTACATTCATTCCAGGCTTAAATTCACTTTCTAATACTCCTAGAGCTATTGAGCTGCCTGAGCCACGTCCTATGCATTGTTCCTGCGTAACTGTTCCAAAGAAATCTATGGAATACATGCTTGGACCATAATCATCAACACCAGCAATTATGGACTCAACTAGAAAAACATAAGGCCTCATGTTAAAGAGGATATTTGATGCTAATGTTGCTACTGATTTGACAGAAATAGGCCTCTTATTATTATACCTATATAAACTTGCCATATATTTTATTGTCTCAAGAAAATGCTGGGCATCAGCTACACCCCCAGCCATGGTTCCTGCTATGTGATCATCTATTTTAAATATTTTTTTGACACGTTTACTAGCTATATAGTATCCAGCTGTGGCTCTTTTATCAGCTGCTAAGATAATTCCATCTTCACATACAACACCTACAGTTGTAGTTCCTCTAAGTATCATATTTTTAGTACTTAGGTTAAATCTCTCCATAAACTACACCATAAAATCACTTAAAAACATAATATCATTTTGAACTCTTATTTATAAATTTAACGTAGATATTAGAGAGAGCATCAACTTGAGGATTTCCGTTATGAGTTTGAGCATTTTAAAAGGTTTCGGTCATGGTGTTGGATTGCATGAAACCGCCTAGAACCATATGGTGTCTTACATGATTATAGTAGATCTTCTCTACGTCCTTTAAGTTTCTATCTATTGAGAAGTGTAGCTCGAAGTCTTTTAGGCGGTGATTAATCTCCCAATCAAGTTGTAAGTCTCTTATGTCCAAGCAAGCCCGCTTTTGGACAGCCTTATGGCTCCGCTTAGTAAAGGGAGATACAGTCTTATTAATCTTCCTAAAGGATTAAACTAGAGAGTATAAGGCATAAGCTACGACAACTAGAATCTCTTCTCTACAAAGAAAGCCAAGTCGATACCAGACTAATTAGGAACAGAACCCCTAACGAAAATTTTAAGTTGCCAGCCTCCTTAATAGGTATTATCAAGCTAGTATGCGTGGATATGTATAATTAATGGCTTAACTTGATTAAATTAAATTAACGTGGTTAACACTGCAAAATTCAAACCATCATTAACTCCTAGGTTTAAGCATTCTAGGAGGTTTGAGGCTTCTGGCTTTCTTATGGGGTAGGCATAGCTTGACAGTTGAGGATTAGGTTTTTGGATAGTTTTCTGGATGATTATGTTGATGATGTTTCTAGTAGGGTTGTTGTTTTGGGTATGTATGGT
>CALHIW010000082.1 GCA_938030905.1 Candidatus Methanomethylicia archaeon | reverse complement strand
CACAATTCAAAACCATAAGCTCAGCATCATAGCCATCAAGAAAATCCAAACCAAACAGAACCCTCACCCAACCAAACACCCATTAAGAGTCCATAAACCGAGAAAGTAGATAGAAAAATATAAATTAAACCACAAAGCAAATCACTACAATCTAGAAGAATAATGATTCAATGGGTCCTATGCTTAAAATCAGATCTATAAAATACTAATATATTAGGGTTTGAACAGTTAATATCCAAATTATGAAGAGCCATCTTAACAGTAAAGAGGAAAATCTTTCAGAAAAGTATTTAAGATTAGATCTCTCTTTAAATAGAGAGTCCATGAAGACTTAGCTAAGTACTGATAAATAATGAAGAAGGTTGAAAGCGCTGAGACTCAAATACACCAAACCAAATCTACAGCGACAGTTGCGGTTTCTATGATGAACTTAAAAACATGAAAAATTTATTAAATAATGATACACATACATAATAATACATAAGGATACAAATACGAAAACTAAATATTTTGAAGCTGCCTCGTAAAGTTTTCAAGTGAGCCGTAGAGAAACATTTAACGCCCAAGTTGAAAGAGGTGCAAAAATGAAAGTCTTCAGAAAGCTGCTTTTATAGTAAAAATATAAAATTTCATGAACTACTATAGCCAAATATTGAATAAAACTTGATGCCCTTCATTTTAAATATTGAACTCATCTTTAAGCTCTGTATATCTTATTATTCTTATTAGGTTTAAGCCATCTATAGAGTCTTTTAATAGCAGTCCTAAAATCTGATGCTATACTATATAGTTCCCCCCTCTCTTAGGATTTATAGTATGTTTACCTCTACATTAATGGATAATAGTTATTCCTTATAGCCCATGCTTTAAGCCATTACAGCCCACCATCCCCACTATTAAGCCATAAATACATCCATATAGATTCAAAGCCCCCAACACCCACCCCCTACACCCCCACCTGCTTAAACCCCAAGCAGCCCCAAGAAGCAGATAAAACATCAATCAGAAACCACAAACAAATCACAACTAAGAAAAACTTAAATAATTTAGAGATGAGTTCACTAATAAATCAGTACTATTAGTAAGCTACTTCTATATGTTCTACATATTAGCTTACAATATCAGTTTAACCACATTAATTATGGAAAAATGTGACGGAATACATCTAACTCATAACTAGAAGTTCGAAAGAATCTTTACAAAAGAAGAGTACTACAAAAGGCTTTCCTCAATACTAAGGAACTCGTACCGAAGAGGTTATACATAAATGACTTAGTGAACATAACCATACATGTACTTCTAGCTCTCACACCTTTACTAACCATAGCTCTATGGCCATAAGAATAATAGACCTTAATCCATGAAGTATGTGGGGCTATTCAAATACTAAAGATGAGGGTTTTTACTACAGCCTATTATTCTTTTAATATTTCTCTTAAATGGTGGTTTTATAAGTCCTTTCTCAGTTATGATCATACTAACAAGCCTCGGAGGGGTAATATCAAAAGCTGGGTTCCATACATCTACGTCTGGAGGAGCTATTTGGTGCCCCATTATTGATGTAACCTCACTACTTTCCCGATTCTCTATTATGATGCTCTCAATGTTTGAGCTTACATCTATTGTTGTTGTAGGAGCTACCACGTAGAATGGTATTCCATGTTCATGTGCTAGAACTGCGAGAGTATATGTACCGATTTTATTTATTACATGTCCAGTATGAAGTATCCTATCAGCTCCAACAATTACTTTGTTTATCATTCTTTTTTGTATTGCAAATCCTACCATGTTATCTGTAATAAGTGTAAATGGTATTCTTTCAGCTTTAAGTTCAAAGGCTGTTATGCGTGAACCTTGAAGTAAAGGTCTAGTTTCAGTTATTATAACTTTAAATCGCTTTCCTTGTCGCCATGCCTCCATGATAGCTCCAAGCGCTGTACCATAATCAACAGTAGCAAGAGGACCTGTATTACAATGCGTTAAGACCGCGTCACCATTCTCAATTAGTTGAGAAGCTATTTCAGAAGCTTCTTTACTGTATTTACATTCTTCTTCCATTATATTTAATGCCTCGTTAATAATTTCAGATCTAAATTTATTCATATCACTACTCAAATGCTTGCTCACTATGTTTTCAAGTCTATTCAAAGCATAAAAAAGATTCCTTGCTGTTGGTCTTACTTTCTTAATCTCATCTATCCAATTAGTTATTTCTTTAGCTAAATTATTGATGTTTTCTACTTTACTATGATAAGCTACTAAAGCAATAGCAAGAGCCCCAGCAACACCTATTGAGGGGGCTCCTCTAATCCTTAGTTTTCGTATGGCATCAACTATTTCCCTAGGATTTTCTGTTTCTATATACTCAAGCTTTAATGGCAATTTACTTTGATCTATAAATCTGACTTTACCTTGGTTCCAGGTGATGGCTTTCATGAACATATGTTTATTTTAAAAGAATTTAAACTTTCTACAAGTTTCTTGAATATCAGTTATAACTCCAGCTTAACTTTATATCTCTTTCTTCTAATAAGAGAAGATTTATTAGAGGGTTTAGGGATTTCTATATTCTATGAACTTACTGTAAAAATTACTTTGTAACTTAACTCTGAAATTTGAGATTTATTTTAATATAAGAATATAGGAAACTTTAATGGATAGCTTATAATCACAGTTTTAATGAACAAAAGTACGAGAAATAAATATTAAGTCACAAAGCTAAAGCTTAATAAGTAAGGATTTTATTAATAAAAATAAGTGGAAAGATGATGACTAGAAATAAAGGTGAAAAAGCACAAAAGGTAAGAATTCCAGAAGGACATGAGTGTTTAGGAATCGTTGAGCAACTTTTAGGATATGATAGACTAAAAGTTAAATGTATGGATGGAAAGACAAGAGTCTGTCGAATTCCAGGACGCATGAAGAAGAAGATATGGATTAGTGAGGGAGATCTAGTCTTAATTACTCCGTGGGATTTTCAATCAAACTCTAGAGGAGATATTGTTTATAGATATGAAAAGGATGAGGTAAGAAAGTTAAAAGAACTAGGCTATAGTATAGATGTCATCAGTAGTCAATAATGAATTTAACGAAACTAAGATTTGGGAATTTGATGTAAATTCATTTAGATGGTTATAAGGCTTTTCAGCTAGATGTTTATTACTGTTTTTGAGTTCGTATCTAGGGCTATGTTTCGTTTAAGGACTCAGGTTATTATTAGAAGGGCTGTGGCTAATTTTATTACTGGATTGTTTCTACTCAAATATAGAATTGCTAAAGAAACTATTATCTATAGGAGCTACAGTAAAATGAGTAAGAAAATACCAGCAGCTTCTCATATATAGACTAAAATATAAAACCTATTAATCAAAATATAACAAACAATAAACATAACTAATATAATATTGTAAACAGTAAGCAATCAGTTAGCTTAAAGTTTTCTAATCCATTCTTATGACTTTACTGGAGTTCTGCAGCTTCTATCCTATTAACTTTATAGTTGTAGATTGCCGTTTTTATCATATTTATGTAAAAAGTTTAGAAATAAAATAGGGCTATCATTACAGCAAACGTTAACGAAGCAACTGACATAAGTTTTATGAATATATTTTGAGCTGGACCTGCTGAGTCCTTCATTGGATCTCCAATAGTGTCACCAATAACAGCTGCTTTATGAGCATCACTTCCTTTACCACCTAAATTACCAAGCTCAACATACTTTTTAGCATTATCCCAGGTATTACCTACATTACCCTGAAATAACCCTAATAATAGACCTACTACAACAGCTCCAATAAGCATTCCACATAAAGCTGTAGGTCCAAGGAATAGACCAATAATTATTGGTAAAGACAAAGCAATTATACCTGGAGCTATAAGATTTTTAAGGGCGTTTACCGTGGCTATACTTATACATTTATCATAATCTGGTTTAGCTTTACCCTCCATTAAACCAGGTATTTCTCTAAATTGTCTTCTGATTTCTTCAACAAGTTTATGTGCTGTTCTACTTACACCCATTATCACAGTAGATGTAAGTACTGCAGGTAGACTTGCACCAATTATTATTCCTGCCAACGTGTAGGGATTCATTAAACTTAACTCATTTAATATTCTACTAACTGCTTGTTCTGGTAATAATTGGATGTATGCAGATATCAATGCTAAAGCTGTTAAAGCAGCTGAACCTATTGCAAATCCTTTACATATTGATTTCATGGTATTACCTATAGAATCAAGTCTATCGCATGTAATACGTACTTCTTCTCCTAATCCAGCTTGCTCAGCAATACCTGCAGCATTATCTGTAACTGGTCCATAAGCATCTGCAGCTACAACAACTCCTACTGGAGCAAGCATGCCCACAGCCGACATAGCTACACCATAGAGGCCAATAGCTAACTTATTAGCTACGCTAACAACATAATTAGTAGCAAAAGTATAGGAGATTATACCAGCTATAGCTATGCTAATCATCGGTATTATTGTACTGAGAAATCCAATAGAGAAGCCTGTTAGTATTGTTAATGCTGGACCTGCTTGAGAAGCCTCTGCAACTATTTTAACTGGCTTTTTATCTCTATTTGTAAAGTAATCAGAAGTTATACCTACAACCATGCCTACAATTAAACCTGCTAGTACAGCCATAAATACACCTATACCTTCGCTTCCAAGTATTTGAATACAAATAAAATATGAAAAAATTGCTGTTAAAATTGTAGATATGAGGGTAGTACTTGTAATTGCACGTGATGGGTCTTTAATTAAACTTATAGCAATAGTGGAAATTATTGATGAAACTATTCCCATACCAGCTATAACCATTGGAAGTACAATCCAGTTAATAGATTTTACAGTTAAGGTTATAGTAGCTCCAATAACCATTGTTGAAATTATAGCTTCAACATATGACTCATAAAGATCTGCACCCATACCTGCAACATCACCAACATTATCACCAACATTATCAGCAATAACACCTGGATTTCTCGGATCATCTTCAGGAATCCCTCTTTCAACTTTACCAACAAGGTCGGCACCTATATCAGCGGCCTTAGTATATATTCCGCCGCCTACTCTTGCAAATAATGCAACAGTACTAGCACCAAATGCAAAGGAAACGGTATCTCTAATAGCGTCTTTAACGACTTCTAAATTATTGGAAAATCCGCCATAGAGCCAGAGAAATAGTAATATAGATAATAGGCCAACACCTACGACAGACATACCCAAGACGGCGCCACCACTAAATGCTACTTTTAAAGCCTTATTCAGTCCACTATTTTTAGCACTATTTGCCGTTCTAACGTTTGCATTTACAGCAACATACATACCAACAAATCCACAAAGGGAAGATGTTAATGCACCAACTACATATGAAATAACATTACGTATAGCGTATTCAGAGTTTATAGTTCTAAATGCTAGATACATTATAAAGGCAATTATAATAATAATTATCGTTATTATCATGTACTGTTTAGCTAGATAAGCCTTAGCCCCCTCCTTAATATAGTTGTGTATCTCAACCATCCTACCTGAGCCTTTATCCTGTTTTAAAACATAAGTAGTTAAGGCGAGTGCATATATTACTGCAGATAAGCTTGCACTTAGTACTATTGCTAACCAAACACTGATCATAAGATCTTTCTATATTTTGCATCGCAGTTTTTAAATTTTACTAGTAAAAATCTGGCCTTGTTGAGTTAAACCATTAATCACCTAATTTTTCATATCTAAGGCCTACAAGACGGTAAAAACCCAGTCTACCTTCTTAATATTGGCATTTCTAAAAGTTTTGCTGATGGAATTAACAATTTCATCCTTATTAATGTCATGACTGGCTGTTGCTTTTATATCTAGTATTATATTTTCACCGTTATAGTGTACGTCAGTATATATTTTGTAACGTTTATGTAGATATGCCTCAATAAGTCTAATATATTTTATCTTATTTAAAGTGATTTCAGTACTGCATGGAATTTTGTCTGCAATACATTTAGGTATATGTTGTGGACCTTTTAATCCAATAAATTTATGAAGTTTTAGCACTTCATCATGGTTAAATTCGAATTCTATAAGTGGCTGGAAAATATCTTCTTTTATACAAATATTTCGTTTTTGCTTAAAAGTGTTTTCTTGAGTATATGATCCATCAATGATTTTACTAAATCCTGCTTCTAGGGCTATTTTTTTAATCATCCCATATCTGTATTTTAGACATAAAATACATCTATTACTTTTAAAATTTTTTGCAAAGCCTTCAATTTGAAGCTCATTTAGGTTAACTAGAATATGTGGGATTTTAATTTGGGCAGCTAATTTACTTGCATTGTATATTCTTAGTGGAGAAACTATAGGTGAATTTATAGTTATAGCAATTACACTATCACCTAAGAAATCTTTAGCTATCTTTGCCAGAACAGCACTTCCAATATCGCCACCAAGCAGTATAGTGGCATCCCTAATTTTACTGAAGAAAGATTTTAATTTGTTTACTTTACTTAGATAGTGTTGCATGAATATTAGGTTAACATGGAGAAAGATTTAAATCTTACCGAACATCAAGGTAAACTAATATTTTAGGTGAACATAATGACTTTAGCTGTTGTCAGTATACTAGCTATATTGCTTTCATTTACTTTTACATATATTTCCTTAAGATACTATATTAAATTTGCGATTTTACATGGTATAACTGGTAAGGACATACATAAACCAGATCAACCAGAGGTTGCTGAAATAGGAGGAATATGTATAGTTGTTGGTATCATTATTGGATTAGTGTTTCTCTTTTCATTTATACTGGAAAACGATTTTAAAGTAAAAGTCTTATCAGTTATACTAACTCTAATCATTATAGCTACAGTAGGATTTATTGATGACTTAAAAACATTAAGCGCACTCAAAAAAACAATTCTAACATTTTTTGGAGGAGTTCCTCTACTTCTTCTTAAAGCTTATTATCCATACATTAAATTACCTTTTACTAGTTTTGCTCGGCTTTATTATGTATATCCCTTTCTTATTCCTGTAGCTATAGCTGTAACATCGAATGCTGTCAATATGATGGATGTATTTAATGGTGTTATGCCTTTAACAAGTCTAATAGTGCTTACCTGCATAGCCTTAACAGCTATTATTAATGGGCATTTCAATGAGTTAATAATATGTTTAGTTGTAATGGCGTCGCTAATTGCATACCTACCATATAACAAATATCCTGCGAAAGTTTTTTCTGGAGATACTGGATCGTTAAGTGTGGGTGCTCTTATAGGTGTGCTTTCAATAATTTGTAAGGCAGAAGTTGTAGCATTTATTGCCTTCATGCCATTCATACTTAATGGGTTTCATACCCTTATGAGTACCCATGGATTAAGAGAAAAGGCTGAAATAATACGTCCAGTAATCATAAATGAAGAATATAAACTTGAAATTAATAAGAGCCCAGAAGCACCTATAGTTCTTGCTAGCTTATTCTTAATTAATGGCCCTGCCGATGAAAGGACACTAATAAAGTGCTATGTAGTAGCTTCTCTTTTCTCAGCTTTACTAGCTTTACTTACAATGTATTTAATGTACATGGTGAGCTGATGTTAAATAGAGTAAAAATTGTACTGATTATAATATTTCTTAATTGGCTAGTACTAATTTTCCTGTTTTATACAGTATCTAGTATAATAGTTCCTCTTGAAATTCGTAATGGATTACCTGATGTATTTTTAACTGGACTGTTAAAGGTGTTTATATCAGGCCTCCTATTTACATTATGGTTATACATATGGAATCTTTGTGTAAAAACGTATTTTGTAAGGAAATGCTTAAAACAATAAATTCAGATCATAAAAGGTGGAGGTTAGAAGTGGAAAATGAGTCTTAAGGTAGGTGTTATAGGTGTAGGGTATTGGGGTCAAAATCACGTGAGAGTACTTAAACAATTAGATAATATTGAAACTCTATCTGTATGTGACTTAAACATTGAAACTGCAAGACTGATTGCTAAAAAATACCAAGTTAAATGGTATACTGATTTTGGAGAAATGATAAAAAGAGAAAAACTTGATGCAGTAACTATCTGTACTCCAACATCAACTCATTCAAGCATAGCTGCTAAAGTAATTGAAATGGGAGTTCATGTGTTTATCGAAAAACCAATGACATCTACTATTGAGGAAGCTATAATGGTGGTTGGCAAAGCTAAGGAAGCCGGTGTGAAAATGATGGTTGGATTCATTGAAAGATTTAATCCTGCTGTTCAAATATCAAAGGAGCTTATTAAGCAAGGTAAAATTGGAAAATTAATATCATCATCTGCAAGAAGGGTCTCAGCCTATCCTATAAGGGTTGTAGATGTTGGTGTAATAAAGGATTATGGAATACATGAAATCGATGTAGCAAGATATTTGTATGAAAAAGAGCCTAATATTATTTTTGCAGTTGCAGGAAAATTAATCCATAAATTTGAGGATTATGCGAACATTTTAATGTTTTACAGTAGTGGTGAAAGTGTATTTATAGAAACTAATTGGCTAACACCAAAAAAGATTAGAAAACTTACACTGACCGGGACTAATGGAATTATCGATCTTGATTATATAACTCAGGAAGTAGTGATTCAAAATGGTAGTGATAGATATGTACTTGAACATGAATGGAAAGAGCCTTTAAGCAATGAATTAAAGCAATTCATAAATTCTATAATTAATAATTTTGACCCCACTCCTTCAGGAGAGGATGCTTTAAGAACACATATACTTGCAGAAGTAGCTCTACAATCAGCATTTCTAGGAAAAGCCATAGATGTGGATGAGTATATTAAATGCAAAAACTGGATCTTTTAACTTGCTAAATAAACTTCTTATTGTAGTATCTATTGAGTTCGTTGAGTTTTTGAGTGTGGGGTTTGGGTTGTATTTAGTTTCTCTTGTTGTGCTGGTTTCTTAAGCTATGTGGGGTTGACGGTATTCTTTATATGTTTGCTTCTTATTGGGCTTGGTGTTTTAGGTTTGTTTAAGCTTGCTTCTCTTATTAACTCGTATGTTT
>CALHIW010000081.1 GCA_938030905.1 Candidatus Methanomethylicia archaeon | reverse complement strand
TTCAAAACCATAAGCTCAGCATCATAGCCATCAAGAAAATCCAAACCAAACAGAACCCTCACCCAACCAAACACCCATTAAGAGTCCATAAACCGAGAAAGTAGATAGAAAAATATAAATTAAACCACAAAGCAAAAATTTCACAAATTACTAAGAGCAGCAAAATCACTATGATAAATATACAAACTGTCTAAGGAGTAAAAAAATAAAAGTAGATTATGCCTAAATTTAAGTAAGATTATGGGGAGTGTACTGTAATGACTTACAATAGGATGTATTTAAGTATACCTAAAGAGAGAATAAGTACTTTACTGGGTAGGAAGGGAGAGATAAAAGAAACTATTGAAAAGCTACTAAATGTTAGAATTAATGTTTTATCCAAGGGAAATGATGTAGAAGGCATCATAATTGATGGAGGATTCAACTTAGATTCAATCTTAAGAGCAAGAGATATAGTTACTGCTATAGGATATGGATTAAATCCACATCATGCTTTGAAGCTTATTGAAGATGACTATATTGTTTTATTTGTAAATATAAGCGACCAGGCCCCTACTGTTAGAGACTTAAAGCGAATTAAGGGTCGGATTATAGGTGAAAATGGTAAGAGTAAAAGAAATATAGAGGAGTTAACAAAAACATTCATTGCTGTAGATGATATAAATAATGCTGTAGTCATTGTAGGTAAGTATGAAAATGCGATGTTAGCAAGAGATGCCATAATTAAGTTAATTAATGGGGTTGAACATAGAAGCGTATATAAATTCATTAAACGTAAAGCTCATATATTGATGTGATAGGTGTGTCCATTGAAAAATTTAAATCAATATCTCCAGCAGATTTTTTCTATAAAAATAGAGAGATTGCTGGGTTTGATAATCCAGCTAAGGCTACATATATGATTATTAGGGAACTTGTTGAAAATAGTTTAGATGCATGTGAAACTCATAAGATAATTCCTGAAATATATATTCGTTTAAGAAAAGTCCCTACTACACCTAATGTATATGAAATACATGTCCAAGACAATGGTTGCGGTATTCCTTTCGATCACATTCCACCGGCATTCGGCCAAATACTGTATTCGAGTAAATATGTACTAAGACAGACGAGAGGAACATTTGGCATGGGTGGTAAAATGGCAATACTTTATGGGCAGATAACAACTCATTTTCCAGTCACAATCATATCAAGTACTGGAGTTGAGGACTGGTATTTATTTAAATTAATGATTGATATTCAAAGCAATAAACCTATAGTTAAAAGTAGAAGATCATTTCCAAACCCATCTCATAATCATGGAACTATTATTGAATTTAGATTTGAGGGAGATTATACAAGAGCTAAACAAAGAATCATAGAATATCTTAAATTAACAGCAACAATACTTCCTTATCTAAATCTAACGTTCATAGACCCTGATGGCGTTCTATATCTATTTAGTAGATCAACAAAAATCTTACCTAAACCCCCCATTGAAGTATTACCTCATCCAAACGGGGTTGATACGGAGACTCTAAGTAGACTTATAAGTGAGACTAAAGCGAAATCTATGATTGAGTTTTTACAAAAACATTTTCATAGAGTTGGCAAAAGAACAGCTGTGAAATTTCTTAAGCATGTAAATGTAGATCCTAGCCGTTCACCTAAAAGTTTAGTTTCTGATGAAATACTCCATTTAGGCCAGGCGATGAGAAATTATAAATTCTTTCTTCCTCCAGATGCTAAATGCTTATCCACAATAGGTACTGATTTACTGATTAAGGGCATTAAGAAAGAGTTTAATCCAGAGTTTGTCGTTGCAGTTACTAGACCCCCATCAGTTTATGAAGGACACCCCTTCATAGTTGAGGCTGCAATAGCATATGGTGGTAATGTTAGCTCTCCACAATGTCCTGGCGATATAAATTTATTTAGATTTGCAAATAAGATCCCGCTTCTTTATGATGCTTACAATGATGTTTCTATGAAAGTTATTAAAAAAATAAAATGGTGGCGGTACAGAGTGGATATTGAAAAGGACCCTATAGCATTCTTTATACATATATGTTCAACAAAAATACCATATAAAACAATAGGTAAAGAGTATATTGCTGACAGACCTGAAATTGAATATGAAATTGAATGGGCTTTAAAGAATTGTGGTAAACGATTAAGAGCATATTTAATGCGTAAAGCGAAAATGGAGATAAAAAAACGTCGTTTATTAATACTGGAAAAGTACTTACCACATATAGCAAAGTTTGCATCTGAACTTGCCGGTAAAAGCGATATACCTAATTATTTTAAATTATTAAAACATATAGACTAATCTTTTGATATGTTGTTCATAGCACTATAGTATCTTATGTAATTTTTGTTAAGTTGTAGTCTTAATCCTAACATAATCTGACAGACACATGCTTGCCAAATCGTTTCAAAACAGTATAACATAGTTAGAAGCTTATGGAAGCTTATGGAGAGAATAATGCAACATGTTGTTAAGTAGCTTTCTGAATTCTTTGTGGTACCTGTTAAGTACATCCATATCTCAATGCTCTGTTATGGGTTATCACACTATTTAGTGTTAATGGGTATTTTAATGGTAGAATAGCTCTAAATTTCCCTCATTATTATCTATAAATCTCATAGTATTCTACTCCTATGCATGATTAAGTTATCATTACTAATAGGCTTCTTGTACTTATCTTCAGCATGTTGGTATGTAGCTTACATGCTCTGGACTTTACACTTCCATTAAATATGTCGAGCACCATCTTCCAGTAGATATAGCTTGTTATGAATATGTTAAATCCTCCATTTTTCCTGCAACCCTACTTCTATTTATACTGTTTTTAGGTATTAATTTTGATGTTATAAATGGATTATACTCAACTCACATCTCATTTTCAAATATTAGATAACCCCTTAGAAGTCTTAAAAATACTCTTATAACTCTATCTTTAGTCTCCTCCATGTATTTTAGTTTAGACCTCATACGATCTATTCAGTCTCTTATAGATATACCAGCCCCTTCGGTACTCTCATCAAAGAGGAAGCCTTAGACTTCGTAGAGAGCTTGAGAGGTATAAGAGACTTAACTACGTATCTATACTATGAATGCTAGCAGTAGTATATATGCTAAATAACATGGATTAATGATGGGTAAATGCTAAAAACTCATAGAAACAATATTAAAATGGAGGTAATAAAATAAGCTTAAGTTCGCAAGATGCTTAATCATGAAGTTAAGTATATATAGCTGCAATACTACACTACATAATACAGCTGTGTAAGAGGGCTTTTTATGTTTATAAATGTTAAATCAAAAGATGAAAATCAAGCTGAAATTTATATTAAAGAATGGAAAATTGGGATGAAACTTATTGTTGCTATATGTGATTCTGAACTTATTGGTAAAAAATTTAATGAGGGGGAGTTAACAATAGATATTAAAGATTCTTTTTATGGCAATACTAAAGTTTCATTAGAATATGGACTAGAAAGACTAAAGAAAGCAACAATTGCTAACATTGTTGGAGAAAAAATAGTCAATGCTGCAATTAGCGAGGGACTAATACTAAAAGAATCTGTGATATTTATTAATGGAATACCTCACGCTCAAGTTATAAGATAATTAAGATTGATATTGATATTGTAGAAATAGTATTTTGTATTAAATGGGTCCTAACTTTTAGCTGGATGTTTATGTGTTTGTTGCTGTTTCTTAATTGTGTTGGATTGTGTTTCGTTTAAGGATTTAATTGATTATTAGGGGTGTTGTAGCTAATTTTACTACTAGAGTGTTCCACTCACT
>CALHIW010000080.1 GCA_938030905.1 Candidatus Methanomethylicia archaeon | reverse complement strand
AAGTATCTAGCTGCTATAATGTATACTTTATGAATGAATTCATGTAGTATCTGAAGCCTACCATGTAGCTTACAGATCCTAAAGCAGCTATAATTGATGAACCTATAACTTTACTACCTAAAATTGTTAATCTACTTACTGGAAGAGTTAGGAGGATTTAAGTTTCCCCTCATTAAAGGGCTAGCTCATCATTTTTCAGCAGCGTACCCTTAATTCATTAGGTTTAACTATAGTTATTTAGACACTCTACTTAAAAGCTTTAACACTGGTACTGTTTTCTAGTATTTTAATGATTAAAGCAGGGCAGTTATGAAATTAATCCATCAATTGAACAAAAAATATTTAAGCTTATGCTTGTATACAAGTTGGTGTTTGAATTGAGAAAAACATTGAAGATACCTTTAGTAGCTTTATTCGCCGCTTTAACCATGATTTTAACCTTAACTATTCAGATATATATTCCAGCAACTAGAGGGTATTTTAATATTGGTGAAGCTATGGTTTATCTATCAGCTATTCTTCTTGGGCCATATTTAGGTGGATTTGCTGGTGGTTTCGGCTCATCTTTAGCTGATGTGTTTTCAGGGTATTACTATTTTGCTCCAGGTACTTTTATAATTAAATCTGTTGAGGGTTTTATTGTTGGATTAATTTATAGGAAGCTTAAATCGCTAATTAGAGTTTCTCATCGAACTATTGTGTTTACGTTTTCAATTATTCCATCACTAATACTTCTTACAGCGAGTTTAATCTATTATGGTGATGTATTGGAGCTTAACTTTAACAGTTTAGGTTTTGGAGTTGTTCAACCATTATCAACTTTAAGCCTTAGCTTTCCATGGTATGCATGGCTTACACTTTCAATAGCTATATTTCTATCTCTCCTATATCTTGGGTTTAATGTTGAACCTGTAACATGGGTTATAGTTCTTAGCTGTTTAGCTGGGGGTTCATTAATGGTTTTAGGCTACTTCTTCTATGAGTTCTATATTCTAGGGTATGGCTGGGCTTCCATTGTAGAGGTTCCATTTAATATAGCTCAAGTAATAGTTGGATTATCTATAGCTGTAGTACTTTCAAAACCCTTAATAAGGGCTTTGAAGGTAGGTTAATGGTGTTTCACTTGAGGTTAAATATTGGTAAGCTGCCACTAAGTATTATTAGAGATGTTGTTTATAAGTATCTTGGTGTTGAGGATTGTAGAGTTCTTGTTGGCCCATCCATTGGTGAGGATGCAGCTATAATTGATCTTGGTGATTACATTCTTGCTGTGCATAGTGATCCTATAACTGGTGCTGTTAAACATATTGGGTGGATTGCTGTTAATATAGCTGCTAATGATGTAGCTTCTAGAGGTATTAGTCCACGTTGGCTTTCACTAACATTACTTTTACCTGAAGGGTGTTTACTGAGTGATCTTGAAGATATTATGAGAGATATTGATCGTGCATGTAGGTATATAGGTTTAACAGTGATTGGTGGACATACTGAGGTTACATTAGGGTTTTCAAGACCAGTAATTATATGTACTGTTATTGGTGAGGGATTGAAGAAAAGCTTTGTTAAAACTGGTGGTGGTAGAGCTGGAGATAAGCTTATCCTAACGAAGGGATGTGGAGTTGAGGGAACAGCCATACTATCCTATGAGCTTGAGCATAAGTTAAAGAATCTTGTTGGTTTAGATATTGTTGAAAGTGGGAAAAGGCTCCTTAATCATATAAGTATTGTTAAGGAGGCTTTAAAAGCTGTAGGTTCAGGTAGGGTTACAGCAATGCATGATGTTACCGAAGGCGGTGTTGCTACATGTATTCAGGAGATGGCTTTAGCATCTAATCTTGGAGTTATAGCCTATGAGGATAAAATGATAATAAAGCGTGAAACAGCTGAAATATGTAAAGCTCTTAAAATAGATCCACTTATGCTTATAGGCTCTGGAGCTCTTTTAATAGCTGTAGAAAGAAACTATGCTGAATCTATTGTTAAGGATTTAATGGATGAAGGTATTGAGTCATCAATAATAGGTGAATTAATAGATAACCCTAGTATTAAGGTAGTGAAGAGAGTTAATGGTGAAATTTTAAATCTCAACAATCAGTTGGAGGAGCAACTACATAAGGTAATAGAGTTTACTAATGTTTAAATTTATTTAGTAGTAGATAGTATAATGCACATATTGTTTTTGCATCCCTTATTTCTCCTCTTCCCACCATTTCAATAGCTTCATTAAGGCTAACGACAATTACGTCACCTATTTTTTCATCTATTTCTAGCCTAGCCTCCCCCCTTTTTACAAGCTTTCTAGCTATAAATAGATATAAAACTTCCTCACTATATCCAGGCGCAAGGTAGAATTCAGCAATTTTAAATATTTCACCTGCAATGTAGCCTGTTTCCTCTATTAACTCTCTATAAGCGCATTCCTCAGGTTTCTCTCCGTTTTCTATTGTTCCTGCTGGGATCTCAATAAGTTCACGTTTAACAGCATACCTGTATTGTTTAATCATTATGATTTTTCCATCATCCAAAATAGGTATAATTGCTACTGCTCCAGGATGCTCAACTATTTCCTTCATATACTGCCTACCAACAGTTTCAAATTCATCCACTCTAACATTAATGATTTTACCTCTATATACATATCTAGACTTTAAAGTCATGGGTTTACTATAGGATACAATTATTTATTGTTAACTAACAACTAGTTAGTCTTCATACTATGTAAAATTTATTAGCTATTTCTTTTGAATGCTATTCGTGTATTAATTATGAATCTTAACCCAATATTTTACCCGGAGAGTATTGCTGTTATTGGGGCTTCTCCAAATCCCAATAGGCCTGGAAACATTGCTTTGAAGGCTTTAGTTGAATCTAACTTTAATGGAAGAATATATCCTGTCAACCCGAACTATAGTGAAATCTTAGGATTTAAATGTTATCCAGATGTTTTAAGCATACCTGAAAGTATTGATTTAGCTATTATTACAATACCCACATATATGATTTTAAATTCTCTTAAGGCTTGTGTTTTAAAGGGGGTTAAGGGAGTTGTTATTGTAACTGCTGGTTTTAGTGAAGCTGGTGAGAAGGGTGCTGCTCTAGAGGCTGAGCTTGTTAAAGCTATTAATGGATCTAGTACTAGAATTATAGGTCCAAACTGTATGGGTATTTACTGTTCATACTCTGGAGTATCATACGCTCCAGACTTACCAAGAATTAAAGGTGAAACATCATTTATCTCTCAGAGTGGAGGATTAGGTATTGCCTTTGCATCATTACTATCTAGTAGAGGATATGGACTATCAAAGATTGTAAGTTCAGGTAATGAGTGTGATTTAAAATTTGTAGATTATCTTGAATATCTTGAGGGTGACGATACAACATGTGTTATTGGAGGATATATTGAGCAGATAAGAAATCCTAGAAAATTTATTAATGTTGCCCGGAGAGTTTCACCCTTAAAACCTCTAGTTTTATGGAAGGCTGGAATACATGAGTCAGGTAGAAAAGCTGTTTACTCACATACTGGTGCTCTCGCCGGCTCTGATGAGATATATAATGCTGTTTTCAAGCAGGTAGGTGCTATAAGAGCTTATAGCTTAAGAAATCTTGTAAACTATATTATAGCTTCACTAACAATTCCAGATTTTAGAGGTATTAATATTGCTGTAGTTACAGGTCCTGGGGGTGTTGGTGTAAGTATTGTTGATGCATGTGAAGCTGTAGGGTTTAGAATACCTGAGCTATGCATGGAGACAAGAAGGAGGTTAAGAGAGGCTCTACCATGGTTTGCTAGTGTTTCAAATCCTATAGATATGACGCTTGCAGTTGTTGAAGATATTAAGCTCTATAGCGAATGTGTGAAAATAGTTATGGAGGATGGAGGTGTAGATGCTGTTATTATAGGTGCTCCAGGACTTTTTAGAGTTGGTGAATTTACGGATTTAATGATAAGGTTGAAAAATGATGTTTGGAAGCCCTTTATTATTGTCTGGAGTTTTATGAGGAGTGATATTGAGGAAGCCTTTAAAAGGCTTGGAGAAGCTAAAATACCTGTATACTTCATGCCTGAAGATGCTGCTAAATCCCTAATAGCAATTAAGAAGTATGTTGAATATAGGGATAGATTTAAAAGCATTCTATAATCCCAATACCTCTAACAATTCAAAATATAATTTATACGTTTATACATGTCAAACTTTGAATTTTTTACCTAGTTACTATAGGAGTATTTATAAGTATATTTGCTGAAATAAATGGGATTCGAAATGTTTGCTGTATTTCCAGGCTGCACTTTGGAGAAGTATAGTAGTGAGTTGAAAGAACCATTGATTAAGATTCTAAAGTATTTAGGTATTGAATGGATTGATTTAGGTGGTAGATGTTGTGGTATGCCCTTACTTCTTTCAGGAGATAGTGAGAGTTTTAGAGAGGTTATTAGAAGTAATACTGACTACCTCAGAAATGTAGTAGTAATTACTAGCTGTGCTGGATGTTTTAGGGTTTTTAGGGAGTACTATAGTGGATTCATGGTTAAGCATTTATCACAGTTTATTTTAGATTTAGGGTTTAGTAGCTTTCCACATAAGGTTGATTTAAGAGCTGTATATCATGATCCATGTGAACTTATACGTTGTAGAGTTGCTGAGGAGCCTAGAGAATTATTAAGGAGAATACCCGGATTAAGCCTCTCCGAGTTTAAACTTAATAGAGAATCTTCAACATGTTGTGGTGGTGGAGGATTAGTTAAAGCTATTTTTCCAAGTTTAGCTGTTGAGGTTGCTTATGAAAAGATTTTAAGAGAGCTCCCTCAAGATGTTGATGCTATAGTTTCTTCATGTCCCTTCTGCTACCTTAACTTTAAGGATGCTGCCTCAATTTATAGTCTAAATATTAAGGTATATGATATTATTCATATATTAGGTATGGCTCTAGGTGTCTTATAATGTTTGATAATGTCTTCCAGACTTATAAGTTAAGGCTATATGAGGCTATGGATAATAGCTTTATCAGAGCTGCTTTAAGAAGAGCTGTTGACTCCTTCAGGATTAATAGGGATAAAGCTCTTAAACGCTATAGTGACGTTGAAGATAAGCGTTTAAGACTTATAGAGGTTAAGAAGCATGTTCTATCAAATCTTGAGAGCTATGTTAAGCAGACCATGGAGTCTATAGAGTCTAATAATAGCTATGCATACTATGCTAAAAGCATTAATGATGCATTGAAGATTATAGATGAAGTTATTGGTTCAGGTAAGATGATTGTAAAGTCCAAGTCAATAACATCTGAAGAGCTAAATCTAAACTACAATCTTAAACTTAAAGGGAATATTGTCTATGAAACTGATCTTGGTGAGCTAATAATACAGCTTTTAGACTCGAAGCCAATGCATATTTTAAGTCCAGCAATCCATGTTCCTAAAGAGAAAGTTGCTGAATTATTCTCAAAGATATCTGGTGAAAACCTACCACCAGATATACCTAAACTAACTATGTTTGCCCGAAGCTTTCTAAGAGATAAATTCTTCAAAGCAGATATTGGAATTAGTGGTGCTAACGCTATTGTTGCAAATACAGGATCTATAGTGCTTATTGAGAATGAGGGAAATGCAAGATATGTTTCCAATACACCCCCAAAATACGTTGTTATTGCTGGATTAGAGAAAATTCTTCCAACACTCATTGATGCAACAATACTGGTTGAGGTTGTAAGTAGATATGCAAGCTATTATATGCCAAGCTTTGTCTCAATAATTTCCGGTCCAAGTAAAACCGGCGATATTGAGAAGACGCAGGTTCTAGGTGTACATGGACCGAGAGAAGTTCATATTATACTTCTAGATAATGGTAGAAGTGAGGTCGCTAGAGATCCATTATTCAGTCAAGCATTGTATTGTATAAGATGTGGAGCGTGTCTCTACGAGTGTCCAATATATCAACTTGTAGCAGGCAACTTTGGATATACATATTTTGGAGGGGTAGGAGCTATATGGACGGCCTTCATAGATAGAGAGCTTCACTACGCATCTCTAATAGCGTTTACATGTACTCTATGTGGAAGATGTAAGGTTAAATGCCCAATGAACATAGATACTCCGGAAATGATTCTTAAACTTAGAGAGAGTATACATAGTATTAAGCTAATACCTGAACCTATTAGACAGATTATTGAGAACGTTAAAAAGTATGGTTCTCCATATGGTTTAACCAATAGATTTCTATAATGTTATAAGCATATACGTCTTGTGAGTTTAAGCTATTAATTTAATCATATTTAGGGTTCAGAGAGCCAAACATATATATTTGTATGTTTAAATATGGTTATGAGGATGTTAGATATTTGTAGGCTTAAAGCTTCTCAAAAAGCTTTAAGCCATGTAAGAAATGGTATTGTTTTAGGTCTTGGTACAGGGTCAACAGTAGCTGTGTTTATTAAGCTTTTAGCAAAAATGGTTAAGGATAAGGGACTAGATATTAAATGTGTAGCTACCTCCTACCAATCTGAGCATTTAGCTGTAGATATTGGCTTAAATGTACTTCCTCTTGAATCATTTAGCTGTATAGATTTAGCCGTTGATGGAGCTGATGAGGTTGATGGTAGAATGGCATTGATAAAGGGTGGTGGTGCAGCCCTAACAAGAGAGAAGGTAGTAGCATCTATGGCTAAGGAATATATTGTAATAGTAGACTACAGCAAGCTTTCAAGTAGAATTGGTGAGAAGAAACCTGTACCGATTGAGGTTCTTCCATATGCTTGGCGTTATGTTATGAAGAGAATTGAGAAGATTAATGGTAAACCATCTCTAAGAGGTGGAGGGAAATATAAGGATGGTCCAATACTAACTGATAATGGAAACTTTATAATTGATGCCTACTTTGGTGTAATAAACGGTCCTGAGGAGTTAGAATATAGGATAAACTCTATAGCTGGTGTGGTTGAATGTGGTTTATTTGTAGGTCTTGCTAAGCGTATATATGTAGGGTATCCCGATAGAGTTGATGAAATTACGTAGTAAAGTTAGGTTGCTAATTTAGGGTTTTCTATATTCCTCTAGTGCAAGGTAAAGAATATATATTGATTTGCAGTTTTCTAATTAATGCCTTTAAGTTTTTCTCCAAGATATTCTATATACCTTTCCATTCACCTTGGGGGTTTTCAGTTATTTTCCTTATTGAGTTTTCAACTTCAAATCTTAAATCCTCTATGTTACCTCCCTATTTATACCTATAGCTTTTTCAATCTCCTAGAGTGACTGGCTGGACATTTAGATTTCTATTATGTTTTTCTTCACATCAATGATTTTCTCTCTGTTTGTAAAGACCTCAGTATGAGGTTTAATGTTTTTAATCCTGAATTTAATAGTGTCTTAAGTGTTAAGCTCCAATCATATATTAGTACTGTATAGGAGTTCACCCTCAACAATTCAGCCTCATTCAAACCGCAAGCTCCAATCATATATTAGTACTGTATAGTCTTCATTACTATTTTTGAAATTCTCTATCAAGCTGATACGTATCCTCTAAGCGGTTGAGGTCTTTACCTATTATTATTGATGTTTCACACTCACCATTGAATAATCCTATACTTATAAGTCCTGTATTCGCATCCTCAATTAGCGGTACATAGTTTACATCTATTGATGTCTTCCTTAATGCTTTGACGGTTTGGAATTGCTAATTCTAGGTCTTTAAATTTTATGATTATTCTTTCCTTGAACCAGTATATAATCTATGGCTTTTAATGATGCTCTCTTAATTTGCTCCCAGTTAAATTCTTAAGTTATAAAGTCTAAGTATGCATACTTGTCAAATAACTTTATTAAAACCCCATCTAGATCTTCAGGCTCATATTCTTCAACAATCCTCTTAACATTAAGCCAATCCATACTCTATCAACCCTGTACTTTCAGGTTCATGTAAGCCCATAAGCTTTCCCTTCCTAATCTTACTTAAATCATACATTATAGTTTCAAACAGTATTTTTAGTTTCTTCCTTAATACAATCATTATCAATGCTAATCCTATTCTTAGTAGTGTTGGGTCTTCATCTGGTTTAAGCTCGTGGAGTAATCCATAAGTGAAGTCGAAGTATTTACCATAAGTTGCTGTTGGAACTAATATGGTTTATAATCTCTAAATGTTAGGGTTTTTATCATTACTCTTCTAATTCTCGATTTACTACTTATAACTCTCCAGATAACTCTATTTAGGTATCTTAATATATCTTCCAAATCCTCTTCTCTAGGAGGATGGACTACATACATAACCTCTGAATGTATTCTACCATGAATATAGCCTCTAATTATTGATGGTTCCTTACCCCATTTAATCTTCGCTTCTTCGTATTCCTCTAAGGCTTGAGCTAGTTGATTCCTTCTCCATAATGCTTTTTCACTAATCTTTTCCTCAATAACTGCTGTTACAGTTCTTCTACCAATTCTATGTTCAGTAACAATTCTATCAGGTGTATAGTATATATCTTCTGGCTGAAACTTCTCAGCAAGATCACAGTGCAATATTTCTTCTAGATAGTGTTCTCCATCATTACTAAACTATAACCCTATTAATACCTTAGGGTGGTTGCAAACTCATAAAAGTTTAGATTTATCCATGTTCCTTTACCCTTTATTGTAAGCTCACCCTTATGTATTAAACCCATATCTTCAAGAAATCTATATCCTCTAAGCTAAGCTTATGTTTGAATTTTGGAGATTAAGTATTCTGATAATGCTTCAAATAGTGTTATGTATTTGTTATTAGGGTATATAATCATCTTTCTAATGGTGGTTGGAGTCATGATTTTAACGATTTTTACACTTCTAGAGAGTTTCTCTATTCTATTTGCTACCTGGTAGAGTTATGGTTTCGGAGAATTCAATATTTCCCCCTTCTACCTTTATGCCCCCTCTCTTGTAGAACTCTTAAGGCTTTCAAATAGTCCTATGTGAACCATTCTTACAATATCTTCAGTATCAATTCCCTGACTTAAAGTTCTCGGTGAATCAGTATCCTAATTCTACCTAGCTTCCTCCTTTATTCTATTTTTTCTTCTTAAATTCTTTAACAGCAAGTGGTGATGAGCTGCAATACAGTCTTTTAGGTTATCTGGTAAGTTATTTCTTAGTCTCCTAGCTATTTCCTCTACTCTAGCTATACTCTTCGTGAAAATAAGAGTTATACCTGAATCATTAATGTATTGTTGAATTATTTATAATAGTTCCACCTCCTAATGATCCTACATTAATACTCAATGCCTATACTACCTCAATAACCTCATAATATTGCTATTTAAAGATATTGTAGTCATTTAATGCTTTTAGAGTATCTTTTCCAATTCCTCCCTAATAAGCCAGCTTCTTCCAAGCTTCAGCTTCTCCCATAGGGCTTTAAGTTTTTTACTAGTATAACATATACTCTATTTTCAACTCTAAACGGTAACCCACTAATAACTACTGTTTCTCTATGAACTTATCTTTAAACTAGATTTGAATAGGCTAAATATTTCTGGTGATTGTGGTTTGGGTTTTAGGTTTTTGGTGGTTGCTTGGTGGGGAGGGTTTTAAGTCTAGGTAAGCTTATGGATAGGTTTGGCTTTGTATGTTGAATAGTCCATAGCCATCTAAAGCATCTGGTTGGGGACTGTATTGTTTCTGGGGAGGGTTTGAAGCGTGGTCGGGTAGAGCAACCATGCTTTACTC
>CALHIW010000079.1 GCA_938030905.1 Candidatus Methanomethylicia archaeon | reverse complement strand
CATTAAAGTCATTAAGCCCCAAAATCTTGATACCACCCCATGCTAATACCCTAGAAAAATCCCAATACCATAAAAAAGAACAAAATAGCTTAAACTCAAAACACCATCAAAAGACAATACCCAACACCCAACTAAACATGACCAACCAAATAGTTAAAAATATATAAGTAAGCCCTATTGAAGATATTAAGGTGTAATCAAGTGACAACTAAAAAGAAAGCGGCTAAAGTGCAATATACAGTATTTGCTCCACCATATTTTGGTCTCGTTGAAATAGGTAAAATAATCGCAAATAAAGAAACAAGTATAATTGGTAGAACAGTTGAAACAACATTGTACAATATTACTAATGACATTTCGCAGGTGCATATAAAATTAAGGTTTAGAGTAATTAAAGTTGATAGTATTAAGGCTTATACTGTATTTTATGGCCATGAACTCACAAGAGATTATGTAAGACATTTAATTCGAAGAGGTGTAAGTCTTATACGTGAAATAACTTCGATTGAAACAAAGGATGGCTGGAAGTTAAGAGTTACATGTATGGCCGTAACTACACATCGTTGTCAAACATCACAGAAAAGAGCTATAAGAAGAATCATGATAAATATTATTTATCAGAAATCTCAACAATGCAGTGTAGATGAATTTGTGCAGCAAATGATTCTAGGAAAAATAGCATCTGAAATAACCAATGAAGCACGTAAGATATATCCTCTTAGAAGAGTTGAAGTTCAAAAGAGCAAGGTTATTAAACTACATGCTTCAAGTTGAGGCTTAAGTAGATTAATTATCGTAAATATGGCTTCTTGTCTTAGTTTATGCTTAAACCCTAAATTAGACTTAATAAATAAGAGAAAACAGCTTTAGTATATTTAAATTCTAGTTATCATTAAATAAGTGTTTAACTAGTTAATAATCTCAATTTTAATAAGAACTGAGATGACAGCATCATACATATGATAATACGCATGATGTGTGAAGAGCCTGAACATCTTGAAATTTATCAGAGCCAGTGTATAGTATATTAGCTAATAAATCTGTCTATTGTCCATTAAGTCTAGCAATATAGTCATTTTGAAGTATGAAGGAATAGATTCTTTAGAAAAAATATTTTAAGTATACTTAACTAAAGCCGTAAAACTTTTATTTTTTAAATCTTACATCAACTCATCAATTATAGTTGATAATGTGATTGTTTAGTGAAGATAGTAAAAGAGGATAATGTAGTAAAGAAAAATATTGGGAGGACTGATTTAAGAGTTGCTTTATGCTATCCAAATCAATATAGGGTTGGCATGTCATGTTTAGCATTGCATTATATCTATAACCTTTTTAACAGCTATGAAAATGTGGTATGTGAAAGATTTTTCCTGGAGACTACTTTATCTCTTGAGTCTCAGTTACCATTATCTAAATTCGACATTGTAGCATTTACCTTACAATTTGAGCTTGATTACATAAACATGTTTAAAATTTTAATTAATTCAAAGATACCAGTAGATAGGAAAAGGAGAGATGTTAGTCATCCAATTATTATTGCTGGTGGTCCTTGTGTAATAGAAAACCCTCTTCCCTTATCAAACTTTATAGATATTTTCTTCATAGGTGAAGCTGAGGTATTGGTCCCTAAGTTTATTGAGAAAGCTTTATCATTAAAGAATATTAAACGTGATTTTCTTGATTTTTCATCCATAACTGGACTTTACTTACCAGAAGTCGGAAATAAAACTAAGAGAGTCTGGGTTGAAAATATTGATGATGCTTTCTATCCGACAATTCAGGTACTAACCAGAATATATGATAAATCAACAAAACCAATATTTAGCAACTCATTCTTACTTGAGATTTCAAGAGGATGTGGACGCGGATGTCGATTTTGCCTTTCAGGTTATATATATCGTCCTCCACGTTATAGATCTATTAGAAAAATTGAAAAAATAATTGATGAAGCTATTGAAAATCATAAAATTAACAAAATCACTTTAGTTGGCACTTCAGCATCTGACCATCCAAAATTTAAGGAAATATGTGAACTTACATTGTCAAAGGGTCTATCTTTTTCAACTCCGTCGCTTAGAGTTGATGTTCTAGATGAGGACATCATAAGTTTCTTACTAAAAGGAAGTCAAAAAACTATTACAATAGCTCCTGAAAGTGGATCAAATCTTCTAAGAGCTTTGATTAATAAACCTATTCCTAACTCTCTCATATTAAGTATTGCTGAATTATTTCAAAGAAACAATGTTCCAAGTTTAAAAATGTACTTCATGATCGGGTTGCCAAATGAATCTACTAAAGACATAGAAACTATTAACACTATTTCTAGTAAGATCTTAGAAAATTTTAAAGGATTGCTAAAATTAAGCATTAATCCTTTAATTCCTAAGCCCTATACACCAATGCAGTGGTTTCCTTATGTAGATAGAAGAGAATATCTTGAAAAGACTAAAATATTAAAATCCCTAAAAGGTAAAAGGATAAGTGTTAATATAAAGTCATGGTTTATGGGTTGTTTAGAACATATATTATCATTAGGTACTTCTGAATTATCAGAGTTACTGGCTACTAACGTTTTAGCTAGTGATTTAGTAAATTGGCAGTCATTAATTAGAAAACTAAAGCTAAATATTTATGATTATTCAAGGATGCTAACCACTAATGTCGATGAAAACCCTTTATTTAGTGTCATTGATAATGGTGTTTCTATTAATTTCCTAAAAGCAGAATATGATAAAATGAGGTCGGCACTGTTTACTCAACCATGTCCTACTACATGTAGTTTTTGTGGAGTTTGTAATTAGAAAGGACGCAAGTCAATTGGAGAATTATTAATATGCTATAAGTTTAAGTAAGGTGTTAGAGTAAAACACTTTACTACTAAGAACCCCTATAACTCAGTTCTTACAGACTATTAAAGTGAGTGATTAATCAGTGATTATGAGGCCGGATCATTAATGACAATTAACTTAGATTTAGGTTAAGCAGTTATAATTATTACTTAGTAGTAATTAATACGCCCAAGTATTTAAACTGCTAAAAATACTTCAACATTAGTTTAAAAAACTTTCACAGTCCAGTTCTATTTCTATAGAATGTAAATACATCTTCTGAGTCGCAAGTTATTCTTCTTACATTGTCGGAGCTGTTAACCAGCGTCCAACTTCAAATATAGGTTTTCATTCTAATCTCCCTTAAAATAAGATCAGCTAAAGCTTCAGCCTGCATTTCCATATTGGAAACAGTAAAATTCACTATAATCAATGACTTGAATCTTTTTTAATGTAGTTAACTTGCTACTTCCTCACAAGAATTTATTTTTCATATTGATATTGCATCTACTCTTAATTTTAGAAGAGATTTCTTCAGTAAGTTTATTAAACATTTTCTAAACGTACCTAGAGTAACTATTTGAGATCCTATATGTGTATGCAGCTCAGTAATTCTTACTCACCTTGAATTTTTTAATCAACAGTTATTACTTTATCTCTTAATCCAAATCTTTTATATCTAAATCCTGTGTATAAATCCTCATGTACTAATTCATTATGTAACTCAATATTTACATGTACCTAACATTACCTTTTGTTGAATTTTATTTAAGATTTTTAATAGCTTTAGCAGTAGGGCGATCTAAAACTTTCCTCTCTAGTAGTATGTTAAGCCCTCCTTAACTGCCTTTAATTTCCCTACTTGGAACATACATACTATCTTATTACTTTTATCTATGATGTGCTTCACGTAATTTTTCAAGAGCAGTCAATGTTGTGGAGGCTGTTGGTTCAGTAAGTATTCCTTCAGTAATGTATAGAATTAGTTTTTATCGTAAGATCAATCCATAACCATCTCAGAGATAATTCTACACTTAAATGCATATTGAGAATTTGTAGTTTTAAATCATAACATTATTAGCTGTAGCTTTATGGCTCTTAGTTTAACATATAGCGAAGCACATCTTAATGTACCTCATCCTCTTCCATGTCACATAACTCATCAAATCTATGAATACTTACACTACTTAAATTACAGCTACAGTGATGAACTTACTAGAATCCTCAAGTACGGAGATATGTTAAGCACTAGATTAAGTCTATTAAGTAGTAAATTCTTCAAGCTCCTATAGACATTAAGCAAGTATCATGCAACATAGAACTTAATACATCTCCTCTAAGCTTAAAAGTCGTTAACCTCACCATAATTCATAAATCTAGGCTTACAATCATAACCATCGAGAAATCTAGGCTAAAAACACCCCACCACACCCTAATAAGCTTCTCATCAACAATTCTCCAATTCATAAACAAATGCTTTGCTGCTTAATTCTGAAATTCGTAATTCAATTTCATATAGAATACGAGAAACCTTAGTAATCTATAATTGTATTACTTATGGACGCGAGAAATAAATACTAAACCACAAAGCTAAACAAACAGAAAAATAAATCAGATATTGTTAAGTTAAGTCATTAACTATACAAATTCACATATACTAACTTGACAGTATCAATACATCAAACCATAAAGCATTTATATTAATAAAATTATTCATGAATTAATTAGGTGATGTCCTTGTCTCATAAGGAGTATGTAAGGCAACCAATAGTAGCTGTACTAGGTCATGTAGATGTCGGTAAAACAACCCTACTAGATAAAATTAGAGGGACAAGTGTAGCGCTAAGAGAAGCTGGAGGAATAACTCAACATATTGGCGCGACTTTCTTTCCAACACCTACAATTGAAACTATATGTGGTCAATTAATAAAGAGTTTAAAGGCTAAAATTAAAGTTCCAGGTCTCCTTATTATTGATACCCCAGGTCATGAGGCATTTGTTAATTTAAGAAAGAGAGGAGGATCAATAGCAGACATAGTCATTCTAGTTATAGATTTGATTAAGGGGTTTGAAGCTCAAACATATGAATGTATAGACATTCTTAAAGATAGGAAAACTCCATTTCTTGTTGTAGCTAATAAACTTGATAAATGTCCATACTGGGCATCTAAAAATACTCTTTCTTTTATTGAATCCCTTAAATTTCAATCACACCAAGCTCAAGAAATCTTAGATAAGCACATATATGAGCTTGTAGAGAGGTTCTTTCATCTAGGATTTAAAGCCGATAGATTTGACAGAATAAAGGACTTCACGAGAACAGTAGCTATAATTCCTGTTAGTGCTAAAACAGGTGAGGGAATATCTGAACTACTTATGGTATTAATAGGATTAGTTCAACAGTACCTTATGGATAGACTTATAGTTACCTCAGGACCTGCTAAAGGGGTTCTTCTTGAGCTTCGCGAATCTCCAGGTCTCGGCACAACTATTGACGTCATAATACATGATGGAATCCTTAAAAGGGGTGATACGATAGTTATAGGTGGATTGAAAAACCCTATAGTAACTAAAGTTCGTGCATTGTTTGTTCCTAAGCCGCTTGATGAAATGAGGGATCCTGAAGATAAATTTAGAGCTATAAATGAGGTTACCGCAGCTGCTGGGGTTAAGATAGTTGCCCCAAATTTAGAGGAGGCTTTGATAGGTTCTCCTCTTTATGTAGCTACAGATGAAATTGAAGCTCTAAAGTATACTCAGCTTATTAAGGAAGAAGTTTTAAGTGTTAAGATTGAAAAACAAATAAACGGTATAGTCTTAAAGACGGATGCCTTAGGATCACTCGAAGCTCTTATATTCTATCTTAGCAATAAATCAATTCCAATAAGAATAGCTGATGTAGGAAATGTAAATAGAAGAGACGTTGTTGAGGCAGCTCTTGTAAGACAACAAGACCCTTGTCTTGGTGTTATCTTAGCTTTTAATGTTAAGATATTGCCTGATGCTGAGGACTATGCTAAAAGCATTAGTGTACCTATATTTTCGGATAATGTTATATATAATCTTGTTGAAAAATACATTAAATGGTGTGAGGAGAGTAAGCAAAGAGCCTTACAAAGAGAATATGAGGAACTTATTAAACCTGGAAAGATAAAAATTATGCCTGGATATGTATTTCGAAGAAGTGATCCAGCAATAGTTGGTGTTGAAATTCTTAGCGGTTTAATTAAGCCTGGTTATAGGATAATTGATAAGGATGGAAGAAATGTAGGAACAGTACTTCAGATCCAAGATAAAGGGAAATCGTTAAATCAAGCATCAGCCGGTCTTCAAGTAGCTGTTTCAATTAAGGGTGACATTATTGTTGGTAGACAAGTTAAAGAAGGAGACATTCTATATGTTGACGTTCCCGAAGAACACATAAAAATTTTAAGGAGTAAATTTATATCCTATTTGGACGAATTATCAATAAAACTTATAGAGGAGTTAAAGGAAATTAAAAAGAAGTCAAATCCATTATGGGGAATATAAGGTGTAAAAATTGCCTGAATTTAAACTTGTCATTTCGGATATTAAAACTGGAAAGACGCAACAGATAACAGTATCCAATGTAAAAGCCAATGCTTTAATTGGCCTGAAAATAGGAGACATCATTGATGGATCATTATTTGATTATCAAAACGTAAAGTTAATGATAACAGGTGGAAGTGACAAGAGCGGCTTTCCAATGCACCCCCGTATTCAAGGTGGAGGAAAGTATAAGATACTTGTATCTAATGGGTTTGGTTTTCATTCTGAAAAAAAAGGATTGAGAAAACGAAAGCTTTTCAGAGGAAATACTATAACAGAGGATATAGTACAAATAAATATGAAAATTCTTTATCCAGAAGAATTAGATACTAAATAGGTGTCTCTATTGTATAAGAAGGAAATTCTGCAGCCTATTTGTAATATAGGTACTGCTGGGCATGTTGATCATGGGAAAACAACTCTAGTATGGGCACTTAGTAATGTATGGACAACAAGACATTCTGAAGAATTAGCAAGAGGAATGACTATTAAACTTGGATATGCAGATGCGGTATTTAGAAAATGTCCTATATGTCCTCCTCCACAATGCTACACGATTAATGAAGTATGTAGTTATTGTAATACTAAAACAGTAATTTTAAGAAAAATCAGTTTTGTTGACAGTCCAGGCCATGAAATGCTCATGGCTACAATGCTTTCAGGAGCTGCATTAATGGATGGGGCAATTCTTGTTATCGATGCCACGAGACATTGTCCTCAGCCGCAAACTGTTGAACATTTAATTGCTCTTCAAATTATAGGCGTTGAAAAAATTGTTATTGCCCAGACAAAAATTGACGTCATTTCAAGGGAGAAAATTATTGAAAACTATAATCAAATAAAGTCATTTGTAAGAAATACTATTGCTGAAAACGCTCCAATAATACCAGTAGCTCCAATCCATAGAATTAACATAGATGCATTGATAGAAGCTATTGAAAGATACATACCTACCCCTAATCGTGATCTATCAAAACCATATAGAATGTATATTGCTAGATCATTTGATGTAAATAGACCTGGAACAAGGCCAAAAGATCTTAAAGGAGGAGTTATAGGTGGAACAATAATTCAAGGTATATTAAAAGTTGGTGATGAGATAGAGATTAGACCTGGATTAAAGTCTGAAAGAGGGAAAGCTACCGAGTATGAGCCAATATTTACGAGAGTAGTAAATCTTAAGACTGGAGATATTGAAATTGATCAAGCAAGACCTGGAGGATTAATAGGTGTTTCTACTCTTTTAGATCCATCACTTACCAAAGCAGACGCTCTTGTAGGAAATGTTGCTGGAACTCCAGGGACACTTCCACCAGTATTAAATGAATTTTCAATAGAGTATGTTCTCTTTGAAAGAATGGTTGGAACTAAACAACAACTTAATATTGAAAATCTTAAGGTTAATGAATTGCTTATGATAAACTCAGGAACCGCTGTAACTTTAGGTATTGTATCTTCAATACATCGCGGGATTGCCACAATAAACTTAAAGAGACCTATATGTGCTGAATCTAAATCTAGGGTAGCTATAAGCCGACGAATAGGTAGTGGATGGCGTCTAATTGGTTATGGTATTATAGTTCAATAATATTAATTGGAGTCTTAGCTAATCAATGATTATTCATAGCAATTTTAGTAAGATTGGACACAGTAGAAAAATAGTAGTGTTTGATACAAATATTCTTTTGTACATGATTAAAAAACCCTTAAATATTTTTGCCGAGCTTGAAGAAATAATTAAGGAACCATTCATTCCTGCTGTTTTGAATGTTACGTTAATGGAAATAAGCAAATTCACAAAATCTAAAAGCATTAAGTTAAAGTTAAACGCATTAGCAGCTTATGATTTTATAATCAAAAAACTTCATGTAATAAACTTTAATAGAAGGGGGCCAAGTGTCGATGAGGTCATCTATCAGTTTGCAGTAGAGAACAATTGCATTGTAGTAACAGGAGATAGAAAGCTTAGACAAATGTTAAAACATAAAGGTATAAGAGTTATTTGTGTTAAAAACAGACACTTGAAAGAGTGCTAACATACTTATAGAGAAGTAAGTATTTAGTACTCATCAATCAGTTTCAGTATTACTTCGAAATCTACTCTTAAACCATAGAAGAGTTAAATCTTAATGAGAAGAAACATTTTAGATTTTTATAACTCCCTATTAGTGAAGCTTAGCTAATTATGTAGATGCTGTTAAGGTAAGATTTTGTTTTGAGAGGTATTTTCTTTAGTGATGATTTGTTTAGATGCTTTAGATTGCTTCTTGAAGCTGTTGAAAACTGGAATATCAAGCGTAATAATGCTTACTCGGTTATAAAGTTAGAAGCTATATCAATGGCTAACTTAAGTATTAAGGATGTGATGATATTTCAGGTCTGATTCTAATCATGTTATTTAGGCTTTTCCTGGAGGGCTTTAGACGTGTTTTTGAGGTGAAATTTGGCATTTAGCTGAGATGCAGAGAAGGCATTTCTTGCTTGGGTGTGCTAGGCGTTGCATGGTACAGTAGCAGCTTAGTACCCCCACTACCTTCCATCCTCTTCTTTAAGGATTTTCCGTAACATCTGAACTTCTGCTCACCCAGAAGTCCCCAGGTAACATCTCTCGTTGCCTCTCTTTAGTATTATAAGCATATCTTCCTCAAGCATGATTAATCCTCTTAGCCTCTGACTGCTGTACTAACTGTCACACGCTGCTGACTTTAAGAAACTTTCTCTTAGCTTTTGAGGCTAAGGATTTGAGGTGTTGTTTCTTGTTTGCAGACTAATAGCGTAGGCTGAGGACAATTCACCATCCTAGTTGAAGCTGTAGTGAGTCCGTAGTCTAGAAGATCCTCCTTCTACTCCTACCAACACTTGCCCCTGGATCTGAGAGACTAATGTTTGGTTTCTTTTGGACCTCTTTTGTCTTCAAGCTTTGATTAGATCGTAGTACTGGACTCTACAGTTCCTTAGGTCTACTCCTATATCTAACTTTGCATCCATTAGTGTTCTCTAGCCTCCTAAAATTTTCTCATCTAACTCAGTCTCTGTCAGTCTCCCGCGGAACCTATTCATCTCTTAAGAGTAAATCTCCTTCATCAAATCTGAGATAAGATTCTGGTTGCTGCGCAATGTATCAACAAGCTTTCTGAAGCTAAGTATTTTCCACAGCAAATTCACAAGCACTACCTTGAGATAGGATAGAGGGCTTAAGCCTTCCATCCTCCAGCTGTAAAACCTATTGACATAGGCTTTAAATGACATCCAATCCATGCCTAAGAAGACTTCTTAACCCCTCTAGACACAATATAGAATGCGTAATTTTTCTTCCTAAAGACATTCACATACTGTACATCAATTTAAGAATTCACAGACCCTAAAAGACCACTAATACAAACCTTTCTTAACAGTATTAATTATGCGTATAGTAAAAAATAACTTTATCTGGCTTTATATTATCAACTCTTACAAAGCCAAATCTTACAAGCTGTATAATTTCATCTACATTAAGGGTTCTACTTACGCCTTCACATAGTCCATGCACTATTCGTCCATCTGGCATGACTATATACGAATCTACATTATCATTTACTGGGACCCATTGAATTATTGGGTACTTATATTTTACAGCTTCTTCATGATCATCGCTTAAGTGAAATGCTTCAACTTTATTACTGCTTACATTGATGATCCTAACATTAAATAGATTCATTAATCTAATGCTCGATCCAGCTTTAAGCATCCTTACATCCGAGAGAGATATATAAACTTCTATACTTCCACGCTTAAATTGATATGTTCGAAAGCCCATATTAGATTTTTCAGGATGATATGGAATTTCACATACGTAATCCTTATTGACATTATAAACGATAATTCTAATGGGGTTTTCAATAAAGAATATTCTTTTAGTTTTTGGATCTAAGAACCTCCTATTTATTGTTGAAATATTTGTCCAGTCTATTGATGATTCTATTGGCTTTACACCTATATCAATAATTATCTGCCTAATTGTCTCAGGTAAAAAGCCTCTACGCCTTAGTGCCATAAGAGTTCCAAGCTTCGGATCATCCCACCCTTTAAAAACTCCTTTTTGAATTCCTAGTTTAATTTTAGATTTACTAAGTATTACTCCTTGAATTTTCATCCTACCATGATGAATTGTTTCAGGGTAATTCCAACCTAGATATGTATAAAGATAGCGTTGACGTAATGTATTTATTATGTGTTCTTTTGCACGTATTATATGTGTTATCAGCATCTCATGATCATCTATACTGCATGAGAAATTGTATAGTGGCCAAATATGATATCTCGATCCTGTACGTGGATGTGGAAACTTTTCAGTATTAATTATTCTCAAAGCTGGCCAGTCTCTTAATGCAGGATTTGGATTAGTTAAATCTGTCTTTATTCTAACGACAGCTTCCCCTTCTTTAAAAGTTCCATTAAGCATTTTATCCCATCTCTCTAAATGTTCCTCCGATGTAAGCGACCTACATGGACACGGATAACTTTTACTAACAAATTCGTGAAAAATTTCCTTTTTACACATACATACATAGGCAGCCCCCTTTTCAATTAGAATTTTAGAAAACTGATAATATATTGGGAGGCGATCACTTTGATAATACTCCTCATCCCATTTTGTACCAAGCCATCTTAAATCGGATTTAATCCATTCGTAAGCATCTAGAATCGGTGGTTTTGTCTTAGGATCAGTGTCTTCAAATCTTAATATAAATTGCCCATTATACATTTTAGCGTACTCATAAGATAAGATAATTGGGCGAGCATTTCCAAGATGTAATGGAGCATCAGGGTTTGGGGCAAATCTTGTACGTATGGTTTTATATTTTTCAATATTAGGTAGTGGAGGTAAGGTTTTATGATATTCCTTTGGTTTTTCTTTTACTAACATATCTGGATATTGTTCTCTTATAAGCTTTGCTTGATCCTCATATGTCATGGAATTGACTTTCAATATTATTTTCTCAACTATTGGAATTATTGTTTTGATGACTGGTCTAAGATTTGGAAGTTCAGACATGATCTTCTGAATTACTGGTTTAATCTGCGCCTTTCCATTATGTTTATAGGCATTTTGAAGAGCATATTTCAGAACTATCTCTTCAATATTATTAGCCACAGTCATTATAATCACTGAGTATCCTAAAATACATTTTCATATTTAAGCCATCCATTATAGTTGATAATTATTTTACTAATAAGCTATTTAATGTTTAAGCACATTCATCTTAAAAATACCTATTAGTATGAAACATAGACCACAATGATAGATAATATGATTTTACGCATTTCCTAACATTTATATGTCACAAGCCCATTTTCCGATATTGAAACATCTAATGTATGAAATCCTTTTTTACTCAGGAATCTTTTTAATCTATCATTATCTTTATAGGTTAAACATACTATATGTTGTCTATTAATACCTGAAAGTGTTGCTGCATGTGCTCCAAGAATTCTACAGGATGAAATGAGTCTATCAATCCTTGGAGGTACTTTAAAGAGTAGTGATTGAAGCATGTATGATGTATTTAAAGTCTCATATAGTTTTCTAACATTACCCCGCCTAAAACACTCAGTAATTTCGATTGTAGCATGAGCTATGCTATGTTTAATTAATGACTGTAATGGCGTCATCTTTCCATTATATTGCTTACAAATTCTTAATACATTTACAAAAACCCTATCGGAGACACCTATTATAATACTATAGTCACCCTTATGTTCCACTGTAATATAACCTTCTCCCTTTCTATAAACTACCATACCACCTGTAAGTGCTAGTATGGAAGAGACAGGAGAAC
>CALHIW010000078.1 GCA_938030905.1 Candidatus Methanomethylicia archaeon | reverse complement strand
TTTAATGCTTGGTGATTCAAGATTATTTAATAAAAATACTTGTGCAATTGCGCTACTATTTAAGTTATCATAGATCTCTAACTCACATTTAGTCTCCGAATAGGATTTTATCGTGTAATTCAAATTAGCTCCCTTTGGAAGAGGCTGAACCCACAAATATCTGCAAGTCACGTTATGAATAAATGTATATGATGCCGGAATATCTATTGGCCTATAAATTAGTTTCGATATCAAAATAGGACGATAGGTGATCTCTGTAATATTATTCTGTTTTAAAAGAAAAAGAGTGAATTTTGATAAAGCTTTTTCATTCATATCTAATTTGCTATCTTCTGTGAAGTTACATAAATAACGTAGTGAACCATAATAAAAATAAACATCACCATGGAGCATTTCAAGATAATACATATAATTAAGGACCCTTCCGTAATATATACCATTAATAAGTATAACCGGCTTTTTATAGGAAGATAAATTCCAATATTTGAAGAAAAAGTAAGTCTTTGGTTCTATGTAATTAGTAAGATGTTTTATTCGATACGTTTCTGTAGATGAGTAAATTGTTAAAAAAAGAAGAAAAAGAACCCTATACCAATTAATTTTGGCCACTTGTTATTTATTATAAAACCAATTTTTTTATTTATATTTTTTGCCAATTGATAAAGTTGCCAAAGACCTAGAAAAGGTAGAAGATGTGAATTCCAATAATAAAACTCCTTTCTTCATACGCATTGTTACAAGATAGCAATCCAAAAAAATAGTATACCCAAACTAGCCAAGCTTAGGACAGAAAAATAACAATAAAGATACTTGTCCTGATCTACTTCGAACACTTATGAATTCTCTTTCGAAAGAAATTGCAACAAAAATCAAACCTAAAATCCATAATCCGTCAAAAATAAAAGAATTGTTCCAAATTTCTTTAACAAATATTGTTTGTAAAAAAAATGGAATATATTCAGAAGACCAAAGCTCTAAAGACCATTGGTTTACTTTATATGATATTAATGGTGTAAAAGGAAGTGTAAACATAAATGAGAATAATATGCCTAAGAATATTCCCTTTAAAGGTTAAAAATCTATCTTTTTCCGCGAATAAGCGATGAAACCAAATGGCGGCAATGAAAAACATAGGTAAGAATAGTCATAATACCAATGTGACAGGAAAGAAAAAGAAAGAAAAGGGATAAGTGTAATAGTTATATTCCTTACAACATGTTGCGTATTAATCATAGATAATAAAAGCAATATAGACATACTAATAGTTAATGAGAGTAGTTGAGAAGGAAGTGTGTATAGTCTCAATGTAGTGTTCAATACGTCTGCCTACTTAGCCTCGACGTCAATAGTCTTCCTATGCGTGGATCCCTCATCTTCCCTAATATGTTTGTGAGTGTCGCTTTTGTGAGTGGATCTTCGAGAAGTTTGTGCATCACGATTGTAAGCCATAATGGTGGTGGAAGCTTGTAGGGCGTTTCTATGAATCCATCCTCTATCAGGCGGTTCAGCTTTACCGAGAGTTCGAGAGCCTGTCTACAACTGAGCTCTTCAGCAAGCCTAAAGCTTCTACCCGTCGCCCACTTCTTGATTGTGAAGTAGTCGTTTAGTGTGTAAATTTGCTCCTTATAGATAGCGTGTGACACAGCCGTTAATGCTTCAGCATAGGGCTCAAGCGTCCTCAACTCGACACCATTAAATTCCGCAATCCTCGTGTGGTTTAGAAGCCTCTGGCCGTCAACAAAGATTGCACCTCCAACACTCGGCTGCATGTACAGGTCGACTATCGAATCACCTCTCGTTAAGGTTATACAGTATGGATCCTTAACTATAAGCATATACCCTAATCCCATAACCTCCTTAGCTACCCTTCCAATTTGGTTAGCATTGACAAGCACGTCTACGTCTGCAGGAACATAGCTTACAGGCTTGACGAGCTTAAAGAACGTGTATTCGTAGCCCTTTAAGACTTTCGATAGAATTTCGACGGTTTTAACTATGTTTCTCATAGCTTTCTCTTGGGATTCCCTTAAGGGATCATGAATGTTGAGAACTCTGAGCAGGTGGAGCAAGACCTTGTTTTTGGATGCTAACTCTATCAAAGAGTTTATTTCGAATGCGCTTTCTGAGTTAAGCCCTCTACTCCCATTCAACACCTTGATTAGTTTCCTAGTTGATATCATGGAGCTTACCGTTTACGTGTGTTCATCTTTTTTAGGACAAGGCACGCTATGCCTGGTTCTAGATAGGCTCTCTTATCCGCTTGTTCCCTGCTAAGTTTCATCCAAACAAGTCTACTTTTCATGCGCTCTGGGTAAAAATACTCTTCTTTGATCAAATCGAAGCCTTTAATGAGACCCATGAGACGTTCTCTGTTATAGTTTCTTTCAAACTTTGATATTCGAAGTGGTTGGCGACCTATATAGGGTGTGGTTAAGATGAGGAGACCGTTTGGTTTCATTATCCTCTGAAGTTCTCTCATGGCCTTTATGTCGCCTCCATCATCGAGGGTTAACTGTCCATAAACGTTCAACCCTATGTGCTCTATCGTGGAGACAACGATGATTGCGTCGAAGATGTTGCTTGGGAGACATGTATTCAGAACATTTCTTTTTATGAAGTGCGTCCTCTTGTTCTTGAAGGGGTATCCCGAATGTCTATTCCTACAATCCTAAATCTCCTCGCAACCAACTCGTGGCTTAGCATGCTCTCTGCGCATCCCACATCGAGAACGAGAGAGCTAGGCTTTAAAAGCTAATTTGCTTCAACACTCATGGATATTCGATAGCCCTCTGACTCAACGAACCGTAGAGTAGCGACAAGCGTTTTAAAATGACACTAAGCCAGAAAGCCAACCCACCTAAAGGTAAGATGAAAGTAGGTTAGAAGGAATTCTTCTATATCTCCTAGATATGAGTGATTTTATGGGCTTAATCAATTTAGAAGACATAGAGTTAGCCTTCTATTATGTATGGAAATGAGCCAAGACCTCTTTTAAGGACTCATCAACGCTTCTACTAGTCGTATCGAGCCTAAATGCATTCAATCGCTTGGCTATTACATCGTATAGCCTAAGCTGTTTTGTGAAAGCCTTTCGTCCCATATTGCACCTCCTTCTAACCAGCTCATCTTGCTTAGCAGTCACGTACATACTTGCCTTGGCCCTTGATGATATACCCAGCAGAAAACCTGCCGTAAAGGAGTTTATGTATTGTGGATCATTTGTTGTCAATGCGATCCATACTATAAAGTCCGGCAGATATCTCTCGGCTACCACCGTGTAACCTAGGATACTTGGGATAAGAAACTTCGCGAACAGTACTGGCAGTATGGATATGAATTCTATGAGCTGCCATGGCCTCCTGACACTCTTCGGGATACTTATCTCATAGTATGGGTTGTCGGGTCCCTTAAATATATCGAATCGTGATAGAAACTTAGCAAGAAGTGAAGCTAGAGTGTGAGTTCCTCTCATCCATGAGGTGGTTACCTTGAAGCCCCTGCTTTTAAGCTCCTTAGCTAGGCCTCTTGCTATGGTTGTTTTCCCTGAACCGTCAGGGCCGAAGAGGTAAATTATGGGCATAGTTTCCTATGTTCTTGGCGCACGCTTTGCAACAGTTATGAAGTACTCATAAGGCAACAAATTAGATGATACTTAAGCTTCCTATGTGTAACAGACCCGGGTTGGGATCTACTAACGCCCCCGCGTATGCACGCTTTCGAATCCCTGATGTTGAATGTGAAATAGAATGGTAGAGGTTATCTATTAAGTAAGGCTTTATTAAAAGTTTGCTTAACAAGAATTTTAGTACGAAGCCTAAAAGTCGCTTCAATAAGTTTAAGCTATTTATTTTCTTCCCTCCCAAATGCATTTTATTTTGAATCCCCCGTGAGTGCAAAAATGCAACCAATTCTCCTAGATGATATTCTTTAACATGATATGGTCAGGGGTTTTGGTAGCTATGATAAAGTATACATTTTATTTGGAGTGCTTAAAATCAATACACCTTCCCTTTTCAAAGCATGTTTAATGTTGTCAAGAAAGACTTTCTGATCTTTTATATGCTCCAAGGTTTCGCCAGAAACAACTGTGTCAAAGCATTGCTTCCTAAAAGGTAAATGTATAGCGTCTGCACACATGCCAATAGAACCGTAAACTATTCTTCCATATTGAAGAGCATCCATATCTGAATAAACACTTATGACATTTTGGTAACAATCTTTTCTCATTAGCATGCTAGAACCGTAGCAAGTGCCGGATGCGATATCTAATACTATTCCACTAGTGAACTTGAAGCAAACATATATCTAGAGAGATGCTCACTAGCTACATAATTGTCGCACCATCCGAGTAAAATTAGTTCTGGGGTCTTTGTTTGAGGGTCTACATGCTTTTTAAGTATTTGCTTAATGAGAACTGTAAGCTTAGTCATTTTCACAACATAGATTCAGATATTCTAATGAGTTCGTTGGGCAACATTATTTTAGTATTTACATAAAGGAACTTAGAGGAGAGCCTCTTTGAAATGCATAGGAGTAAGGAGCGTTGCATTTGGATATAGTCTTCCCTTTCGTTAGGACTCCCTCTTACTTTCCAGCGGCGAACCAGCTCATCACTTTCAGCGTCTAAAAAAATTGTTTTCATAGAAACGCACAAGTTTGCCATCCTTAACAAATAGCCAATTGAAAGTGAGTCCATCTTCAAAGGAGGCTTCATGAGCTTACTGAGATAAATGTAATCAGATATCGTAGCTGGGATATATTCTTCAACAATAACAATGTAACCAAGTTTTAGTGGCAGATATACACTAATAAGGAATTTTATGGTGATACTTATTAGATCGAGGATAAGCCATAACTTAAAGATCCTTCTGAATAAATGCGGTTTTTCTTCAATCAGTGCCCTAATAGGGTATACATCTTTTCCTTTACTCACTAACATTTTTGCTAAAAGAACCTCGAGAATAAAAGCAAGCAGGTGTCCCGTCTTTAGAGAGGCTGTTTTGACTTTCAGTCCTTTCCGCCTTAAACGCAAGTATAGAAGTCTCATACAAGTCGATTTGCCTGACCCAACTGTGCCAACCAACACCACTAAATGTGGCTTCTGCATAACTTGGCTCCTGTTCTAGTATTAGTTAAGCAACTATAAACTAAGTGTTAAGTAATAAGGCAGTTTATTTCATTTTATCAAGCTTCGTCGAGATCGAACTGCTTTGCTGATTTCCAGAAACTTCAAAGACCTTGAGGGCCTTTATCATGTTGGATCACTTTAAAACAAGCCTTTTTAATCCATATCTCATCAGTCGATTGATAAGTACATATCTGTAACTGCCTTTTTGACAAACGGTATGACCTTAATATAGTCTGTGAAGTGCTTAGGCGATGAACAGATAGTAATCTATAGAAAAAAATGCTTGCAAGTGTAAAAATCATAGGGAAAAATAAATAAAACTTACCTTTCTTTTTTTCATTGGTAGCAATCTTCTTATTAATTAGCTATTTAATTCGGCTTTTATTTTTAGTGCTAGTACTTTACTAGCAAAAAAATTAAAAAACTATAGACCCTATTTATACTAGTTTTTCATGCATGCATCAACTAATTTTTATGAATCTATCTCTGGTTAAGTCATTTATGTTAATACAATAATCAGAAAGCCTTATTGAGGCCATAAAAACATTCTATTTTCGGCGCATAAGTGATACCAATTACTGGAATGCCCATATTGGCTGTAGGTATTAATGTATGCAATCAAAAATCTGTAACTAAGTCGAGTTGGCCTAATAATTTCATGACATTTTTAAACATTATTCCTTCCTTAGCAATAGTCCTAATTGTGATGTTATTCTTATTCTTCATGAGATTGATAACTTTCACTATCGCTTTATAATCGGAATATGGTCTTGCCATTTCAAACGGAAGGAACGCGGTTTCAGCGCCATATTTCTCTATGATGAATCACACACCTCAGCGCGCACGGCTTTAGGCATGAGTTTCTGGCCGTAGTATTTTGTAACCTCTTCCCCCATGGGCTTTGATATACGTACGGCGATACGGGTTGACCGTAGATTGCTATGCTGCTTAAATAGATCATGAGTTTGACGTTTCCGTCTAGGCAGGTTTTGGTTACGTTGGCTGTGCCTGCCATGTTGTTCCTAGGTATAAGGCGGCTTCTTTATGGATTCTTCCACGCTTATGTAGGCGGCGTGCACAACCATGTCAACATTGGCTAGGACTTTTTTGAGGGCGTAGTATTTAGGGCATCGCCCTTTATTATAAGGATTCCAGTTGTTTGCAGGTAGTTTATGGTGGTTTCCGTAGCTCCTCTTTAGACTGTCGAAGGCGACGACGTCTAAGCTCCTGTCTTTCAGGTATAAGGCCGTGTTATGACCTATGAGGCCCACTCCACTGATTATTAGCACTTTCATTTTCTTAGCAATAATTTTCTTTTTAGAGTAGAGCCTAATCCTCTTAACCTGTCAATATAAGCTCTGTAGCTTAACATTATAGATTTTGTTTGTGATAATGCATTTTCTAGCTCACTCTTATCGAAGATTACTAGGTTTTTACCCGTAGAGCATATTATGATGTCATTTCCCTCACTAATTTTCATGAAATGATTGAAGTCTTCGCTTAGCCCTTCTATATATAAAGGATGCCAACATCTTAAATCTTTAGATACTACCACAACTTGAGGAGAGCCTAAAGCGGATATCCATATACCATTATTAAGTTGCTTTATATCAGCCATTTGGGCAAATCTAACAATTTTGTTATGCCACCTTAGAAAGAGGAATTCCCAATTCTCTATAGATGGATAGTAAATACCTAGACCTCCTCTAGCTATACCGCTATCCATACCGAATATTATTTTATCTTTTAGTATTTCTATTGGCACAAATTGCCATGGTCCCTTGTAAAGGGGCTTCCAAGTTCTGCCCACATCCTCAGAATATGAGACCCTAGTTGGACAACCATCCCCTAGTGTAGCTAAAAGCCAACTTCTCCATGGATCATAAGCGATGGAGTGAAAGTGTTTAGAGTGTTTATCTACTTCTTCGTTAGTAATGACCTTAGTATAATGCTTGAGATCTTCTGAGACATATATGCCTGTTGGAGGCTTACCATATTCGTGTATAAAGGTATATTTTCCAACCTTAGTAGCATGCCAGAAGAAGTTTTCAGGATCGCTAGCTTTAAAGACCACTTTTTGGACACCTTTATCGATTAAAAGGAGCTTATCATCTATACTTACTAAAAACCGCTCCCCCTCCTTTAAAAGCAGGAAACCTTTTGTACCTTTAAACTTAGCTAATTCATTTATAATTTCTAGATTACGATTTATTTCAACTAACGATAAGCAATGATAGTTCTTTGCTAAGCAGAACACTCTATTAGCATCTATGACTGTGCTTAGTGAATTGATAGGAACTACTTTCATGAAGTGCACTTAAAAGCTAGGATGTATCCTTTTTCAACGGCTTTCATAGCTTTGAGCATTGGTCTTAAAACTTTAAGGATTATTCTGACGATCCTGAAGAGCTTTGAGTTGGATGCTAGAAGAATCTCATAGTTGTTTAGATCTATAAGTATAAAGCCACGTAACAAGTATCTATAGGCATGATAGCCTTTCTCTATGAGGTTTTTAACTCTTAACTCCTTTGGAAGTGATGGTAAGGATAGCACTACGTAACCTTTTTCCTTTAAAGGTTTCTCTATAATGCCTAAAATATTAGCTGAAAAGCCATGAATAACCTCAGTAGATATTATCATCTCAATCGATCCGCATTTAAACGGTGGAAATCTAGCATCGCCCACTATAAGATCATCATATAAGTTGAGTTTTCTAGCTTTAACAACCTTATTATGTGAGACATCTAAGCCGATAAGGTAACCCACATTATTTAGGTATAGCTTAAGAAGTAATGCTGCAAAACCTAAACCACAACCTATGTCGAGGGCATTAGCAAATTGCTTCCCTTTAAGAAAGCCAGTAATCCAAGGCTCAATGCCTGGGCTGTGGAAAGTGTTCGTGTAATCGACATCATATTCTAACTTCATAGGCTAAAGACTTCCAGAAGCTGTTTCTTGATCACTTCATTATTAAAACGTTTAGAGATATCTTCCCTTAACCTTAATCCAATGTCCAAAATTTGTTCCTTTGATAAGGAAAGGACAATTTCTATGCGGTCAACAAACTCTTCAACGTTTCCAGGCTTAAAGAGAAATTTCTCAGCATACGTTTCTTTAACTATTTCAGACATCCACCAACCCTAGAGGCTATAGGTATGGTTCCTGCGAGTATAGATTTACTTCCGTGTCAGGCAGGGGGCTACGCACTATCTTAATTTTAGATTTTATTTGAATAGCTGAGATTAAGAGTCAAAAAGTTATTTTCAATAAAACACTTTTATTATTCATTATTTATTAAAAATTAAGAAATAAGCGTTGTTATATAGTAGATTTAGTTCATCGGTAAGTTTATACATGTTCAACTCTTTCATTACGGCTAATCTTGCACCTGCAAGGAACATCTTATTCATTTTTATATTAGCCTCCGTAATAATCAGGAGACCATTTTGAAGTTTGTCATAGTCTGTGAATGAAAGCCATTTTTGCTGAAGCAGGATAGATCTATCTATAATTGTCAGATTAAGACGTAGCATTGAAAGATAAAGGTAATGCCTATTATCAAAGTAAATGTTTCCTAAGTATATCCTCTCGGTTGTTTCACTAAACATGTTCATGAGCCACCGGTACCCAATGATGTCTGCTGTAGGGACAGACCAAGCCATATATCTCCTGCTTTTTAAGTCCATATATGTAAGTCCATCTTCCCTGAGCACTACATGAAATATACCCGTATTTGCTATTAAGGTAATTGAAATTAAGAGAAGAAAAATTAAAAGGAGGGAAAATTTCAATCTTTTAAATTTTATCTTATAACTTAATTCCTCCGTGCTGAAAAAGGGGCTTATTTTTTGAATTATGAATGGGATTGATGCTATGAGAGCTAATATTAACGCTCTGTTTATACCAATAGTTAATCTAGCACTTGTATTAAGGAGTGTCGGCAATAAAGAAAATGCTCCCCACAATGTAAATGCTATAAGATCCTGTTCTTCTAATGTTATTATTCTTTTTTGATTTACAATTGTATATAAAGCTAAGATAGCGACAAGTAAAATTAGTGAAAAGTAAATGATGTTGATATATATTAAAATTTTCCATGATATAGTCTGCTCAAATAAATCCACATAGATAATTTCCGATTTTGATATCTTAAAAAGCTCTTTGAACGACAGGAGAAAGCTCTCGATAACAGATACTATTCCATAGGAATATAGACTATACAAAAAGTTCCATGAAATTACTGAAACGGAATACATCACTCCCCTTATAGCTGTAATTTTATTTATCTTCTTATGATTTAAATATTGAACTATGGCTAAAATTGGAAAATATGCTACTGCAATAAAAGCATATGTATAATAGACTACAGCAAGTGACATTAAAAGTAATATTATCGGCAATTGTACCTTATTTTTTAGGCCCCTTTTAGTTATTATTATTGCATACAGCATAAATAACAGAATCCACATCATAGACCTAAGTCCTTGCTGATTTGCATATATGACGTTGTACTGCGAAGTAATGATAAATGAAAATATGAATGATAACATCTTGTTATTACTTAATGATAAAAATGACATAAAGGAAGTGATAGAGAGCAAAATCACTATAAGTAATGATAAGAGATTATTTGAGTTAATTATATACATTGAAGTAACAGAGCAAAATATTGCTTGTAAAAATACATAGCCAGTAAAAGCAATCATATCATTAGTTTTCAGAGCTTGAGCGTAATGAAGCTCTTGAATTCCATGTGATAGAAATAATTCACGCGCGAGGTCTCCGCCCAAGATAGGATTGTTTGAAATGGTGTTCGGCAATAATATGCTACTCACTAAAACTACAATGCAGAAAACTTTAGGAATATTAATATCAAGGAGAGAAGAGATAATTATAAGTGTGAGTATACATAAAAGTAAAAGTATTAAGAAAGTGTTGTCCTCATATAAATTAAATACTATCTTCGAATACATAGAAAGTAGTAATACTAACAAAAGAATAGAAACGTATAGTTTATTGATTTTTAACATACCTTATTAAAGATTTTTAAGTAAGTTTCCCTTATTTGTTGCCCCTTGTACTTACTGATAATTTGTGCTCTTAAATGTTTTGATAAAATTGTTATATCCTCATAACTCATCGAAAGTATATCCTTTGCTTTATTTTTGGCGGATGAGTAGTCATGAGGTTTTACCAAGTAGCGTTGTGCTACGGTTCCTTCAGCAATTTCTGGAATACCACCTACACTATACGCAATGGGTATAGTTCCTACGAACAATGATTCGTATACAGCATACGGAAAGGGTTCCTCCGTAATTGAAGTAAATAATAACGCCCAAGAAGTGGCTATTAAATTTAACGAGTCTATATGAGAGACCCGCGGATACAGTAGAATTGTTCCTCTTCTTCC
>CALHIW010000077.1 GCA_938030905.1 Candidatus Methanomethylicia archaeon | reverse complement strand
AAGTATCTAGCTGCTATAATGTATACTTTATGAATGAATTCATGTAGTATCTGAAGCCTACCATGTAGCTTACAGATCCTAAAGCAGCTATAATTGATGAACCTATAACTTTACTACCTAAAATTGTTAATCTACTTACTGAAGAGTTAGGAGGATTTCTAGTGTTTTCTGCTCCTTCTCAATAGCTATGGGGATTGTGGCAATCTGTACAGCAGATATCAATGTGATAAGTGTTATTACTGGAAGTATTGTTGATTGAGATATAAATAGCCCCAAGACTATTTGCGGATTAATATTTAAAACTTCACTTCTAAACACTGTACTGTAAGATACGCTTAGAGGCTTCATTATAGCTCAGATAGAAATCCTAAAGCTAGCCTACCTATAATTCGGTATGAAATCGTTCTTTCAGCTATATCCATAATGCTATCTAAACCTGCACCCTAAAGCTATAGTTCTATTATAAATCTTAACAATATTTCTAACATCAACAGCGAAATCCATAACTCACAATAATTAATATAACTTAAATATACCTAATCTAAAAGCAAGTGGAATTTGTGTTAAGACATGGTGAATGTAAGGCTTTATACTTTAAACACTACAGGACACTTAAGTTAAATCTTTTGGGGCTTCCATGAATTCTGAAGCTTTAACTGTTTCATAATCTTTCTACTTGCTCTTAAGATATTGTAGCCTTCCGGTCGAAAGCTTAAAGACCCTAATAACTCTTCTCTCCACCGCTTCCAAAAGATCTATCTGGAATTCTATAATAACTTTAGAGGGACGTAAAACCACTCTTCCATCAAAGAGCCAATAGGCTCAAACCCAGTATTTAAACTCATCTACTTGAAACTCTAACAACGGTCTAGTTTTCTATAGGGATTTATAGATTTCTGAAAGTAGTTAGAATCTTATCAATTATGGTTAAGGAAAAGTTTATAATTAAATAGTTTATCATATATCGGTGTTGATGTGAAACGTGGTGTTAGAGGAGGTATTATTAAGCTACTGGATAGAGGGGAAATATTAGATATCCATTTATCAGCTATTGAAGTACTAGAGGAGAAAGGTGTTAGGAGTAGGTCAAGGAAAATACTTGAAGTATTTAGGAATGGTGGAGCTGAAGTTGATTTTAATACTGGCTATGTAAGGATTCCTCAACACCTAGTAGATGAGGCATTACGTAAATCACCAAGTAAAGTTATTCTTCACGGTAGAGATGAGCGATACAGTATTCTATTGGAGGATGCTAAGGTATATTTTGGATTTGGAGGTACTCCAACACCGTACATTAGAGATTTAGAAACCGGAGGTATTAGAAGACCTACGAAGAAGGATTTTGCTGAAGCCACAAGACTTGGAGATGCATTATTAAACATGGATTTCATAATGTCGATAGCCGGAGTATTTGATGTACCTCCTGAATCTGAGTATTTACATGAGTTTGAGGTCATGTTTAACAATACTGTTAAGCCAATAGTTTACTCCGCTCCAAGTGCATATTTAGCTAGGAGAATAATGGAAATGGCTGCAATAGTTCTCGGAGGATTCTATGAGTTGAGGAGAAAACCCATACTTGCACTATATAGTGAAACAGTTTCCCCACTAACCTTTGCTCAGGAAAATGAGGCTATGATAGAGTTTGCAAGTGAAAACATACCAATAGTTCTAGGTCCAGTACCAATGGCTGGAGCTACAGCACCAATAACAGTAGGGGGAGCTACAGTTGTAGCTGTAGCTGAGGCTCTAGCTGCAATAACACTAATACAATCTGTAAAGCCAGGAGTACCAGTTATATATTCTGGCTGTGCAGCATTAATGGATCAGAAAACAGGCAGATTCTCCTATGGAGCACCTGAGTTTGCATTAGGAAACATTGTACTTGCCCAAATGGCTCAATACTATGGTCTTCCATGCTTCGGATGGGGTGGGTGTAGTGATAGTAAAGTTCCTGATGCTCAAGCAGGAGCTGAAGTAATGATGAATACCTTAGCCTCAGCCTTTTCAGGAATTAATCTCATTCATGACTTCGGCTATCTTGCTGGTGGAAGTATTGGATCGATGGAGATGGCTGTAATAGGAGATGAGGTTGCTGGAATGGTTAAGAGGATACTGGAGGGAGTAAGAATAGATGATGAAAGCCTAGCTGTAGACCTGATAAAAAGTATTGGTCCTGAAGGCCAATTTATGTCTCAGAAACATACATTAAAGTTCCTACGAAGAGAAGTGTACACACCAACATTATTCGATAGAAAGCCTGAAAGCCTATGGTTAAGTGAGGGGGGAAGGGATATTGCAGTTATTGCAAGGGAAAAAGCCAAGAAAATACTTAAGGAGCATATCGTAGAGCCTCTACCAGAAGATGTAAGAAAAAGTTTGAGTGAATTTGTGAAAAAATGCGAGAAAGAACTTATTAGGCAGTAAAGAGATAATGATAGCCTTAACTAAAATACTTAAATTTATATATTAAAACCACATATAGTATTTGAAACTACATTTTTAATACTGAATCTATGAATAAATACGCCTTACTATAATGTGTTATGCTTTGATTTAATTCTTATTGTTGGAGTCTCTTCTCGATTCTTTCTTGAACCCTTCTTAGATTTATTATCATGTTATAAGCTTAGCCATGAATCTTCTATACTTTCCATGTTTTAGCTATACAGTATTCACCATAGAAATGTTTGAATACTGAGAATGCTGCTTCAGCGTATCATCCTTTACCGTAACCAACAATTCCACTTCTTCTCAGCATTTTGATCAGTTAGCCGTCCTACATCTTTCAGGAGGTGCTTATTTAATCTAGTATTAGATCTAAGCTTAATAATAGGCTTCTACCATACTCCTAGAAGCATACAGTTTTCAGCTGTGCCAAATATCCATTTATAGGCACCTTACTAATCCTCCCATGTTTATATGTGTCGTTGATTAATGCTGGAAGAATCTCTTAATGGGAAACTCATCTATAGTTAAATCCTCTATTATTGTTCTCATTTTCTTAAGCTTTTATGATGTATGGTATGTTCTTCCATTATGGTTTACAGTGTTTCTCTCTATAATTAATTTATCTCTACATCATCTATATTTATGAGCATCATGTTTATCTTCTTCAGCTATCTTAAAGCTTATTGGGAAATTGTAAACATTACCTGCTTACTGCAGAGCGATTGATGAGGAGACCCATTAACAATTACAAACCTTCATAAAGCCATAAAATAATAACTTAAACATTTTGAAAACACCTTATAAACAAATTTATATTAGAGCTTTTTAACTAGGGTTTGGTGGAATGATGAGGCCTTATATAACCTATGTTGGATCTTTTCCGCTTGACTACTCTAGGGAAAACTTTGAAAGAGTTATTATTGATGTAGTATCTATTGGTGTAAACTATCCAGCACTTCCAAAGCTCAAGGAGTTTGTTAGGATGTTTATGGATCCATTGATTGAGGCAGGTGTTGTAAGAATGATT
>CALHIW010000076.1 GCA_938030905.1 Candidatus Methanomethylicia archaeon | reverse complement strand
CAGTAATTAAATTGTTTATTTATCCTGTTAGCCATAAAGTTTAATAGCCTGCTTCTTTAATATTCCAAGTGAATCTCTGAATGGATTTGCAGACGCTTATACTGGCTCTAGTAATTGTATATACTATATTGGTAAGTATTGCTAGCTATAAGAAGTTTCTTAGTAAATGTAAAAACATATTTCTCTACGGTCCTTTCATAATGTTAAAAACAAGTAGAGGAAATCAGATAATAGATAGGATATCAAAGTATAGACTTCCATGGATTATAGGTATGAATATTTCTATAGCTATCTATATTTTATCATTCATTATTGCATTATGGCTTATGATTGTTAGTGCTATTGCTAGTTTTAGGATTCCTGCAAGTGTTGCTCCAACACCTCAAATGTTAATCGGTATTCCAGGTGTTAATCCCTTCATACCATTATGGTATGGTATTGTAGGGCTTGTTTCCTCTGTTTTCTTCCATGAATTCAGTCATGGAATTGCCTCAAGAATTGGTAATATAAGAATTAAGTCTATGGGAATTCTCTTTCTTATTGTTCCGCTGGGTGCTTTTGTTGAGCCTGATGATGAGGAGTTAAAGAAAGCTCCAAGACTAAGTAGAGTTAGAGTTTATGCTTCAGGACCAGCAATAAATATATTATCTTCATTAATATTTCTTCTTATTTTTACCTCCTCAATATCTATGGTTAGTTTTGCTCCTATAGGGGTTGCTGTAGATACTGTTTTTAAGGATTCACCAGCATATAATGCTGGTATTAGGCCTGGTATGGTGATTGTAGCTGTTAATGATGATTACGTGAAGAGTTGGGATGACTTCCTTCAATTAATGTCTAGGTTTAAGCCTAACGATATTGTTAAGCTACTTATTCGTAATAGTACAGCTGAAATGATTTTAAATACAACGCTTGATGAGAGATCTAAATATACAGGTATTGAAAGTGATAGAGATAGACCATTTCTAGGTGTTGCCAATAGATGGATTAGCATAATATATTCCTTAGCTAATCCATTTAGCACTCTCCCAGAATCTTTTCTTGAGCTTTTAAGACTACCATTTATAGGGTTAGCAGTAATTCAGCCTCCATATCCTGAATTTTACAGTACTCCTATTCCTCAAAATATTTTCTGGTCTCTATTAAATACTGCTTACTGGATTTTTTGGTTAAACTTAATGGTTGGATTAACAAATGTTTTACCTATAGTTCCTCTTGATGGAGGCTTAATTGTTAAGGAGGCTATTGAAGTTATTCTTGGAAAAATATCTTCAAAGAAATCTATTGAAGAGAGAAGCGCCATTGCATTAAAGGCGGCATACTTTATTACAGTAATAGTAGTTGCGATGATTTTAATGCCGATAATTGTTCCTAGAATTTTAAATATCGGTAGCTAGCTAAGAAATTCTTCAATGCCTAGCTGTTTTCCACTTCTTACTTGAAGAGCATCCTTTATTCTCCTAAAATCCTCCTCAAGTATTCCTTTAAGTTTAGGATTGTATAGTGCTGCTGCAGGATGAAATGTTGGTATTAGATTAATATTTAACCCTAAAACGTTAACCCTATAGAGTTTACCCCTAACTGACGATATTTCCCCTACTTGTATTCCTGCTTTCCGCATTAAATATGTTGTTGAATGTCTTCCTAGAGTAACTATTACTCTAGGTCTTATTATAAGTAACTGTCTATCTAAGTATGATGTACATAATTCAATTTCTTCTGGAAAAGGATCTCTATTCCCTGGTGGTCTACATTTTAACACATTAGCTATGTATACACTACTTCTTGTAAGGTTTAAGACTTCACTTATCAATGTATCAAGAAGTTTTCCAGCTGCTCCTACAAACGGTCTTCCCTGAATATCTTCATTATATCCTGGGGCCTCACCAATAAACATTACCTCAGCATTCAAGCTTCCCTCACCTGGAACAGGATTATTTCTAGCCCTCCATAATTCACATTTACGGCAATTTACTATCTCCTTAATTACCTTCTCCATTTCTATGTATCTAATACTCATGGTAGACACAACTACACTATAAGTGGTATTATTCAATATAAGTTTTATTCAGTATCTATGGTCGTGTTTAGTTAATGACATGAGGCACTGTCTCCTTAATGAGTTTTTGAAACCTCAACCATTTCGCTCTATCGTTTATGGATATCGAAGCCCTATTAAAGATATGTGGTATCTAATATGGCTGCAGTAGAGTTTATTAGGTTAAGATAATCATTATATGCATTTCTTCAAGACATCAACATGGAAAGCACAAAATATCTTGGAGTGGCTCTCAACGGCTTCAATACCCTACCATGGATTATACTCTTCTAAGCTTACCACTATATGTCCAAGTATAGCCTTGGCTACAGTTCATAGGTATCATGAAGTCCAATCAATATAGAATATGTAAAAACCATTTCTAATCTAAAGCCTCTCAGAGTAGATCATCATCTACTGCTGCAGCTTCTAAATGTAAAGTAGTCTTTTCATGATATCCTAGGTTACCCTTAAATTGAAGAAGCCTCCAATGATCCACCTATATTCTGAAATCAAAACCGTATGGATGCCTAACACCTCTTAGTGAATACGTTAGAGATGCTGAAATCTTTCTAAGTAATAGGCTGACAAGTATAAGTAGACACCTGTAATACTATTCGAAAGACTATTCTTTCCCTAATAACATGCCCCAACTCTTAGGAGACTGAAGAGGAAGCAGCCAAAACTTAGCTGAACACGACCTATACTATGATTATAAATCTAAGTATGAAATATGTTATTCAAAGCTTGCGGCTCATACCGTATTAAGCGGTTAGTATTATAGACAATACAATTAATGTATAAATGCTCTAACTCCTAGGTGGGAAGCTATAAATACAAAAACATAAATAGTAACTCTTATTTACTGGTAATTGGTTTAAGAATAGTTATGAAGTGTGCAGCTCTATTTTCAGGAGGTAAGGATTCAGCATATGCTATATATATTGGATTAAGGGATGGTTTCGATTTATCATGTCTCGTAGTAGTATCTCCATTATCTAGCGAATCCTACATGTTTCACTATCCAAATATTGACTGGGTACCTCTACAAGCATATCTTATAGGTAAACCTACGGTTCATAGGTTTACTTATGGTGTTAAGGAATCTGAACTTAAAGACTTAAAGTTTGCGTTAAAACATGCTTGGAAAAAATATGGTATTGAAGCAGTTATATCTGGGGCTATAAGCTCAAACTATCAGAAAACTAGAATTGATAATATATGTAAAGAGCTGGGTTTGAAATCTATAACTCCATTATGGGGGCTAGATCCTATCAAAGTATTAAGTGATGAGTTAAAAAACGGTATTAAAAGCATAATTACAGGTGTTTTTGCATTTGGGTTTAGCGAGAAATGGCTTGGTAGAGTTATAGACGATAAATGTATTAATGAAATAAAAAATCTAAGTTTAAAGTATGGTATTAATCCTTGTGGTGAAGGTGGAGAATTTGAAACATTCTGTACTAATGCCCCAATGTTTAGGAAGAGCATTCAGATAATTAATGGTAAAAGGGAGTGGTATGGAAACCATGGAATATTCAGAATACTGGAAGTTACACTACACTCATAATATACGTACGACTCTAAAAAAGCCACCATCCAAACTACCACATGAAATAACATTATCCTATTTAGGAATCATTAATTTAATGTTCCTGCTAATAGTAGCTATATAGAGCTTATTAGAGAGTTAAGTATTAGTAATTGAGAGCTATTTTAAGTAGTGATGTTAAGGCTCTAGCTAAACTTGAAGATAAAATTATTTAGCTCAGAAGATAGTATTTAACCTCTGTTTTCCATCCTGAAACTTACAAGCAGTCTAAGAGTATTTGAATACTTCCTAAAACAGTTTTGAGTAGAGTAATTTAAACCAATATATTTTTCATCTTAAAATATTATTTTAGAGACTTAACTACTAGAGGATATGAATCGCATAGTTGAGTTTAGCTTTGAACTTATAGTATGGATTATCATTGGGTCTTTAATTGCTACATTAACTTACATGTCAAATACATTTACAACATATTCGATTGATGCCTTAAAGGTTAAAGAGGTAGCTAGTAGATTTACTAGGTATGCGTTAAATGTATATTGTCTAGGAGGTTTAAAGACCGTTTTTAATCTTGAACCAGGATTTTTAATCAATATAACTGATGGAAGTATTTGTATCAGTTATAGGAATTGTACTAAAAACATTTCGTATCCATTTCCAGTAGTCAATACAGTACTAGCTGGTGGTAAGAGCTACATCATCTATCTTAATGGTGAGGCTATAGCCTTCAATGAGGTATCGTAATGGATATTCGTGGTGATGCTTTAAGCCTAACATTAACAGCTATTTTATTTATGGTTGTTCTTGGAATTTATATTGGGGCTAAAGCAATTATAAGTAATGAGGTTAAAGCATTAATTTCAGGTAGTACAATGCTTGATAAGCTTTTAAAAGCATACTCCTCCAGTAGATTCCCTACATTCCTCAATAGGTATAACTTTATTCTTACGGAGTTCGTGAATGATACCTATAGTAACTTTACAGTTCCTATGCTTACATTTTCAAATAATGGTTTAGAGACTGTATTTATTGATTTAGGTGATTGATTGTCTTCAATATCTTCATGGGATTCAACAATAGCTGTAGTATTAGCTCTATTAGCAATTCTAGTACTGATTGCTAACATGCAGAATGTATGTAGAGTTCAGGAGGAGTTGAGAAGTTATGAGTTTAAACAGTTTTTAGATGAGGTTGCTCGTAAAATAATTCTTATCTCCTACTCGAAGGGGTACATACATAGAGTTTCTGAGCTTATTGAGCTTAACTTAATAGATTCATTAAACACAGTTTTAAACAGCATTACTTCAATATGTCCTAAGCAATATAAATGTAGAGTTGAATTATATTTAAATGATAAGCTTATTGCTACTTATGGGTTTAAATTTAAAACTTATGGAGCTGCCTATACTCTATCCACTACTTCTCGTGGTGTATTAAGATTGGTAGTTGCTGTTGGATATGAATTGTAAAGCCTTAGTATCTATATGTACAGCTTCCCTCCTAATAGTATCAATTCTCTTCTATGTTAATGTTATAAATGATGTTAAATATGAAGTTAATAGTGTATATGAGGGATGGCTTCTAAGATTTCTTGATGATAAATGCTACATTTCCCTATTTACATTAAATGAGGAGGTTTTTTGGGTGATTGAAAGAGAAATTGTATTAAAGCTTACATTAGGTGAAATTAATGAAATACCTGGAGTAATAAAAATGAGTAATGATGTTATTAATATTGTTAAAAGCTATTTTCCAGAGAATTTACATGTTAATGTTTATGTAACTGATGTGGTTTTAAATGAGTATATGGGAGGTGAGCTTGATCCTATTTTAACCTCATCGCTAAATATACATTCCAATATATTAACCGGTGCGATAAACTATAATTTAAAGCTAGAAATAGTAATTGTAGGAGGCAACTTCACCATTAATCATGTTTTTAATTTAGGAGCCACTCATCCAGCAAGAATGTATTCACTAATTTCACTTCTTAATAAGTTTAATGAACAATTAAGCAACACTATTAAATCCTACATTTTAGTAAATACCTCCATACAGGTATTAGCAAATAGAATACTTATTTTTCTTAGAAACTTTTCAGAAAATAATTTAAAGGATAAATATTTTGGATTTAATGTAGTTCTAAACATCTCCATAAGCAGGATAAATAATAATCTATATCATGTTTGTATTCATATATTGGAAGCGAGATTTAGTGATATTCTATACAGTATAAAGTATATGGGCTTTAATAGTTTAGCCTCAATCTCAAGAGGAGGTTATAGCCTCCACCATATTGCTAATGGCAGTAATGTTGAAACCGGCTCCCTTACGATTAAATACTCATACTTAAGCTAAGTCTTATCTACTGGCATTCATACTCTATAAATAAAATCCTTAAGTATAAGCTTTAACAATAACTCTTAAAATGGTATTATTAACTCGTAATAGATTTAGGGGATTTAGACTTAATCTACTCTATTTAACATATTTACTATGATAAAGCCTAATTCTATATCTTCATAAAGCATTTTGAGAGCAGTTTCTACTTGAAGATATTTCCAATATAAATTTTAGGAATTAATTACCTAGGTTTGTGGATCTGTACATAATGATGTAGAAGCATTTAGATTACTGAATGCTCTAAAGCTCTGAATTCTTAGCAATACATTTATGCTTGAAATATACTCTCTGTGCTAAAAGTTTAAATTTTAGCATTATCCTTAAGATTTTATGAAGAAGCTATGTCTAGTACTTATTTTGTTAATTATATTTTCAGCTGTTCGTGTAAATGCTTTTAAGTATGATATTGTTAGGGAAATTAATCTAGATGTTCCTGCAGTATCTCAAACTTCTAGTGGGTTAGTAGGAGTTTTATCTAGATTAAATGTTATAGTAGCTTATCCTGGTAGTGGTAGAGTCTACCTTAGCGCTACTCCATTAACTGAGCTTGATACGCAGGCAACAGCTAGGATAGCTGCTTTAGTTTCCTCCTCGGTTCTTGGAGATGAGTATTTAAGATATGACTTCTTTGTAAGTCTTGAGTCTGAATCACTAATTATAGGTGGCCCCTCAGCTGGTGCTGCTATAGCAGCAGCTATGATGGTTGCTATATTAAATATTAAGGGTCAGGAAGTTATTGTTAAAAGTGATGTAACACTTACAGGTATGATAAATCCTGATGGAACTATTGGTCCTGTAGGAGGCATATATGCTAAGATGAAGGCAGCTGCTGAGAAGGGTTATAAAGTATTTATAATACCCTATGGGCAGTCCATAGATTACGTTGAGAAGACAATTATTGAGCAGAGAGGTCCCTTTAGAATTATTCAAACTATAAAGGAAAGAGTAGATCTAGTTAATGAAGGTGGAAAGATTGGAATTAAGGTTGTTGAGGCATTAACAATATATGATGTATTTAAATATCTTACAGGCTATGAATTTAAAACTAAGGAATACATTGTATCCATGCCTATAGAGGTTAGAGAGAAACTTAAATCATGGAGTATTAACCTTCTAGAGGAGTATGATGGTTTAGCATCTTACAAGTATGATTCTAGACTCTCAAATGCAATAAATGAAGCTTCAAAACTAGCTAGTAAAGCTAGAAGTATGATTAATACTTTTCCATATGTATCTGCTAGTCAGGCATTCTCAGCTTTATGTATAATGTATTATGTTAAATATGCTGATGAATATCTTAAATCCAGTAATAGGGAGAAATACATTAGTGATTTAGTAAATAATGTAAATAAAACTATAATTGAGATCGGATCTATTTTAAGCTCTACAATTCCAAGTATTAAATGCATTGAAGCATATATTGGGGCTAAGATAAGATACGCTGAAGCATTAGAGATGTTAAATAATGCTTTAAACGCTATGAGTAGTGGTGCTATACTGAATATGTATGATGGATGTTTATACTATCTTGCATATTCAAGGCAGAGAGCTATTTCAGCTAAATCTTGGCTTGAACTTAGCATAACTACCGGGGTATCTGTTGATTTAACTACTTTAATGAAGTCTTCATCAATACTTCTCTATGAAGCTCAAAGTGTTTTAGGCTACGTCTCCTCGCTATATAGTGATATAGGGCAGTCTTCCCAAATTATTAGTAAAGCCTCTGAGATATATAGTAAGGCGAAGCAAGCATTCATATCTAGAGATTACTACCTAACAATAGGATACTCAATAGAGTCAATAGCATATTCAACAACAGCTATACATTTAGCATTTACGAGTAGTATTGAAGCAATTATTGATGCTTCATCATCTATTGCAAATAATACTATTGGAAATGCTATTGAAGCAAATCTAGATCCAGTTTTATCTCTAAGCTATCTTGAACTTGCCCAGTCAGCAGTAAGCAATACGGAGAAACTGTATTACTACATACTCTCAGCAACATACTCAAAAACAGCTCTCACAATATCAAGAACTATAAATACAACAGCCCCAATACCTATAGTTACACGTATTGAAGAACCAAATCCCCAAACATCAACCCCACACTCCAAAACATTAACTATAGTTCAGAATGGTTTAAGTAGAGAAGACATTCAGCAAATAATCACCATAATTGCTATAACTCTACTAATTTTATCAGTAGCCTTAGTATATTTATATTCACGATCTAGAAATACTTCCAAATAGACTAGCTATTTTATGTAGGAAGTTATTTCTATCGGTTTTACATCAATTTCTCCATTATAACCTATATGTGAAATCTCATCTTTCTCCATTATAATTTTTAAGTTTTAAGCCATTTACTACTCTCTTTAATACATCATACTAGATATAACTGGTGCTTTTCTTAATTAATGTGAGGACTCCAATATATCCCCTACATCAACTGTTGTTAAATATACAGTCATACCTCGAAAATTGTTAAAGCATTAGAAGTGTTTCCAATTCATACCTACTCATTTTAAATCAACTCCCTTTAAATCCATGCTATTTCAAATATGTTTAAGACAACTCTACTAAAACATGTAAAGCCACAATATATGTATACACAACTCCTATAAATTATTTCAAGGCATTAATAATATATAGGTTTCTGTTGGTTAAGTATTTAAGCAGGAATACTGAAATATAGTCTCATTTCTTGAATATATAGGATAGCTTTACGGTATTGAAGTGTTTTTCAAAATATTTAAGTTTTCATAATCCATACCTCCTGTACATTATGATACATGAATATTACTATAGTATAGGCTCCATACTAGGAGGATTACAGTTTCCTTAATGTAAGGAAATAAAAACAGTTAAAGCTAATAAACCAAACTATAATAATTAAGCTGCAAAGCATTAAACTAAATAAATTTAAGTAGCTACTGTATCTTATCTGTATGAAAGCTGTTATTCTTGCTGGTGGTCAGGGTAAACGTTTAAGACCAATTACCGAAACAACACCTAAACCTCTAATTAGAATTCTTGATAAGCCAATTATAGCTTATCAAATGGAGTGGCTTAAAAGATTTGGTGTTAAGGAATTCATAATATGTGTGGGTCATTTAAAGGAGAAGTTTATTGAGGAGATTGGAGGTGGTAGAAACTTTATGGTTAAGGTTGCATATGTTGTTGAGGATGAGCCTCTAGGAACTGGTGGTGGTTTAAAAAATGCTGAGTATCTTCTTAAGAGTGAGGAGTTCTTCTACGTTGTAAATGGCGATGTAATCACCAATTTAAACCCAGTAGAGCTTCTTAAAGTACTTGATAGCCCCACAGTAGGAGTAATTGCTCTTATACCGTTACCATCTCCCTACGGTATTGTTAAGGTTGATAGTGATAATCTTGTAAAATCCTTTGAGGAGAAACCTCAAATAGTAGATTACTGGATAAATGCTGGAGTTTATGTATTTAGACCAGATGTTTTTAACTATTTACCAAGTAAGGGAGATATTGAAAAGACAGCTTTCCCACAGCTTGCACGTGAAAATAAGCTTAAAGCAGTTAAATATCATGAAGTAATATGGAAAAGTATAGATACACATAAAGATATTGAGGAGGTGGAGAAGATGGTTAAGAGTAATTAAACACATCTAGCTTAAAAGAATTGTTAGCAATTCATCTACATCTATACTCTAAATGGCTTACTCTCCAACTATTATTTTTAGCTTTAACCTTCTTTAATCATGCTTCATTAGGTATGAAAATACAACTTCACAAGTTATTAATCCATGCTTACCATCATATTCATCCTTGTATATAACAAGCCCCCCCTCAACTTAATAATCTTAAACACCATGAACAGGAGAACTTCAAGGTAAAGCTAAGATTCATAGAGCGTAATTTCTCCAGCTTCTTAATGCTCTGTAAATGTTATTGGTGAGCATTTCTCTTAAGCTAAGTTCATTTATTTTATCATCTATACGATGGATTGACTGGTCAAATAAGTAACACATTCAACCAGACTTAACTTAAGTTTAAGCAGCTTATTAAGCATATTAATACTAAGCTATTTAGTTAATAATTCTTAAAATAGATCCATTCCAATGACATTTAATGAGTGTATAGCTAAAATGTTAAAGATGAATCTAATAGTATTAACTGCCCTCCTCCATAAATTCCTCATATTTCCTTAATTCCTCCTTTCTGATACTTGGCTTTAATCTCTTTAACGCCTCATTGAAGTCTTTTACTTCAATTTTCTCAGAGTCTCTTCTTAATGCATTCATAGCTGCTTCACGACATAATGCTTCAAGATCAGCTCCAGAATATCCATCAGTATTTTTAGCTATTTCCCCAAGATTTACGTTGTTTAAAGGCATATTTCTAGTATGTACTTTAAGTATTTGCAGTCTTGTATTTTCATCTGGTGGTGGAATATAGATTAATCTATCAAATCTTCCAGGTCTCATTAATGCTGAATCAAGTATTTCAGGTTTATTTGTTGCTGCTAGTACAACTATGTTCTCCATAGCTATAAGTCCATCCATTTCGGTTAATAGCTGACTTACAACTCTTTCAGTAACCCCGGAATCTGAGTATCCAAATCCTCTTCTAGGAGCTATAGAGTCTATTTCATCAATAAATACTATTGCTGGAGCCGCCATTCTGGCCTTTCTAAATACTTCACGAATTGCTCTCTCACTTTCACCAACCCATTTACTAAATACCTCAGGTCCCTTAATAGATATAAAGTTCGCCCCACTTTCAGTTGCTATAGCTCTTGCAATCAGTGTTTTCCCACATCCAGACGGACCATATAGTAATACGCCTTTGGGTGGCTTTATCCCCATTTTCTTAAATTTCTCCGGCTTCTTTAACGGCCATTCAACCATCTCTCTTAACTGCTGTTTAACATCTTCAAGTCCTCCAACATCATCCCAATATACTGCCGGAACCTCTACATAAACCTCCCTCATGGCTGTTGGAACTATTTCTCTATATGCACTCATGAAGTCATCCATTTTAACCTCCATCTTCTCAAGTATGTATTGCGGTATTCTCTTCTCTTCAAGATTTATTTCAGGTAAATATCTTCTTAAAGCCTTCATAGCCGCCTCCCTACATAATGCTGCTAAATCAGCTCCAGTATATCCATGAGTTATCTCAGCAAGATGTTTTAAATCAATATCTTGAGCTAGAGGCATACCTCTTGTATGTATCTGTAGGATTTCAAGTCTTCCATTCTTATCAGGAATTCCAATCTCAATCTCTCTATCAAATCTTCCAGGTCTTCTTAACGCTGGATCAAGTATATTCGGTACATTTGTTGCTGCTATAACGATAACCTGTCCTCTAGACTGTAAGCCATCCATTAATGTTAATAATTGAGCAACAACTCTTCTCTCAACTTCTCCATGAACCTCCTCCCTCTTAGGAGCTATTGCATCAACTTCATCAATAAATATTATACTCGGAGCCTTTTCCTGCGCCTCCTTAAATATCTGTCTTAGCCTCTCCTCGCTTTCACCGTAGAATTTACTCATTATTTCAGGTCCATTAATAGTTAGGAAGTTAGCATCAGCTTCATTAGCAACAGCTTTAGCTAAAAGTGTTTTCCCACATCCAGGTGGGCCGTATAGTAATACACCTTTAGGCGGCTCTATACCAAGTCTTTCGAAGAGTTCAGGATGTCTTAATGGAAGCTCAACCATCTCCCTAATTCTCTGTATTGCCTCTTTAAGCCCACCAATATCCTCATATGTAACTCTTGGAACAACTCTAGCTTCTGTAGGTTTCTCCTCTATTTCAAGCTTAGTATCCTCCCTAACAATTACAACTCCTCCAGGTCTTGTCTGTATAACTGTTAAGTGTAGTGTTTCCCCTCCAAAAACCTGAATAGGTACAATCTCCCCAGCTATTATCGGTTTATCTAGTAGTTTATCCCTAACATAACTTATAAACTCATCATCAACATAGCTTAACCTAACATCACTAGGAGCTAGGGAAATTATAGATGCATTTTTAACATCAGCCTTCCTAATTGAAACATACTCATTTAAAGCTACACCAGCATTTTTCCTCAAACCACCATCCATACGTATAATATTATCCCCTACTTCTCCAGAGCTCAGAGGCCAGGCAATAGCACATGTTGTTTTCCTACCCTTAATCTCAACAATATCTCCACTACTAATATTAAGTCTCTCCATAACACTATATGGAACCCTAACAATCTTCCTACCAACATCCCTCTGATAAGCTTCACTAACAATTAGCTTTACCTCTCCAATCATATTGAGAGTAGTAGAATAAGCTCTTATAAGCTTTAAATAGAAATCTAAAATCGTAGATATGAATTCTACAATGCTCCTAATGGTTTAAGTATTGATAAATACATTTTAGGATTGTCTCAACAGGATCCTCCATCCTCAACATTATCCTTCTAGCCTTAGCTCTAAGCCTCCTCTTAACCTTAACTATATCCTCTGAAAGTATGTTTTCAACATGGTATATAGCTTCAGTTATAGATGTTCTTTTAAGTAGTCCTAAATCTATTAGGTATTTATCAATTATTGTTGGTTCTGCTGGATAGCATGAAATTGTAGGTGTTCCTAGAAGTGATGATTCACAACTCATCGTCCCACCAGCACCTATAAAAACACTAGAGTAGTATATGAGGCTCTGAGTCTCTAAAACCCTATCAGTAATAACAATTCTATTTCCTCTATTCAATATTAAACCATCAATAAGCCTATAGTATACCTCTCTCTGTTCAGGATATCTTGGAATAATTACTACTTGTATATTGCTAAGCCTTTCAAGAAGATTCTTTATTAAGGGGGCTAAATAAATATTTTTTAAATCCACAACCCCCATAAGGTAAGATGCAAATGTTTCCTCAGGCCTCAATACAATTATTGGCTTCTCCCTATTCAGTTTAAGAGCTTTTAGAATTGACTTTTTAGGTTTAAATGTTTTAATCCATGCAATAGGATCTAATGAATTATAGGATACTATATTCTCCCTACCTATTCCATATTTAACCCAAACATCCCTACTTATTATTGATGGTGTAATAAGCATTGATGATAATGGAAGAGTAAGTCTAGCAACAGCTTCAGCATTAGGTGTATCATTAGCACATATATGTGGAATATTGAGTCCAAACGCTACTCTTGCAGCTTCAGGTGATGCAAATGAAACTGCTACTTTAGGTTTAAACCTGTAAACAATACTTGTAAGCTTCAAAATTCTTCTAGTACTAGCTAATAGCTTACCTATGAGTTCAGGTCCTCCATGTCTTCCAATAACTATGGTTTTAAGTCTTCTTAACCTACATAGTTGAAGCAATTCATAATATCTTCTAGATGTTACCAATACCTCACATCCATTTAGTTTTAACTTATTAATAGCTCTCTCAAAATATAATACATCCTTAGGAGCAACAAGATCAAACCAAACTCTACTCATAAACGATCTAAATACTAGCAGTATATATCTATCACTCCTAATCAAAGAATGTGTTGGTAATGAAGCTTCACTCATAAATTAAATGAATCTCAGCAAAATACTGAGTAAGAACAATTTACTATAATTTAAACAGCTTCTTTTATTTGTTTAATAAATCATCTTTATTATGGTTTAAGCTTAATGAACATTAACAAATTTAATATTAATTAAACTATGTAAGAGTTTTACAATTGACTAGTCAAGAAAGTTTAGCTGCTCAATTTTCCTGTTTTAACGTTTCTCCTGAAGCCCTCTGTATAAGTAGCTTAAACATTCTACGGATTGCTATTAACCCTTCTCCTGACAACATAATATTAATCGATACTTGCAAGATAGGGTTTTAGGATCTTTTTAGGCTGTGTTTGTTTGGGTGTTTTGGGGGCTAGGTTCTTTATGTAGGGCTTTGCTTGAGGGGTTTGGCTATTTCCTACCTGTTGTTGAGTATGGATGTTATGGGCTTGTTAGGGTTGAGGTGGGTTTGATTTTTGAGATGTTGATCTATCATGAGCCTCTAGGTAGGAGGATTGTAGTATGGATGAGGCTTTATGGGGTATCTACCTATAGCTGTATAGATGTGGAATCTAGGATTTTAACTATCATACCAGCATCAATCAAGCCTAGATACTACAGATTTCTGAGAATATCTAGGGCCTGGGGGATAATCCTACTGTGGAGGCCTATCATCCATCCTGGAT
>CALHIW010000075.1 GCA_938030905.1 Candidatus Methanomethylicia archaeon | reverse complement strand
TAAGCATGATTAAATTTACTAGAAATAAGTGGCAAGCTCTCTCGTCTTAAGATGAATTTACAACTTTTACTTCATTAAGCTTCATCAGTTGCCTTTTAGCTCGCCTTGGAAATATGGTGTATGCAATAAGGTTTCAGTGTTTAGCCTGTCTTTATACGTTTCGGCTTCATTCACTAGTTTAGATGTTACAGCTCCGCCTTCCTAAAATCTTATTAATCTTGAAGCCGTCTTATCTTTAGATATTTATCTGTTATCGTAAACATTTTGTCTAAATGATCAATCTTAAATATATCTTATCTTTTTTAAATATTGTTTAGATTTACTTACTCATTCCATAACTAAAGTTAGATTCCTGAGCAGAATTTTATAATAACTACCATCAACTATTTAGTAGCACGACCACATCGACTACAGAAAACAGAGCCTTCAGATATTTCAGCTCCACAATAGTTACATTTTACATATTTTACTGATGGAAATAATGTAAATCTTCTCTCTCTAATACCTTCATATTTCTTAGCTACTAGAACTGCTACTTCAAGCAGTATAATCATAGGTATAAATAGTGCTAAATCAGCTAATGGACCACCATTAGGCGTTATAATTGCTGTAAGTATAAATAATGCTGCATATATATATCGTCTTCTCTTAGTTATAATAGTAGTATCTATAAAGCCAAGTTTTACAAAAATAACGAAGATAACAGGTATTGTAAATGATAGACCAGTCATTAAAACTGTAAAGAATATTACATTGTAGAAATCAATTACAGAAATGACTGCTTGAGCACCAACTATATGATAGAATGGAAGCATAGCCCATATTAAGAATGGACATAAAATGAAAAAGCCGAAAAGCCCACCAACAATGAACAGTATCGTAAATGAAGTTATGAATGGATATATCATTTTTCTCTCATGTGGATATAGAGCAGGATCTATAAACTTGTAGACTTCATATGCTATAACAGGCATGGATACGAGCACACCAAATAATATTGATGTTAAAACATAAAGTTCAAGAGGGGCTGTAATCTCTACAGCTATAAGTTCTAATCGAGTTGAGTTTAAAGAATAGAATAGAAATGGGGATTCTAAAATATATGATCTAATACTTCTAAGAATTAAGCCTATTAGGGGTTCATAGAAATTTAAAGGATTTCTTGTAAAGTCGGTGTTTGCTGGAATAACCATCATCGCAATGGATGATATTAGTAAACAGTAAATTATGACTTTTAATCTAGCCTTAAGCTCCTCAATATGCTCTGAAAAAGCTATCTCATTAGACAATGGAGATCACATTAAATGCTATTACAGTAGGATTTTAAATTTTTAGATTTAGCTTAAACATAATCAATCTTCATTATTAATGGTATTAATGGGGCTGTTTAAGCTAAAACTTAAGATTAGTTAATTTGTGAAAGCTACTAAATCATCTAGCACGTGTTTTCTCAAGTATTTCTTGTATTATTTGCTCACGTGTTTTACCTTCAGTTTTTATACCGAGATTCTTAGCAATTTCTATTATTCTTTCATCTGTTGTTGAGGATTTTCTAATTTCATCCTCGATGCCTTTAGAAGCCTTCTCAAATTCTTTCTTCGCTAGCCCTATCGATTTAGCAAGCTCCGGAAGCTTTTGAGGACCCCACAGGAATATAACCACTATCAACACAATCACAATAATCCATTCCCAATTCATTATTGCTAGTAGCATCATAATCCTCGATATAACTTTAGAGGAGGAGGAATTTAAACTTATCTATCCTTAAATAGTTAATTGCTTTATCATATTAGACTTAAATTAGAAGCTGTGAAAAATTAAATTATTTAAACTTGCATATTGGATGTTTTTAATTACTTTATATCAAATATGATTACTAGTGGTGTGATGCTACTGGACCTATCGGATTTGATTGGTAAAATTGATGAGTTCTTTAGTGTTCTTGAACAAATAGCATCAGAATTTTTCACTCGTGCAAACCTACTTATCTTAGCAATTGCAAGAATATCCTATATTACATTAGCTACATCTGGCTTTCTATTATATTTTTCAGGAGTTGATAGATATAGGGGGAAAAACCTAATAGTAGGGGGGCTGATTTTAGCATTAATAACAGAGTTTATGGGAGCAGCATAGTTATACATATTTAGGGAAGCTAAGTCCGCTAAAGCATGGCTATTATTATTGTCCAGTATATTATTACTCTTTAGCTCATTAGGAGCTTTATAGTATTTGTTTAAACATATGTATTTTTAATGCTTTATGTTGGTGATTATCTTGTTGAATGTGTTTGTTCTCTGTTTAGGAATAGGAAGAATGATTTATATGCTTCTTAGTCTAAGGTTTGATGTTAATGGTTAAACTCTATTAAGGCTTCCTTAAGCCAGGAATCTTATCCACAATAAACTTGGACTTACAATACTTCAGAACTTTAATTTTCCTCAGCGATGATTAATGCTTCATAAGCTTGGCCGAAAATGGTATTCATCTTGACTCTACCGAAATTCTCATCTTAGAGTTTATATAATTGTATCAAACTAGGCATGATTAAAGTTAATATGCTTAGTATATATAGAGTTGTTATCATACCATAATGTAATCATATTAACATTTACTTAGGATGTTTCTTCATTCTTAGAAAGGATGTTTATGATCATCTGAGTTCTGAATATTTATCCTTAATACAGTAAGAAATGCTAATGACTGTTTCTTATTGTTGATTATAGCTAGATAAGAGTAAAGCATTGTAAGATTAAGAATTAGATAATGGAGCTTGTAGATAGTTAGCAAGTTTTCAATCGTTAAAAGAATATTTATAATCAAGGTTATAGATACTGTAGTAACAACTATATAATATTTTAATTTAAAATATACTGATTATGAAGAAATGGAAGGCAAATATACCGGAATCAAAGGGGACATACATATTAGTTATAGAGGTAGTTAATGATATTAATATTAAAATAGGATGTCTTGGAAAACGTAAATTAGAGAGAGGGGTATACGTATATATAGGTAGTGCTAGAGGACCTGGTGGCTTGAAAGCTAGAATTTATAGACATTTAAAATTAAATAAGAGGATAAAGTGGCATATAGATTATTTAACAGTAAATCCCAAGGTTAGAATTAAAGCTGTATTTTACCTCAAATCTAAGGATTTACTTGAATCTATAGTAGCTAATAAGCTACTTAGTAATAATTTCTTTAAAGGAGTAATAAAGGGGTTTGGATGCACTGATAGGAGAAATAACTACACACATCTATATAAGTTGAAGAATAAAAGTTCAATTGAAGAGTTAATGAAAGAATTGGTGAGAGTAGCTAGAGATATATGTTATGAAGAGCAGGGATTTATAATTATTGACAACATCATGTTGGCATAAAGGAGATAAATATTGGGTTACCTATAACCTTTCTAGTTGTTGCACCTAAACTTACTCTATGAGAAAGCTAGACGTTGTAATTGGAGGATTTATCTTGGGTTTAGAGGTGAAGGCTCTGGAGGCTATTGAGGCTGTGATATGTCTTTCCAAGGACTTTAACTGGACAAGAAGATGCTTCCACAAGCATCAAGCCAGGAGATGGTGATTCTTTATGTCTTGAGGAATCTACTTCGACATAAGTGGTCTGAATGTTGTCCCTTCATCTAAGCATATTGCTAACTACAATAGATTTAGAGCTATGAGTTGAATGGATGAGGGTATGTGTCTCATCTAGTTAAATAGTTGCAGAGTGCTAATTCTCTATGATTCTCAGGGGGTTACGTGATTGACCTATCTGAGCGTATTCTATAAGACTGAGATTGAAGAAGTCTAAGTTAAGCTCTACAGGATCGTGCTATTGCCTTTCAATATCGTTCTGGTAGTAAGATAACACTAGGGAATGCTATGACAATCCATGTTCAGGAGATGTTCCAAGATTTATGAGCTCAGGCTAATCCTGTAAACATGATATTCCCAAGAACATAGAAGGGTGTTTAAGGAAGAGCTAATTCAATACTCAAGCTGGGGTGAAGCCTAGTAATCAGTTCCTCAGGATTAGAGATATGTAACCGTGGACTCCATGGAGAACTTATGGGTACAGGAATAGAGTCGAGAGAGTCATGGAGCTGTGAAGAACAGTTTAGATGCAGACTCAGAAGTATATGGCCTCAAAACTGGTTGTTGAGAGGCTTCTTAAAATATATGTTCATAATTTCAAAGCTCAAGAAACAATGCTTAATTTGATATTAGATCAACTGATAAATCATATTAGCATAATAGATTTATAAGACAATACCATAAGTATTAGCTTTCACTTATTCTAATTCTTTTTACTTCATTTACTATCATTAAAAATGGTGATACATATATATGTAATAGTGGACTAAATGGAACATACATTACTAGAATCTGTACAAGTATTGAATGAAGTATTAGTAGGTTAATATTAGGTGTATGTTCTAATCTTAATGTAAATCCTGGAGGTATTACAATCACTTTTTCCTCAATAGTAAATAGGGAAAACCTCATTAAATTCCCACTTCCAACCACTAAAATTAATAGGAAAAGAACAATATAATTACTTATGTTTGAAACTGATCTTAAGTAAATCAGCCTATACATTACTAGGGTTATTAATGCTACCATGACTACAACTCCAAGTATCATCGGAAGAGTGTATTTGAGAAATTCTTTAGGTGCTATCCATGTAAACCATTCTAAGGACCACACTCCAAAGCCGCGGAGATGCCCGAATATTATAAAAAGTACAGGTATATGAAAAGTTATCCAGGATACTACCCAAAGCTTATGTGAGCCCCTTAATAGCTTAAACTGTAATACATATCTTGAAATAGTTGATATTAAAGTTTGTAGAATAATAGATAATGTTAGCTTTTTAATTGGTAGTACATTATTCCTAGCGGAAACACTATATGTACGCTTAATCCATGAAGATAGTTTAAGAATTACACCCAATGTAAAAACTACATAAGTAATTAATGGAAGAATTTTAAACGTAACTATTTCCAAGTATTGAGAAGTCATAACTACATAATTAGAAGTAATTTATAAAAGTTGCTTTCTTCATATTCATCTTGCTAACTTTACTATTGTTAGGGGTTTACGTATTTATATTATCATTGCTTATTTTAGGCTATCAAATTTGATAAGAGGATTAAGGTTATTATGATTGATGATGCTGCTATGAGCATAGAATATGTTACTATGTTGCTTGAGTGCTTATTGGGAAATATGTCTTACACATAGATTCGTTGATGTGAAATATGTTTAAATTCTTGATAGAGCTAAGATTACTTAGAGCTTCAAAGTGTTGTATTAACTGATGATGCTAAGTATTAAGAGCTTTATATAGAGTAGTAGATTTAAAACATGATGTAATTTGGGGCTGAGAACCTAATTGAGGTAAATACATTATATTAAAGATTTGTGAGAATAAAATGTATAACTAACTATTTGACTCCACAATTCGCATATCTACCATAGAATATCTTCCCTTTAATAATCTTTAGTTATTAACTGTGCAACTTTGCCTCTCCATATTCTGAATTCATGATTTCACATGCTAATTTCAAATATATTTGAAATGAAATTAGGAAATTTACATAGAATTTATTATCTATAAATACTTACATCTTAATTTCAATGATAGACTCTGTGATAATTAAGATTAAAATACTCAGTTACTCCTTAAAAAATAGTACATATGCTAGTGGAATTGACAGTAAAGTTATTATTCCCAGAAGCCATGCTGCTGGTGCCCAGGGTACTTCGGGGTATGAATATGGATACTTTACATAGGACATTCCCAACATTCCAGAGATTAATGCTAAAACACCAATGATTGCTAAAGCTACTGGAAGATCCTTTTTAACCCTTAGTTGTGGTTCTGAATTTTCTGAGGCTTCATGAGGGCCTATAATGGCTAATTCAACTATTGGAAATAGCTTAACAAATATGGTATAAATTAATGCTGCTATAGCATATCCTCCAATTATAAGTGAGAACTCAACCCATGTTGGGATATATATACCTAGTGGATACGGTAGTTCTGGTCTTAAAAGTACAGGAATAACTATTATAATTCTCTTAATCCATAATCCAATATTGATCAGAGTAGCAGCTAAAACAATAAGTTTTATGCTGAAAAATTTAGGTATAAATGTATAAGTTGAAAGCATAATAAATGGGATAACTAATGTTATGATCACTACAAACCAGTATAAAGTTGCATAGTCTCCAAAAAAGAGAATATTTGAAATCTCCTTTTCACGTGCTGGACCTAAATATCTTATTGTAACCTGCTCACATATCATGAAGTATACGTAGATCGCTAAAACAACTCTAAGAAAATTGGATAAAATTCTAAATATCTGGGGAGTGATAAGGAATTCCCATTGAAAAATCTTTCTAAAAACAGCAGCAACCATTATAATTGTTGCAACACCTGAAGCAATAGCCCCAGTTACAAAATACGGCCCAAAAAACGGATTATACCATCCAGGCCTAACCATTAAGCCAAAAACCCAGGATACAACAGTATGAACACTTACCATTATTGGAAGTATTACTAGAGCAAGCCACCATGCAGCCTTCTCATGAGCTTTCCTAGATAATATATCATACTTATATTTTAATGAGGCTATTTTATATAGCCATGATCTCTTTAGAAGATACTTAGCACATAGCGCTATATCCTCTCTCATCGTTATATAAAGATATATTATTGTTGCTACTAAATATGTTGTTATTGATGTCATATCCCATACTAAAACTGAAAGCCATCTTCCATAAGCAAACATATTAAGAACTCTTTCAGGCCTACCTAAATCAAAAAGTACATTCATAAAAGCTATAACTAGACTAACAGCTGTTAGTAGTTCAGCCATTCTAACAATAGGCTTAAGAACTATAACTCTTAATAATCTAACACCAGCAGAAATAGCTATACCAGCATGGCTAACGCCTATTAGAAAAACGAAGTTAGCTATATATAATCCATAAATAACATAATCTCTCATACCTGTAACTCCAAGTCCATACTCTAACTGAATATACCAAGCATATAAAAACCATGTAATGGTTACCATTAATACTGAGGTGAATATGTAAAATTTCTTTGATGTATATGTAAGAGGTTTTAATACTTTATTAAGCTCATTCATGTCATAATTCATTTATATCCCCTATTAATATAGTAAATACGGGGCTTATATCCAAGATCCTCTCTGAGCCTAAAGGATACGTTTTCCCTTATGAGCTTCGATACCTCACTTTCAGGATTGTTTAAATCACCAAAATATCTGGCACCTGTTGGACATTCGATAACACATCTAGGTTTTAATCCACGTGTAACTCGATGAGGGCAGAAAATACATTTCTCTACAACTCCAGCAGGTCTAGGTGGGAGAGCATTGGGATTCAGTTCATCTTTAGGTACTTGAGGCCAGATCCAGTTAAAACGCCTGGCATTATATGGACAGGCAGCCATGCATAATCTACATCCAATACATCTCCTATGATCTACCCAAACAACACCGGTTTCAAGTTTAAAGGTTGCACCTACAGGACATACTTTAACACATGGTGGATCATCACATTGCATACACTGAACAGGTATATACCATTTATCCTCTTCAGTTTCGCTATAACATTCATCACCAATATCTATATCGAGTACACCACGGGGTAAAGCATAGACCTTAATATAGCTGAACCCAGAATTTCTACCTATATTGTTCTCCTTAATGCATGCATACATACATATCCTACATCCAGTACATTTAGATAGATCTATTACCATGGCATACTTAGGGAAAATATTGTTGTTAGATTCCGTACTACTAACTTCACTACTAAGTTTAATGGATTCTGTGAGGATTTTTGATGTAAATAAAAGAATAGGGGCTATACATAGTATCTTTAGAAAATCTCTTCTACTTACACTACCCATTACATCACCTTAAACTAGGTTTAGCTAAAACAATTACTAGAATAGCTAGTAGTGTCAATAATGGAATAACATATTGATATTTTAAGGGAACTGGACTTGGAGTAATTAATGGTGGCTGAAGAGTAACATCTTCCAGCCGTGATGGACGTACTATCCATGAGGATTCCCATGTGTAATTAATTATAGTGTGAACGCTTTCATTCCATAGATTAGGCTCTTTAGCATGACATTGACTACACTGTATTGTTTTATCTTTAATTATTGTACCATTTAGTAGACGTAGTGCGCCATGATTTGGTTCAATAGGCCAGCTAACAATATGACAGAAAGAGCATACCTTTGGCTCATCGCCAAGTTTACTATGATTTCCTAAATATATGTATCTATGACATCCATAGCAGTAGGGTTCTTGTGGTGAAACATATGGTGGAATACTTAACGCTAGTATTAGTATAATACATAGTCCTAGAAGTAAAACTATAATAAGACGTGGGTAATCAGCAAGTACTTTAATAATACTCATAAAACCACCTCCATAATAATTTAGTAACCATAATCACACTCCATCTAAAGATTTAGAAACAATTTCGGTTAAATCACATATAGATATTTTCTCATCAATACCCTTAATTCTTGCAGCATCTTCAAGCATTGCTAAGCAAAATGGACACTCAGTAATCACTCTTTCTACATTTAGATCTGTAAGCTCTTCAAGTCTTATAACGCTGATTCTTCTCTCTTCAGGTACTTCATACCAATAGTTTGCACCACCACCCCCACAACAAAATGTCTTTTTCCCTCTATTCCCAGCCTCCTTAACCTTTAATCCTGGAACTTGTTTTAAAATAGCTCTAGGTTGATTGTATATGTTGTTGTATCGTGATAAATAGCATGGATCATGAAGTACCACCACAGTAGCTACTGTTTTGCTCATTCTGACAGCCCCCCGTCTTATAAGATTTTCAATAAGCTCAGAGTAGTGGTAAACCTCAGTATTTAATAATCCAAGTTTTTGATATTCATTTTTAAATGTATTATAGCAATGTGGACAAAGAGTTAGTATTTTCTTGATATCATACTTCTTAAATAGTTCAATATTATTCAATGCTATTTCTTGAAATCTGCTTTCTTCCCCTAGTCTCCTCGCAGGATCACCGCAGCATGTCTCTTCAGCTCCAAGCACTGTAAAACTTATATTAGCATTTTTAAGAATCTTTATGAGGGATTCCAAAATTTTAATAGCTCTACTATCATATGAGGCTAAACATCCAATCCAAAGTAAATATTCAACGTTAGAATTTTCATGAATAGTTCTAACATTTAACTTAGCTGCTAATTCTTGTCTATCCCACTGCGGCATTCCTAAGCTATTTGAGGAATAAGCTAGATTACTTAATAGATCGCTTTTCCTCTTATCAAGTCTAGAATTTCCTATAAGCCATCTTCTAAGATCAACTATAAAGTCTACGTGACTTATCCATGCAGGACATGTGATCATGCATTTCCCACATGTTGTACAGGACCAGATCTCATCTTCAGATATTATTGAGCCGGTTAACGTTTCAATATGCCCAGTTATGAGTTGTTTTTTAAGTTTTTGAATTATCACTCTAGGCTTTAAAGCTCTCTTTGAAGCTACAGCAGGACAAACTTCATCACATCTTCCACAATTAGTACAGGAATCAATCATAAACTTACTAGGCCAATCAAGATCCCAAACACTACCTACTCCAAATCGAACCTTCTCCATCACCTCAGGATTGCTTAGCAACTCAGATAGTAGGAATGGAGTTGCTAATGAGCCTAATGGCTTATCAGATTGAATAGCAATATTCCCTGGTACAGCTAAAATATGCCAAAACTTAGAGTATGGAGTAGCTGCTATAATAATGCATGCTACAAGGACGTGTGACCACCAAAACAATATATGAAGAGTTTCCGCAGTACTAATTGGTATACCAGTCAAAAGTAGTGAGATCATAGAGCCTATAGGAGACCATGTGGGAGATGATGGGGAAAATCTAAGTTTAAAACTTTCAGTTAATAATCCTGATAGCCCTAGATATAGTAAAGCTGCTAGAGCTAGAAAATCTTCCATTCCAGTTTCAAGCTTCCAAGGTCTAATCACCATTCTTCTAATTAATGCTAGACAAACACCTACAATAAATAGAATACCGGAGATGTCCATAATTAAACTTGAATACTGAAAATAGAAGCTACCAAAAATTAGCACTAATGGAAGATTTAGATTAAATAGAAAGGGAAAGCCGAGAATAACTTTTCCAAATAGAAGTATTAGGAAGTTATACATAATTAGAAAATGTGAAATACCAATGTAAGGATCATTTAATACTCTACCTTGAAGAAGAACATCCTTTAAAAACTTAATATAATTTCTAGAAAAATACTTAAACTGATTAATAAATCCAGTAATACCGTAAACCTTAACTCTAATGTAGAAACCATAAATAAACATCACCAACGACCCAATAGCTAAAGCATACATTAACGTTGGTGATGGGGAAGTTAGATTCATAGCGAGATTAGTTGAGTCAACACTCATATAAATTTTTCCAAAATCTTATTAATGATTCTATATGAGGACTGCATTAATTGCTAGATTAAGAATGTTTAAGATATTCCTGTAAATGTTTAAATATTTAATGTATTCAATATTTATTCATGACTGAGTTGGCAACTATTGATTCAGCGCTTAAGGTCTTATTTAGATATAAGCTATGTAATAAATGTCTTGGTAAACTCTACTATGATCCTGGATACGTCGAGAATGAAGAGGTGGGAGAGTCAATAAAGATTGTTTTATATATGGAGGCATTTAAATATATTCAAGAGGAAAACTATAACTATGGAATAGAAATTCTTAAAACATTAGCTGAAAATGGTGATTTTCATCCAGCATATTTGAGCCTAAAAGAGCTTAATGTAGATTTAGAAAAGAAGGGTTTTCAATGTGATTCATGTATTGGAAAAATAGATTTGAATAGCATTAAAGATGAAGATGGGTAGAATGTATTGAGAATAATTTTACAATAATTATAAACTTCATTAATAAGACCTATAATGGAGCTCTACAGTCTTAATTGGTTCTTAAGGAATATATTATAATGTTAAGTCTACGTGTATGACATGTAAGTATTAGGAAAACGGTCTCATGATATTTGATATGAGGTATAATTGTGCTGTTTTGAAAATATTATCAGATGCTTCTAGTGAGTTTCTAATGACATTAGGTTAGAAACTTTTATGTAAATTCTTCCTGAATTAGTTGGATAAGGTTTTTCCTAATGTTTAGAAATTCTTCACTAAATATGCTTCTGGGCTTCGGTAGTATTGTTGAGAGATCTAGTTCTTTCTTTACCGTTGCTGGCCTTCTTGTTAAAACAATTACGGTATCAGCTAAAAAAACTATTTCCTCAACATTATGACTTACAAACACAGTGGTTTTCTTATATTTCTGATGAATTTTAAGAACTTCAAGCTGAAGGTAGTATCTTGTTTGGGTATCAATATTTGCAAAGGGCTCATCCATTAGTAGGACATCGGGATCTATAGCTAAAGCCCTTGCAAGACATGCCCTAGCTTTCATACCTCCAGATATTTCATGAGGATAATAATCTTTAAATTCATATAATCCTACAGCTTTAAGAAGATTATAAGCAAGTTCACTACTGGATTTTTTATCAGTACCCCTAATTTCCAATCCAAATAGGACGTTTTCCTCAACAGTTCTCCAAGGATATAGTGTAAGGCTCTGAGGAACATAGCCTATTTTATGTTTACATGTGTCGGGTGCTTCATTATTAATAAGCACTTTACCGGAATCTGCCTTTTCGATACCGCTTAAAACTCTTAGAAGAGTTGTTTTACCACAGCCTGAAGGACCTAAAACCCCAATAAGCTTTCCAGGTTTAGCGGTGAATGATATGTTATTAAGTACTTTAAGATTATTGAAAGATTTGCTAACACCTACAATATTTAGCTCAGCCAATACAACCACTTAAAATTGTCTAATAAAGCCTTTTTGCCACTTTAAAGTTTTAATCTCAACAATTCTAACAATTCTCTCGAGAATAAAGCCTATTACACCGATAATTAACATGTATGCTGCTACTGCAGATATATCATGCAAATATCTCATATTCATTATTTGAAGACCTAGACCTGGAGGACCAAACATTTCAGCTGCAACAACGCACATCCATCCAATACCTACACCAGTTCTAATACCACTTAGTATAGATGGAAGAGAGGATGGAAGAGCAACTTTAACTAGAATATATAGATCACTAGCTCCTAACGTCTTAGCTATTTCTACGTACTCTAATGGTACATTACTAAATCCTAGAAAGGTATTTGTAAATATTGGAAAGAAGGAACCTATAAATATTATGAGGGAGGATGCTTCAAAATCATTTCTAAAAGATATGAGGGCGAATGGAATCCATGCTATTGGCGGAATTGGTCTAATAATCTCTACTATAGGCTTAATAAAAGCCCTTACTAAATGGTACCATCCAGACAACGCGCCAATAGGAATAGCAATAACTAAAGCCATAGCAAATCCGGCCATGAAATGGCTAATACTATGATATGCATGTACTGGAATTTTATCTATTAATGTATAAATGGAGAAAGCAACATCAATAGGCCTAGGTAAAGTAGCAGGAAGAATTCGAATTTCTGAAGCCAGTTCCCATAGTAAAGTAAATACAGTAATAGATGTTAACGATGTTAAGCCATCTCTAAACTTCATATATTGTCAACTATCAAATAGAAATTAACTTATAAGGATTCTTTAACGGCTTCATCATATATTGATTTGTTAAGCAAATCATTAACTTCCGGTTTAACCTTTATTGATCCTATATTATACATTGCATTAATAAACATAACCAATCCCTCCTCAGCCTTACCTGGATCTGGATTAAATATAATTTTTGTTTTATTATCTGTAAATGTTTTCATCAATACGTATCTAGTGAAAGTTGTATTATAGCCCCAAAGCTCAGAAAGTTTTAAAGCACCAATTTCAATAGCTTCAACCGTATTCTCAGCAATGTATCTCTCAGCTTTTACATGCAGCTTAACTAGTAGTTTAGCTAAATCCGGATATTTCTCGTAGAACTCTCTACTTATGGTAAATACACAGCATGGATGATTTGGTACCATATCACCGCTTGAAATAGCTACTTTACCAATATTTTTAACTTCACAAATTTCAGGAGTTGGTGATGGGGCAAATATAGCATCTACCTTTCTAGCTAATAATAATTCGATCTGTTCCTGAGAACCAGAAACTGGTTTAATATATACATTTACATTAGGATCACCTAAATCTCCAGGTTTTAATCCATTATTTCTAAGCCAGTTAATCATGATTGTATGCTGAATACTACCAGGAGGATATGTTGCAACTACTTTTCCAATTAGGCTTTTTGGACCAGTATAGTTTAATTCAGGATTTACTATAAGCGCTGAGCCATGGTATTGAGCTATAGCAACTACAATAGCCTGCGGTATAGATCGGCCAGATTGCTTAGCCTCAAGATACTTAGCTACAGCACTAATAACTGGAGCTACACCGACATACATAACATCGATATCACCAGCTAGAAACCTCTCAACTTGTGGTGGACCACTAGGGAACGGCTTCTCAATAATAGCTATACTGTATCCAAGCTTAGCAGCTTCAAACTCAATCCATTTTTTACTTAACATAATGAAGGCTGGTAAATGATGATCTGAGGGCTGATATGAAAATTTAATGGTGATATGTCTAGACTCTACTGGCTTACTAAATGTTGTAAGAAATATTGCTATTGAAACTATAAGAATAACCACTATAATTATAACAGCTTTTTTACCTATATTTTTCAATACAGGCCACCTAAACCCTAGAAGGAAATGGTATATATAAAAATTTCTAAGTAGCATATAAATAGAACATTTCTAAATAATAGATAGAAAATATCCTTTATAGCATTATTGCCGATTCCCTCTATATTTTGAGTATGTTTAAGTGTATTTACAAGGTATTCCTTAACCTTATATTTAAGCCGATAAGCTTTCTTGAAGATAAAAAATTCACAACTTATCTAGTAGCTAGGAAAGCTAGAAATTCTTTTCGTAATTTTCCTTATTGCGAATATCCTAAGGCCATTTATGATTTTGTAAGAATATTTAAGATGTAGATATGTAAAACAGGATACTCATGTCTTTAAATGTAGGAAGTTAAACTACATACAACTTTAAGCTATAAGCTTTTGATGTTTGCTTCCTTACTATTGATAGTGGAGGTCTGCATCCTCTGATAGTAAAGAGGGGAGTGAAAGCCATGAATCACATAATAGCCTACTCTAAACACGGCCTGTAATGAAGAATTACAGGAGAGCCATAATTAATGTTTATTTATAGAGATAGTTTCAAAATATTTAGGTCTTGTTTTTATAGCTTTATGGAGTGGATTAGTGGTCTTGGGTGGGGCCTGATTGATATTTGCCTCCTCTAGTCTATTAGGGTGGGGGTTATGGTTGCTGATTAATATCATTACTTTACATTGTCTATAGTGGCTGTGGGTGGTATGCTTGTAGATGTCTTCTATGCGACTTCTGGAGGACGCTTTGGGAGGATGGGGTATTAAGGTTTCTGGTATCTATGATGTGAGGAATATGGATAGTTATAGAGGCCGGGAATTGGGAGGCATGATACTTAAGCATGGAAGAATGTGGGATCTATGTAATTGTTGATGAGGTTCTTACAAATACAATATCTTGGTAATGTTCATGACTTAAACTCTTCAACCATCTTTACAATAAGTTTAAGTGTAGTCTAAAAGCTCTATGAGGTTTAGCATATGATGTAGATAGGGTAAGAGTGATTGAAGATGTGTGGAGGCAACATATGAAATCCTAGGAATGGAGATATACTATACGATGTAGATGTGGAGAATAAGATTAGTAGTAGAGATTTAACTCATAGCTAAACATTCAGAAGAGCGATAATAAGATATGAAAGAATTAACAATAATGTTTAAATCCATAACACACCCATATTTATAATAATAAAGATATAGAAAAAGCCTAAATATTTTAAAACCATTTCATAGTATAAACCATTTTCCATCCTTCATTACTAGTTCATCATCAAAGTATATTTTTCCATCGACTCTTAGATCTTTAATCATATCCCAATGTATTGCTGATTCATTTTTACTTAAAGTTTCACTATAGCCTCTTCCCAATGCTAAATGTATTGTACCTCCAATTTTCTCATCAAACAGTATTTCCTTAACACTTCTGGTAATATTGTAGTTAAGACCTATGCCAAACTCACCTATTCTTCTAGCTCCTTCATCTGTATCTAGTATTTTTTTGAGAAAAACTTCATTAAATCTAGCCTTACACTCAGTGACAACGCCGTCTTTAAATTTTAAATAGATATCTTCAACTATGTTTCCATAAAAAGCTGCTGGTATGTCAAATCTTACTACTCCATTAACGCTATCTTCAACCACTGATGTGAAAACTTCTCCATCAGGCATGTTTCTCTTACCATCAGCGACCACAGAGCTTCTATTTTTGACGCTAAATTCTATATCGGTATCTAGGCCTATAATTTTAACTTTATCTGTTTTATTAAGTCTATCTTTAATTTTATGTAGTTCTATAGATGTTTTCTTCCAATCAATAAGGCAAGCGTTAAATACAAAGTCTTCAAACTCTTGAAGAGACATACCTGCTTCCTGCGCTAATCCTTCAGTTGGATAATAGAAAACAACCCATCTTGTTTTTTCAACACGCCAATCAAATATAGGTTTTAAAACTTTCATTCGTATACCAATTCTTGATGGATCAATAGATGAAAGCTCCTTTACATTTAATGGAGCTCTTAAAGCAATATATACATCAGTATTTTTAATTTCGAACATATCGATTTCAGGAAAGAATTGAATATGCTTATCTTGAGCATACTTATAAAACATGTATTGTCTTCCAGGAATTTCAACTCTAATCCATGGATAAGCCCCCTTAATAAGAGCATTTTTATAAATTTCCAACGCTAAATCTTTAGCAGCTAAATCAGCATATATTAATACTTTATCATTGCTTTTAACCTCTGTTGAATACTCAAGAAGTAAGTTAGCTATTTTAACTATTTTCTCATCAACCATTTAACTCACCAAATAGCTAAGTTATTAAAATAACTCAACCTTATATATTCTACAAACTAATTAATGGTGAGCTCCCTAGAACTTGTATAACTGCTAATTTCTTACCAAATGCGTTAATTATATATTTGATAGCTAATTAGCATGAATATGGTTAGATCCATATTTAAGATAAGAAAAGTAACTGTTGGGCCTCTTGAAACAAACTGTTACATATTAGTTGATGAGAATACAAATAATGCTATAGTCGTGGATCCTGGATGGGATCCAGCTAAAATAATTAAAGCTCTCAAGAATACTCATATTAAATATATTATTGCTACCCATGGACATTTTGACCATGTTTCAGCCGTTAAAAAACTAAAGGAGAGCAGAGGAGGCTTATTCATAATTCATAAGTTAGACTTAGAAATGCTTAGCTACGCTAAGATTAGCTCATATCTTTTCCTAAGAACTAATATTGATGAGCCTCAAAATCCAGATATAATTCTTGATAATGAAGTAGAGGTAGAATTTGAAGAATTTAAGCTTAAAATAATCCATACACCAGGCCATTCTCCAGGTAGTATAAGCATATATATTAGGGAGTTAAAGAGCTTGCTAAGTGGAGATACAATATTTAGGGGTAGTGTAGGTAGAACTGATATTCCAGGTGGATCATGGGAGGAATTAAAAAACTCACTAAGAAAGCTACTTCAAAATCTTCCAGATACAACGGTGATATATCCTGGTCATGGTCCTGAAACAACAATAGGTAGAGAAAAGAGTATTAATCCATTCATTAATGAGGCGTTATCCAGCAATCATTAAATCTATGTTTCATGTTAATAGCATTCCAGTAACTTAAGTAGATAAACATAGCTGATTAACAACTACAATATTTAAGGAAGGGGTAAGTCTTACCGTAAGAGAGATTTAAACTTATGAATTAAGATTATGGGAGGTACACTTATAGTTAACATAGATATATATATACGTGATTATATTAATGTATTTATCATCTTATGGATTTTTTGAGTTAATGGAGTTCTCATCAATCTTAGCTTGTCAAGCTTAACGTTTTTACTAACTCCTCAAGAATTATGGAAAATCAATATCTAAAATTATGGATTTAGCCAGCCTCCATATAGTAGCACTACTAAATCATGATGACACATAACATGTAATTAAATTTTTATGTAGTAATAATTATAAATCACTAATTCGGTACTTAAGATCTGACATTAAGACTCTATAAACTTTAAATATGAAGTCATGTAGTTAATTGTTTTAACTTCACAAGATAAATATCGCATTAGAAAAGTTTAATAGCATTGGAATGATTAGGCTTTAGGCAATATATGAAGGCATTATTTTTAAATGCTTGTCCGAATTGTGGGGGGGATATATCAGATGTAAGACTTTCATTAGGAGTACCTTGTGAGAAATGCCTTCCAATCCCATGTGAGAAAATAACCGAGATGTCGTCAATAGTAGATAGTGAAAATTTTAAATTTAAAATTTATGAACTTTTAAAAAGTCATAATACATTAAGTGGACTTTACAGCCTATTTAGTATCGATGTTAAGCTTAAGGAGTTAGAGGAGTTGTTTCATAAGACTACTGGAAGTAGACTTTGGAGTGCTCAAAGGGCATGGGCTAGAAGAGCATTAGCTGGTAGAAGTTTTGCTATAATAGCTCCTACTGGTATGGGCAAGACAGTTTTTGGAATTACATTATCAGTATATAATGCTCTAAATGGGAAACGTAGCTATATTATTGTTCCGACAGCAATTTTAGCTGAGCAGGTTTACAATAAGATTAACACCTTTATTGAAAAGCTTAGTCTAAACATTAAAGTTTCACGTTACCACTCAGTTTTAGATGGGTATGAGAGAAAAAAGGAGCTTAACAAGATTATTAATGGTGAATTCAATGTACTAATTACTACTTCAAACTTTCTCACTAATAACTTTAACGTAGTTTCAAAATACCTATTCGACTTGGTTTTTGTAGATGATGTTGATTCTTTATTAAAATCTTCGAAGAATTTGGATAAAGTACTTATGCTTCTAGGTTTAACTCCTGAAATCATATCTAATGGCTTTAAACTTGTGGATCTAAGAGCTAAGCTTTCAAAGCTTCAAAGACGAAAAACAACATCTAGAGAAATGGATAGTATAGAGCACGAAATTGAAAATATTAGAGAAGCTATTAGCAACTTCATAAATAGAACAAAGACAGGAACTCTCATAGTTTCAGGAGCTTTAACCAAGGCTAAGAGGACCAAAAGAGTTAAGCTATTCAATGAGCTACTAGGATTTGAAGTAGGATCCAGAATAGAATTTACTAGAAACATAGAGGATATATATGTTCGTGATGTATGTGTAGTTGAGGATAAAGTTATTGAACTTATAGGGAGATTAGGTTCTGGCGGTATTGTATTTATCCCAATGGATAAAGGAGTAGAATATGCTGAGAAACTTTACAGGAAACTCATAGAGCATGGTATTAATGCTGGTATTTATAGTAAATCTAAAAGGAAGCTCATAGAGGATTTTACTAATGGCAAGTATGATGTCCTCATCGGTATAGCTTCCTATAGAAGCCCATTAACTAGAGGTATTGATATTCCACATAGAATTAGGTATGTTATATTTGCTGGAGTTCCAAAGTTTAAAATTAGCCTCGATATTAAGGAGGAATTTAAACCTTCACGCATACTAATACTACTTGCAAATTTAAGAGATCTATTGAAGCAGGAAGAACAGGATTTGGTAGACAGATACATAATGGATCTTAGGAACTTAATAGCAATTATTAGAAGGGATGAAATGAAGAAAATAGTTGATGCTGTAAAACAAGGTGTTGAGCTTACAGGCTTCCTTGAAAAGGTTAGGAGGAAGTTTATTGAAATAATTTCGTTTTTAACAAATCTAATAGAAAGAGAGGATATCAGGGAGAAAATCAAACTAGCACCTCACTTATCAATAAGCTCCGAGTTGAATAAGCCATATCTTATAGTTCCAGATGTCGCCGCGTATATTCAAGCATCAGGTAGAACTTCAAGATTATACCTTGGAGGAGTATCAAAGGGTATCTCCATAGTTATTATCGATGATGATAAGGCATTTAATGGATTAATGAAGGAAGTTAAATGGTATGTTGAAGAAATAAACTGGAAGAATATTAGGGATATCAATATTACTGAGATTTTAGAGGTTGTAGATAATGATAGAGCTACAATAAGAAAACTAATGGATGGAGTAATAAGCCCAGAGTTTCAAGACATAGTTAAAACAGCACTTCTAGTTGTTGAGTCGCCTACTAAGGCAAGAACTATAGCAAAGTTCTTTGGTAAACCTAGTAAAAGAACTATTCATAAGCTAATTGTTTATGAAGTAAGTACAGGAGATTTAGTTCTTAACATAGCTGCTAGTGGAGGACATGTCTTCGATATACCAACTCATGATTTGGGAAATAATAGTTTATACGGTGTATTAAGTATTGATGGAAAATTTGTACCAACATACATCACTATTAGGAGGTGTTTAAAGTGTAAGAAAACGTTTACAGAACCAATAAGGGAATGTCCATCCTGCCAATCTTCCCTAGAGGATAAAATGTGGATTATAGAGGCATTAAGAGAAGCGGCTTTAGAGGTGGATATGGTTTTAATAGGAACTGATGCTGATGCTGAGGGGGAAAAAATAGGATGGGATATTGCACAGATGCTGATGCCATATACTTCTATGATTAAAAGAATTGAGTTTCACGAAATAACAAAAAGAGCATTAGTAAATGCGTTAAAAAATATGCGTGACATCAATCATAAACTTGTAGAGGCTCAAATAGTACGGAGAATTGAGGATAGATGGATTGGCTTTGAGCTTAGTAAGAAGTTATGGTCTAAGTTTAATAATTACCGATTATCAGCTGGAAGAGTTCAAACTCCTGTTTTAGGCTGGATTGTTGAAAGGACAAGTGAAACTAGGAGAAATATTCAGGATTTCTTCGAACTTACATTAGAAAACGGAATTAAGATAGTTTTAAAAAAACCATTGATGAAACATGATGAGACTAAGAAGGAAATAGATAAATTGAAAAATTTAACATGTATAGTTAAATGGGTTGTTAAGGAGGAAGAGGAAGTCAACCCACCGCCACCGTTTTCAACAGACTCGCTACTTAACGAGGCAGCATCAACATTAAAGTTTAGTATTAATAAAATTATGACTTTAGCTCAAGACTTATTTGAATTAGGCTTAATAACATATCATAGAACTGATAGTATAAGAGTTTCTTCAATTGGACAAAATATAGCATTAGAATACATTAAGGATAGATTTGGTGAAAAGTTCTTTAAGCCCCGTGGATGGTCAGGAGAAGGAGTACATGAATGTATAAGACCAACAAAACCTATAGATACAGCAAGACTTAGACAGCTACTGGCATTAGGCATTATAAGACTTGCTAAGAGATTAACGGATGATCATCTAGCATTATATGATATTATATTTAAAAGGTTTATTGCAAGCCAAATGACACCTACAAAAGTAATTAAGCAAAAATGCGAAATATCTATTGAATACCACATTGAAAAAATTGAAGGCTACATACACATAGTTAAACCTGGCTTTAGCCTTATAAAGCCTCTTCGCTTGATACCGGAAATCAAGGAGGGGACAGTAAGAGTGGTAAATGTACAGAACTGGAAGGCGCCGGTAGTTAATTTACTAACACAGGGCGATATAATAGGACTAATGAAAATTAGAGGAATAGGAAGACCGTCAACATATGCTAAAATCATGGAAACAATATTTCAAAGAGGATATGTAAAGGAAAGCCTTAAAGGAAACATAATTTCAACGAAGAAGGGGTACATGGTCTACATTTATCTTTCCAATGAATTTAACGAATTTGTATCTGAAGAGACAACAAGAAAACTTGAAGAAATAATGGATTTAATAGAGGAGGGAAGCATTAACTATCAAGATGTTCTACATAAACTATATAGTGAAATAGTAAGTATAAGAATGAGGTAATCGTATTCTAATTAAAACAGCATAGAAAACTTCCTTTATTCTTATCATCTTATAGATTTAAACTTTATTTATGGTAATGGTATATTGTAACTATTGGTTTGTAGATGTTATAACTCAAATTTTGTTTGATGGTAATGGTGTAATCTCATTATAAGGATGGACTAATTCATCTTTGTCTTATCTCTTATTAAATGATAGCTCTTAATAACTAGGTTTAGAATTAGGTGGTAGTTGCAAAATGTTTAATTTGGTAACTGTTAATTACTTATACTGGGAAGAGTAGTTAACAATCTCAAACTAGCCATCAATCCACATTAAGCTTCTATAGCATAACTATTATGAGTATCCACTAATTCACATAGAAAATTTCAAAATACTAACACTCAACCTCTACATTAAGTATAGAATGCTAAGTTGCATTAATCATAATAGGTAATCCAAGTAAACTGCTCCGATGTAAAGCATTATGAATTCCCATGTTATGGAAAATTTTGTTTATGGTTCAATTTTTATTGTTAGGTCTATTCTCTGATTTCTTTCTTGAGGCTTTCTATAGGTTTATTAGTGTATTGTATATGTATGCTGGCTACGAATTCTTCTTCTATGTTTCTATGTTTTTGGTATGAGTATTCCTCATATAGGGCGTTTATAAGGTTAAAAATACTGTTTCAGCAATTCATCTTACCCTATAACCAATAGCCTTACTCCATTCCCTACTGCCTAAAATCTTGACCAGTCTACTATTCACCTTTCATGGAGTTTCATTTACTCTGGCATTACATCAGGCTTGATAATTAGGCTTTATATGCATCCTTATTAGAGGCTTATGGTTCCAGCCTGTTGAGTATCTCATCCATGAATGCCTTCAATAATTCTCCTATGCTTACAGACACTATGATTAATGCTGAAGCATTTCTGAATCACATTCGTAACCATTAAGAAAGTTCAGACTTGAAAGAGTTTAATTACGTCTAATTAGACGTTCATCAAACTCTTCTAATCCATAAACAAAAATGATAAATAGAAAAATTAATTTGTTCTTTTTAATTGAAGTTGTTGTATTTGATATGAAAGACTTTCATGATTTTTAATGATGTGAAACACCATGCACGTTTATTTACTCCTTCATCTTCTTAGCTCTTGGATCCCCTTATATCTCTAGTTGCTTTGAATCACGGGCTAACAAATGAGATTATAGTTTGTATGATTCGTGATGAGTACTTCAAGACCGGCTTCACCGTCTAGACTATGATTCTGAAGACATCACAAGTGGAGATAGAGTTTAAGAAGACACTATGAGTACTTATACAGGGAGTAAGGGACTTTCTTCAATGATCTTAATGAAATAAATTTGGAAGATGGTAAGATGCCACTAGGAATTGAATTTTCATAGCCTACTTATACTTAAAGTCTTATCACAACATTTCAGTTATAATTAGGGAGGCTGATTCTCAAGATGATCCAGAGAGGAAGGTGATAGCTAAGCCATAAAGGCTCTCGAAGGCTGGATATGATGCCAAGACCGATACTGTTTTAGAGGTTGTTAAGAAATATGTAAATTTCAGAAAACATCTACAGCGACGATTATCCCTCACGTTTATGCCCTAATAGGGACAGGTTTCAGCATGAAGCTGCAAACCATTTCATAGGAGAGTACGTTCAGGAGAAACCACGTGAACAGGTATAAGGGAGAATTCTTGATCTTCATGAGAGTCCATAGAGCGTACTAAGTCCAACCTATAACTTTGCGCATCAGCCTTCACAGTCCATAGGAGACTTCACCTAGCCGAAGAAGGAGGGTTCTAAGTACCATAGTAGAAATAAAAAATCGCCAAACACATCTAATTAGGTAATTATAGATATCTCAATTAAAAATAGAGAATTAATTAAACTACAAAGCAAAAATTTTAAGTATTTACAATTACACTTTAATTCATGAGTTCCATAAACAATATGGTATTAAAACAAATCGAGCTGGAGAGAAAAGAAAGAGAAAGAGCTAGGAAGGGGCTTGAAAGAAAAAATAGGTTTGAGACACTTTCAGGTATTGGAGTTAAACAGTTCTATAAACCTGAAGATATTAAAAATCTAAGTTATGAAAAGGACCTAGGGGATCCAGGTCATTATCCATTTACAAGAGGTATTTATGAAACCATGTATCGCGGTAAACTCTGGACCATTAGAATGTTTTCTGGATTTGGAAGCCCAATAGAAACAAATTCTAGATGGAAGGATCTAATAGCCCATGGTGAGACAGGGTTAAGCTGTGCCTTCGACTACCCAACACTTTTAGGATATGATTCAGATGATCCATTAGCAAGAGGAGAGGTTGGTAGGTGTGGTGTTTCCGTCTCATGCATTAAAGACATGGAGGATCTTTGGAGTGGAATACCTATTGGTAAGGTTACTGTAAACTACACTATAAACACTCCGGCAATATATGTTCTTGCATGTCATTTTGCTCTAGCTGAAGCTCAAGGCTACTCTTTAACTGATGTTAGTGGTACAACACAAAACGATATGCTTAAGGAGTTTATAGGTCAAAAATCATACAGATTTCCTCCTGAGCCACATATTAATATCGTTATTGATATTATAAAATTCTGCGTTAAGAATGCTCCTAGGTGGCATCCAATCAGTGTAAGTGGCTATCATATAAGAGAGGCTGGGGCAACACCTATTCAAGAGCTTGCATGGACAATAATGAATGGCATAACCTATATTGAAAAGTGCATAGAAGCCAGACTAAATATCGATGATGTTGCATCAACATTTTCCTTTTTCTTTGCATGTGGAGATAACTTCTTTGAAGAAATAGCGAAGTTTAGAGCTGCTAGACGTATGTGGGCTAAAATTATGCGTGAAAGATTTAATGTAGTGAAACCTAGAGCGTGGATTCTTAGATTTCATACACAGACAGCAGGCCATACATTAACATACCAATACCCAGAGCTTAACATTGTTAGGGTAGCAATACAGGCTCTGGCTGCAATTTTGGGAGGAACACAGTCACTTCATACAAACTCATTTGATGAAGCAATTTGCGTTCCTACTGAGAAAGCAGCTAAAATAGCAACTCTTACCCAACGTATTATAGCACATGAAACCGGTGTAGCTGATGTGATTGATCCATTAGGAGGCTCATACTATATAGAGTGGCTAACAAACGAAATGGAGGAAAGAGCATGGAGTGAAATAGAAAGAATAGAAAGAATGGGTGGGGTTGTAGAATGCATAAAGAATGGCTACTTCCTTATTGAAATTGCGAAATCAGCAAATGAGTATAGAAGAAAAATAGAGAAAAAGGAAATAGAAAAAGTTGGGGTTAACATACTTCAACCAGCTGAGCTAAAGTATGATTTTAAACCTTTAAAAGTACCTCTGGAACTTGAAGATGAGAGGAGAAAACTTTTGAATGAATTTAGAAGAAATAGAGATCAGCAAAAAGTCAATTATATACTGGATAAACTAAGAAAAACAGCTGAGAAAAATGATCATTTATTCCCAGTAGTATTTGAAGCTGTTAAAGCTAAAGCAACACTAGGAGAGGTTATGTACGTATTTGAAGAGGTTTATGGAAAATATCGCGAACCAGCAATCTTCTAGGTGGAACAACATGGAGAAGAAAGTTAGGGTACTTATAGCCAAGCCGGGACTTAATGGACATGATAGAGGAGCTAAAGTTGTAGCTAGGGGACTTGCAGAAGAAGGAATGGAAGTTATATATGCTGGATTATGGAATACACCTGAACAAATAGTTGAAACAGCTATTCAGGAGGATGTTGATGTAATAGGTTTAAGTATTCTCTCGGGAGCACATGATGTTTTAGTGCCAGAGGTTTTAAGAATTCTAAAAGAAAGAGGAATTAATAATGTTATAGTAGTAGTTGGGGGTACCATTCCACTTGAGGATATTAAATTTCTGAAAGATCATGGCGTAAAGGAGGTTTTCCTCCCGGGAACACCTATAGCAGATATAGCTAAATTCATAAAGCAAATAATACATAAAGCCGAGTAATTCACAACCACATAATACTTTAGAGCTGTAGATCATACATATCATAAATTTACTTGTCCAAAGACTTATTAATCAATACCCATAATTATTCATCCAGCTTAGCTTTAAAAGTCCTTATACAAAGTGTTAAAAGCTCCAATCAATATACCCCTATTTTTAAGCTTTAATCAGAGTATTAGAGTATTTTATGAGGTTCATTGTTAAGGAATTAGGCCCATTACAGATTAAATAAAAGTTCTTGACTAATGATGAAGCTATAAAACAATAATTCTGATAATGGGGATGTACGGATAGATTTGTAAATAAAGAATAGCCATACATCCTAAATGGGAACTTGTTTAGTTAAAGGCATAGGACACCTCCTTGATGATTTTTAGCTCAAGTCATTATATCTCATTCACTATGGGTATTAGAAGCCCTATTAGAGCTAGCTGTGTCTGAGACTGTTGTAGTAGAGCTTGTATAAGCTTAGGAAGTTCATTATATGCCTCTCTCGAGAATTGACATGGGAGGTGAACATTAAAGAATTTTAGGCAGTCCTTAATTGTATCAGTAATCCTCTACCATGCATCAGTCACCTTCCTTTAGACTTATTACCATAAGTCTAGCCTAGCTCGCAGTCATGATACTATGCCTATTTCATCTATGTGAATATTACTCTCCAACTTAAATCTCCTCAGAAACAAATAGACTGTGAACCCATGCTGATACTCATAGCCTCTAGGCATAAGATAGACCCTTCATGGAGTCGCAGCTATCAAAACCGCTAAGCTTCACCATGAATCCAAACCTAATCCACAAGCTCTTTCGGGTTAAATAAGCCTTCTAAGAAGCTGTCTGGATCTGGATCCAGAACAAGACAGTTATCTAACACCTCTTAGCAAAGAGGTTGGAGCTACTTAAGCCTCTCAGCGAAGACTGATAGGTATAAGTAGACGCCATAACAATACTACGTAACGCCCTCTCTCCACAAACAGGGGGCTTTTCCACTTTTAAGAAGGCTAAAAGAGATGGCGTAAAACCTTAATTAAATATGCAATCCTGAATAGACTCGTAAAATATTCGGAGTAGATTAGACATCATTAGGTATTTTACTGGTAATATATAGTTTTAAGTTAACTATAATTCAGTAGCAAATTGACATCTATTATATTAAAGATTTATAGATGAATGAAGTATTTTTGGTATGAGTCTAATAATTTGCTTAGCTGCATTATATGATGTTATTTCAAATCTCATATACGATTCTATTATTTTTTCAATCTCTAAGTCTCTATATAGCTTCTCTTTAATAATCGTGTTTAACTCATATAGAACATTATCTGCGAGCTCAGACATAAAGCGTTTTCTACTAAGTTTTGTAAAAGTATCCGTTTTATGGAGAAAATCCTTATGGATCAATATTTGGCGGTAGAGCTCCTCCACTCCCATTCCGGTTAAGCCGATGGTTTTCACCACTGGAGGTATCCATCCTTCATGTTTTCTATACTTAAGAAGCTCTACTAACATCATGCTCACTAACTCAGCATTTGGATTATCTGATTTGTTTATAACATATATATCTGCAACCTCCATTATACCTGATTTCATAAACTGAATTTCATCACCAAGCATGGGTCCAAGTACAAGTAGGACTGTATGTGAATAGTTTGCTATATTCACATCAAGCTGCCCAGCACCCACACTTTCAATTATTATAGTATTAAAACCTGCTGCCTCAAGAATCCTAATAGTTGGACCTAATGCTCTTGCAATGCCACCATATCCTCCCCTTGTAGCCATACTTCTAATAAAAACTCCATCATCAAGACTATGCTTCTGCATTCTAACTCTATCACCAAGTAAGGCTCCACCAGTAAAGGGACTTGTAGGATCAATGGCTATAACGGCAATACTGCATCTTGACTTTCTATATATTGATATCAACTTATCTATGAGCGTGCTTTTGCCGATTCCGAGAGGACCGGTTACACCTACTATATGGGATTTTCCATAGTATTCTCTTAATGCTTTAAGTATATTGCATGCTTCAGGTTTAAGATTCTCTATAATTGATATTGCTTTGGCTATTGCTTTCTTGTCACCATTTAGTATATTTTTAACAATTTCCAGTTCTACCATGTCTCATTTCAATCATTTCTCCCTATAAAAGTTTTCTAAAAACATTTAACTATTTCATTTATAATCTGGAATTAATTAGATATTTACTTAACTTTTCCTAATAGCTTCTAGGTTTATTAATTAGGATATTCTTTTTCTTAGATATGAATTGGCAAAATTGGTTGGTATTAATAGGGACCAAGTGTATCTTAAGCTTAATTTCAGATTCTCCTCATTACTATGGTATTCACATAAAATATGAAACCGTAAGTATTTATTTATAAATTAAGGACAGCATAACGAATATGAGGGAAGATGAATATGCATGTTTTAACCCATAAAGTTTAAATTAAATTATAAATTTAACCATAGAGGTGGGTTAATTGGTTTTACCCTTTTTGTCTATTAATGATTTTAAATTGGAATTTAAGCCTGAACATGAGATTTTTAGAAAATCTGTAAGAGAATTTGTTGAAAGAGAAGTTATTCCAAGAATTGCTGAAATGGAGAAGACAAGAACAATTCCAAGAGATCTTCATGAAAAAGCGGCTCAACAAGGATTTTTTGGAATTGATATACCTATAAAATATGGTGGGCAAGGTGGAGATACCTTAATGATGGTTTTACTATCTGAAGAATTATGTAGAGCATATCCTGCATTTTCAACATATCTTTTAGTTCATGGATTATTTACATACCCAATACTGAAATACGGTACTGAGGAGCAAAAGAAAAAATATCTTCCACAAATTGCTAGTGGCGAAAAACTTGCTGCACATGCATCAACAGAAGCAAGTGGTGGAAGCGATCCGGCAGGAATACAGACCACGGCAAAGAAGATTAATAATCATTGGGTTCTTACAGGCAGGAAAATGTTCATAACTAGTGGTGATATAGCTAACTACTATATTGTACCTGCTAGAACAAGTTCTCCACCAAGTAGAAGAGAGAGGTGGAGGGGTATTACATGTTTCATTGTTGAGAGGGATTGGATAGGAGTATCAGCTTCAAGAATGGAGATGGTTGGATTAAAGGCGAGTCATACTGCTGAAGTTATATTTGATGATGTTAAAGTACCTGAGGAAAATGTACTTGGACCTATTGGTGAGGGATTTAAGATACTTATGGATACTTATGATCATGGAAGAATAGGTGTAGCTGCACAGGCTGTTGGACTTACTCAAAATGCATTTGAAAAATCGTTAAACTATGCTCTTCAACGTAATGTTTTCGAGAAGCCAATAATTTCATATCAAGCAATACAATTTTATCTTACAGATATTCTTACAGAACTGCTTGCAGCAAGGTTTTTAACATATTGGGCAGCATACTTAGCAGATCAAGGAAGACCTGAGGCGATATTTGTTGCCTCAATAGCTAAAGCATATGCAACAGAGGTAGCTGAGAGAGCTGCTTTAAAGACAATAAATATTCATGCAGGCTATGGAGTAGCTGTTGAAAACTATGTGGATATGCTTCTACGTGATGCTGAAATCATGAAGATTTATGAGGGAACTAATGAGATTCAAAGAATGATAACTATAAGACAGCTTTTAAAGAAAGTTTTTGGAATAGATTTATTGGGGTTAAGCTAGCTTTCTACTCTCCCTTAAACTCCGGTTTTCTTTTCTCAAAAAATGCAGTTATACCTTCAATCACGTCCTTTGAAGCCATTACCATTCCAAACGCCTCAGCTTCAACTCTTAATCCGGTCTCCAACGATGTCTGAGTGCTAAGATTTAATGCGTACTTAGCACATTTTAATGCTACTGGTGGGCCCTCAGCAAGCTTCCTCGCAAATGCTTTAACTTCCTCTTCAAATTTATCTATCTGAACAACTTTATGTACTAATCCAATTCTTAAAGCTTCATCAGCAACTATTCTATCACCTAACATTATTAGCTCTTTGGCTTTTGCTAAGCCAACTATTCGCGGAAGTCTTTGTGTTCCTCCCCATCCTGGAATAATTCCAAGCTTGATTTCAGGCTGACCTAGCTGACTTGTTTCTGAAGCTATTCTAAAGTCACATGCAAGAGCTAGTTCTAATCCACCACCTAAAGCATATCCATTTATAGCTGCTATAACTGGCTTTGAAATTTTTTCTATCTTCGATATTACTTCTTGCCCCTTACTTGATGCTTCTACAGCTGTTATTGGTGTTAAGCTGGAAAATGATGTTACATCAGCACCTACACTAAATGCTCTTTCACCAGCACCCGTTATAATTATGCATCTAACATCTCCATCAGCTTCAAACTCATCTAGAGCTGCTGAAAGCTCATTTAGCAACTCTATAGTCATAGCGTTTAGCCTATGCGGCCTATTAAGCACTATCCAACCTATCTTATCCTCCTTCCTCACAATTATATTTTCAAACCTTCTTGCTTCAGACATAACACCTACCTATTTATAGATGTAAAATCCTTGACCAGTTTTCTTGCCGAGTCTACCCTTACCAACATAGTCTTCAAGAAGAGGACATGGCCTATACATTTCCTCACCATATTTTGAGTACATATCCCTTAATTTACCTAGCACTACATCTAGGCCTAATCTATCTCCTAATTCGCATGGTCCTGAAGGCCAGCCAGCACCAAGCTTCATACCGGTATCTATATCTACTGGATCTGCAACATCTTCATGTATTAGCCAGGCAGCCTCATTAACTGCTACAGTATACACTCTATTTATATCATATTTTCCTGCAAGTGTGAACTTTATTCTTGGCCTACCTATTGACCAGTCGTAAAAGCCTTGACTGGTTTTTTGACCAAGTTTACCTTCATTTAGTAGAGATGTAGCTAATGGGCATGGCTTCATTCTTTCACCATATGCTTCATACATAACTTTTGCAACGTTTGCTAGTACATCAAGCCCTACATAGTCAGCAAGTTCAAATATACCCATTGGAAAACCTGCCTTATACTTAACTGATGCATCAACTTCCTCTATTGTAGATTCCTTTCGATATACAGTCCAAAATACTTCATTAAATACTGCTCCAAGAACCCTATTCACTATAAAACCTCTAACATCCTTTTTACATATAATAACAGTTTTACCCATTTTTTTAGCAAGTTCAGCAGTAATGCTCAAAGTTTCATCACTTGTAAACTGCCCCTTGATTACTTCGCATAGCGACATTAACTGTGGTGGATTAAAGAAATGCATTCCAACAATTTTATCTGGTCTACTTGTAGATCTCGATATTTCAGTAATGCTTAAACTTGAAGTATTGGTTGCTAGGATGGCATGTTTAGAAGCTAACTGGTCAAGCCTAGCAAAGAGCTCTTTTTTTAACTCAATTTTTTCAGGTATTGCTTCTATAGCTACATCAGCACTTTCAGCAGCATCTTCTAGTCTTGTTGTTGTTTTAATACGTGAAAGAATAAGAGATACATCTTCGGGTTTAATTCTTCTCTTCTCAGCAAGTTTCTCAAGACTCCACTTTATCTTCTCAATAGCTCTAGCTAAAATCTCATTGTTTACATCAACCATTGTAACATTATATCCGGCAGTTGCAGCAATTTGAGCAATACCATGACCCATAGTTCCAGAACCAATAACAGCAATATTTTTAATATCTTCAACCTTCATAAAATAACCTCGTTCAAGATGATACGTATTGGAATTATATAAAGGTTTCTAGATTGAACTAGGATTCTGTTGGTATAATGACTTAAATTTGAGGATATTTTAAATCGGTGTAAATTCATAGGTTAATACTCCTTCCTGAGATTTTTTAACCTGTAGCTTAACTTTCATTCCGACTTTTATATTTTCTATTAATGTATCTGTAAGCCATGCTAAAACTCTTACATTATCCTTAAGTTTGACTATGACTATAGTATAGGGTTCATATTCCTGGAATGACTGGGGCTTAACTATGACATGAGTGAATGTTTCAATTTCTCCTTCACTGCTTAAGGGTATCCATTCGATATCTGAGGAATAGCAGTTTGGGCAGTCTGCTGCTGGTGGAAAGTTTAGTGTTCCGCATTTCTTACACTTTGTTGCAAGTACTTTACCCTCTTTAAGCCCATCCCAAAACTGCTTAGTTCTACTTATTGGGATATCATAGCTTAAATTTATGGGTTTAGATTTTAGGGTTGGTATGGTTAACATGGCAGCTACCTCTTCAATATAGTCACATAGCAGTAATGCCCAGTTCCACCGACATTATGAGCTAGGGCTATATACTTCCTAAATGCTACTTGTCTTGATCTTTCAATAGCTTCCCCTCTTAATTGCTTTGCTAATTCAGCAATCATTGAAATACCTGTTGCACCTATCGGATGGCCTTTTGCCTTAAGTCCTCCATCAACATTTACTGGTATTTTACCATCAACTTCAACCTCCCCATCCCTAATTAGCTTTACACCCTCACCCTTCCTACAGAATCCAAGATCCTCATAGGCCATCAGTTCAGCTATTGTAAAGCAATCATGAACGTTTGCTAGCTCTACATCTTTCGGTTCAATATTAGCCATTCTATAAGCCATTTGGGATGCTCTAACTGTAGGATATAGCCCAACGTAACTAGATCTCTTACTTAGATTTACAGTATCTGATGAATATCCAATTCCAGCAACCCATATTGGAGTATCTACCTTAAACTCTCTAACCTTATTCTCTGATGCTAATATAATAGTGGCGGAGCCATCAGTTATAGGACAGCAATCATAGAGTTTAAGAGGCCAAGCAATAACCATTGATGATAAAACATCATTTATGGTAATGGGCTTCCTAAATTGAGCATTAGGATTCATAGCTGCGTATTTATGGTTTTTAACAGCTATTAGTGCTAAATCCTCTTCTGTTGTTCCATATTTAGCCATATGGGCGGTTGCATGTAGTGCATAGTATGCTGGAAACGTTATACCAAAGTTATGGAATTCCCATAGGTAACATCCAGCTCTACCCATAAGTTCAATAGCAGTTAGAGTATCAACTTCCCTCATTTTCTCAACACCAACAACAAGAGCTACATCAATCTGACCACTTGCAATAGCGGAATACGCAGTAAAAAATGCAGCACTACCAGTTGCACAAGCGGCTTCGGTTCTAAGTAAACCTACACCTGATAAACCACAATACTCAGCTATACTTACTACTGGTAACGGCTCCTCATACCAGACTCCAACAGATCCTAAAACCATAAGTTCAATATCTCTTTTGTCAACTCCAGCATCCTCTATTGCAGGCTTAATAGATTCAAATGCAAGCTCATTAACATTTACATCTTGTCTAACTCCAAACTTTGAATGCCCAATGCCGATAATCGCAACACGTCTAAACATTAAAACCACAATCTAAGATTTTATACACTACTTATATTCTTTTATGCTAAATCAAAAACTCTATAGGCTAACTAATTATTTGCTTATATTTAGTTTATGCCTATCGTTTGTAACATGATTCGATTAGTGGTTTAACAATTCAGTTTATGTATGAGGAGATGTGTAGTCTTCCACTATTTAGTCTTGATGCGACTTACCTCACATTACACTCTCATTAAAGTAATCATAAACCCAACATGATTTTACAAATCTTATATTAAGGTTTAGTGAAACCCTCTAAACCTAAAGAGAAGACATCAACCCTACATGGCACACTAACATTTTGTGTAGTTTTACTTATGGTTTAATTATGAGGCTTAACTAAGCTATATTAACTCCTTATCAAATCATGTGGGGTTAAGCTATGAACATTAGGGTCTCTGCGATAAGCCTCAATCAAACTCATAAACGTAAATGGCAAAATGTAAGTCAATCATTAACCAACTATAAATCAACATGGACAATAGACACAGAACAAAGAGTTAGTGATTAAGGGTTATTAGAAGAGAATAAAATGAGGCTTTTTAAAGCTCTTTTACGGTAAACAGTCAGCATAGTTACTAGAATAACCTCTAAACTTTGAACTCATCTCTAAATTATTTAAGCTTTTTTAAGGTTTAGGTATGGGGTTTCGTGAGCTTTCTGATAGAGAGTGGACTTTTATCGAGCCTCTCCTGCCTTCTAAAACTGGGGTTAGTAAAGCTAGATTTAATGATAGACTTATCATGAGTGGCATTCTATACATCTTGACTACTAGGTGTAGGTGGATGGGTATGTCTATTCATTATGGTTCTTATAAGACTGCTTGGAGGCTTAAGTGCTGGTAGGGGTTATGGGGTAGGATATTTAGGGCTTTAGTATATATGAGAGACTTAGTAGGGTATGTATTGATAGCTCAACTGTAGAAGCTAAGGGGGGATAATAGGGTATGATAGTTTTAAGCATAGGAGAGTAGAGATTCATATATGTGTAGATGAATACTCCATGTCTTTAAGCATAGCTTTAGGTTCTGGAAATGAGTATGATTCTAAGAGGTTCAATGAGCTATTGGAGGACTTAGAAAAGCTTCCAAAAGAACTATATGCAGACTCAGCATATGATACTGAAGCTATGAGAGATAGGTTATCATCAATGAATGTGGAGGCGAAGATACCTTAAACTCTAGAAATGGGAGGAATCCTAAACCATACAATGTTGAGATTTACAAGAAGATAAATCTGCTTCTAAAGATTCTATAGATGGCTTAAAAGATTTAGAAGAATAATTATAAGATATAAAAAGGCTAGCAATAATCTACAAAGCCTTCACAACCATGGCGTGCATAATAATACACCTAAGATACAGAGTTTAAAGATGAGCTCTTTATTAAGCTTGATATAGTGGATGAGTTGGTTGTGAGGCTATAAAGCATTACAACATATAGAAGATCATTTTAGAGTATGCTTATAAATAAGATTTTGTGACTGGTTTACTTGGTTCGTTAAGGCTTATTAGATGCTCATATTCTATTATCCCATCTTGCCCAGAATTAGAATACATGTTTAATTATTTTTCCCTCTGTATCTATTTCTCCCTTTCTAATTCTTGTTGAGGAAATCGGTTTATTGTTCTCTGCTTTAACTAGTTTAATAACTATTATATCTAGTTTTTTAAGTCCTTTCTTCTCTCTAATTTCATTTATTTCTGAAGCTCTTCTTTCTGTTTCTTCACTTACAATTATAGCATCTAGATCAGGTATGCTTACTGCTGGTCCATATGCATCACTTATTGGTACTATTTCTACTCTATCTAACCATCCTTTAGCTGCTAAGAAATCTCTAATTTTCTTCTTCCTTTCTTCATAACTCTCAATTAAGTTATAGTATTCCTTAGTTTTTACTAAATGTTCATCTGCTAACCCTATTAATACCTTGTCTCCAATAGTAAATGCTGTCTCAATCATTACTCTATGTCCTTTATGTAGATGATTAAATGTACCACCCAAACATACATAGGTATATTTCGGCATAAAACAGTAGTTTACTACCTAAAATATTAATCTTTATAAAATACATCGTGATATATTAGCATTAAATGATCTTAACATATAGTAGCTTACTTGAATAAAACACATACATAATCCTAATTTCTAGAGTTACTTTTGATTTATATTGTATTAATTTCTAAGAGATAGATATTATAAAAGGCTGAGTGGTGAAGAAGAATTTAGAAGTTTAAGTTGACAGAAGCATCTTAACCAACTTAACAAATATACTCTACTATTAGAGATGCTATTCTATTCTCTGTTTAGGGCTAAAACCTCTCTTAAGCAGAGCCTCTAATAGAAGGTAGCCAAGCATGTTAATTGATACAAGTGAGCCGATGAGGATATTGATTAATCCTATTTCTATGGGGATATGGAAGATAAAGGATAAATATCCACCAACAATAACTGTTATTATAGCTGTTTCTATAAAACATCCTAGAATTCTACGTTTACGTGTTAAGCTATTTCTACATATATGGTAGGCTACCGTACAGGCTACGAGATTTGCAATAGAACCACCAATAACATCTATAACTCCTAGCCCACCATAGAAGTTTGCAGCTAGACATCCTATACATGTTCCAACAGCTACAGGCATACCGAACATCATGGATAATGGTAGTAGGGCATCTGCAATCCTTACCTGATAAACTCCAAAGCTTATTGGAGCTAGAGAAATAACAGTTACAGCATAGAGTGCAGCAAAAACACTTGTATAGGCTATTTCTCTACCTTCAAACTTAAAGGCTTTAACCATGTATAACACACAAATAGTAAACACTACACCTCTTTTAACTCTTTCTGAAAACCTTCTTGATTTAATGATGGATGGTACTTGATAACTAGGCTATCAACCTATATACTTTCATATATAGAGTTCGTAGAGCAAAAGACAGAGATATATGTTTTTACTAATTTAGATCTTTTAGTAAACCTTAAGTAATGTTTTAACATTTTGAGAATGTTTATATGAATGCTTATCAATTAAAAGTATGTTAATATGCATGAGGGTTTCTTGTCTGAGAATATATGAATAGCTAAACTGTAGAAGAGATTAGTAATTGTGATGAATAGTTACTTGAGTTTTGTGTTTAATTCATAATATTTTTACATAAATTATTTACTGCATCTGCTTCCCTTACTAGTTTACTAAACTGTTTCAGAGAATTAACCCTCATATAAGCTAGTGTTTGAAATTCCTCAATGGTGGTGTTTTAATATGGATATAAGAGTAGATAATGGCTAAATAAGCTTATATAAGGGGCTGAGTAGATAGAGTGGTGGAGAATTTGCAGGTTAAAGTGGAGATCCTTACTATGTTTCCTACCTTCTACTCTATCTGTAAGGATTGTCAACCACTACTTCCTGCCTCCGGTCTCTCCATGATTAATAATGTACTTAGAGACTATCCTGCTGAAGTGAGGGAGAGTTATATGAGGATATGTGATTTAGCTTTTAGCCTCATTAACTATTTCGGGGATAAAATTAAGATAAGCGCTATTGATGTATCTACTCCTCATGGATTATGGAAATCATTAAAATATAGAGTTAGAAATTATCCTGTCTTCATAATAAATGGAAAGCATAAGATTATAGGTATTCCAAGCTTTGAAGAAATAAAAACAACTATAATGAACGAGCTTAAATAAATCAATGAATTTTAAGATAAATTAGTAACTGTAAGTTTCTCTTTATTTCTTACTCAATTATAGATCTAAGGCTACATAATCTAAATATTATTTATGATCTATAAATTGATAAGTTAGAATTATCAGCATAGCCTTCAAAATTCTCTTAAGGAGTAATTAGGGGATACTGTAAGTACATTTACAGCATTACAAACTCAGTATAGACTAACCTCTTCAAGCATATGCACTTAGTGAAACACACTTATAAGTTTGACTAAACAACTACCGGGTGAATTTGGATACGCCATGATGGCCTACATTTTATCTAATAAACTATTTGCCCTTAAGGTATGGGGGATCTTATAAAAACAGCTAAAGAAAGTTGGGAATTCAATGTATTTCTCTCATATCAATTCTGCCCACATAAAAACTAAATGAGTTATTTTAAAATTTCTGATAAACGCTTAGTTAGTAGAGGTAAAATTTTATAGATGTCACCGACAACACCGTAATCAGCATATTGAAATATAGGAGCATTAGAGTCCTTATTAATAGCAACAACAATACCAGCATCCATAATTCCAGCAATATGTTGCATCTGACCTGAAATACCTGTAGCCATATACATTCTCGGCCTAACTTTCTTACCAGACAATCCAACCCAATGTTCTTCGGGAAGCCAGCGTAGGTCTGCTGCTATTGGTCTTGAGCATCCTATTTGCGCTCCTATTGTTTCTGCTAGCTGGAATGCTATTTGTAAGTCTTCCTTGGTTCTGTATCCTCTTCCTACCGATACTATTAGTTCTGCTTCTTCTAATTTTACTGCTGCCTTCTTTTTTCCTTCAATTTTTATTGTTTTTATTTTTTTCTCTGTTTTTATTGGTATTTTTATTATTTGACCTGCTTTTTCTGTTGGTTTTGGTGGTTCAAATTTTCCTGGTGGTATAAGTACTACTGCTGGTGTTATTACTTCTTGATATGCTGTTACTTTTCCACTCAAAATTATTCTTATGAATGTTAGTTTTTCATTTTTCATCTCTATTCTTGCTATATCTGATATTGTTCCTATCCCTAGTTGTTGAGCTGCTCTCGCTGCTGCCTCTTTTGTGTTTTTTATGCTTCTTATTGCTATTATGTCTGGTTTTGTTCGGTTATATGTTTCTATTATTGCTGTTGCTGTTGTTTCTGGGTCTTTTATGTCCGCTTCTTCTACTACGTATACCCTTTCTGCTCCTCTTACCATATATTCTTTTGCCTGGTCTTCTGTATATTCTCCTATTACTAATGCTTCTGTTTTTACTTGTGGAATTAGTATTGATAGTTTTTCTGCAAACCCCAATAGTTCTAGCCCTGTATTTATGTCTGAGACCGTTAGTATTTTCATGGTTTCACCTTTTCGGAGCTATTACTCCTTCATCTACTAGTTTTTTGATTAGGTTTTCTGTGAGTTCTTCAGGTGTTTTTCCTTCTATCATTATATTTTTTCTTCTTATTTTTACTCCTTCTATTGTAAATGGTTTTATTTTTGGTTCTACTTCCACTTCTATTTCTTGTAGTGTTATTTTTCTTAATGGTTTCTTTATTGCCATTCTTATTTGAAGTAGTGTTGGCAGTCTTGGAACGTTTATTTCTCTTGTTACTGTTACTACCGCTGGTATTGTTGTTTCTACCGCTTCAATATAGTCCTCCAAATCTCTTTCAGCTATTATTATGTTTCCTTTTAGTTCTACTTTTCTAGCGTATGTGATGAGTGGTATGTTGAGCCCCGCAGCCACTCTTGCTCCTACCACTCCTGAGAACCCATCTATCGTTCCTTCTCCTGCTATGATAAGATCTGCTCCTCCGAGTTTTTTTATTACTGCTGTGATTACGCTTGCTGTTGTTTTCGTGTCTGCTTGTAGGAGTTTTTCGTCAGCTATAAGTATTGCTTCATCGATACCCATGGCTAAAACTTCCCTTAGAGGCATTTCAGCTTCTGATATTCTTTTTGTGAATGGGGGCCATGTTAAAGCTGAGATTGACGTTATCCTACCCCCATGTTTCTCCTTGATCCTTACAGCTTCCTCTATAGCCATTCTATCTATATCGCTTATTTTTAACGGTGCTTCTTCAATATAGGGTTTACCTGTTGAGGAGTCGATTCGAAGCTGACTAACATCTATGGCTAGCTTAACCAGAACAATAATGCTAACCAATAGCACCCCTGCTTCGGAATAAAGCTTTAACATATAAATCTTACGGGGATTTAGGAGTGCTGTCAAGTTGGGCTATTAACTATACATATACTAACTTGATAACCATTTTAAAATATTGATTATGTATTATTATAGGTTCAATAGAGAACTTTACTTTACTCATTAAATCCTTAATAGTTTCTCTTCAACATCAACACTTATAGCATTACCATTATCATCAACTCCAATTAGAATTACATCTCCCTTATGAGTTTGTAAAGTACATAAAAATAGTTTATAAAATCTCATATTCTTCACTAAGACCACCCTTAAACTTGCTATTTCAGACTATCTACCTACTCTAAGCTTCACCATCTTCATATAAGATCAGGAAAACTAAATGTAAGTATTCTGAGGTATTTAATATATTAAAAGCTAGTTTAAGTCTTAGAGCTAGCATTAAAATATATTAATGAACGGCTAGTAGCTATTATTGGGGTTACGATGAATACTGATAGAAGAATAGAGCTCATAAGGAGAGAGCCTACAGAAGAGATAATAACTGAGAAAGAGCTTAAGCATCTGCTTTCATCTAAAAGTAATATTAGAGCTTATGATGGATTTGAGCCCTCGGGGCTTCTACATCTTGGTTCAGGACTTCTTAGAGCAATTAAGCTTCAAGACTTTATTGATGCAAATATTCATTTTATACTTTATATTGCAGACTGGTTTGCGTATTTAAATAATAAGTTTGGCGGTGATATGGATATAATCAGGAAAGCTGGAGAATACTACATTGAGGGGTGGAGGGCTTGTGGTGTTGATATGAATAAAGTTGAAGTTAAATGGTCTAGCGATCTTGCTGAAATGCCTGAATATTGGGAAACCTTTTTAAAAATTTCTAGGAATGTAACTATTAATAGAGTTATTAGAAGTGTAACAGTGATGGGTAGGAGGGAAAGTGAAGTTAAACAATTTTCATTCCTTGTTTATCCTATAATGCAGGCAACTGATATATTTATGCTTAAAGTAGATATATGTCAACTTGGAATGGATCAACGAAGAGTAAATATACTTGCAAGAGAAATAGGTCCTAAAATTGGGTTTTGGAAACCTGTTATAGTTAGCCATCACCTCCTTATGGGGTTACAGGGACCGACTAAAATGGGGGGGTATGATGAATCAGCTCAAATAGATCTTCAAATAAGTTCGAAAATGAGTAAAAGTAAACCAGAAACATGCATATACATTCATGATGAGGAGGAAGATATTAAGAGCAAGATAAGAAAAGCATACTGTCCTCCAAAACAAGTAGAATCGAATCCTATACTTGAAATATGTAGGTACATAATATTTAGAAAAATGGATTCACTAATAATTAAAAGAGAGGCAAAATATGGTGGATTACTGGAATTTAAATCGTATAATGAGCTAGAACAGGCATATAGAAGTGGAATAGTACACCCACTTGATTTAAAGATCGCTGTTGCTAAAGCTTTAAATGAAATAATAGAGCCGATTAGAGCATATTTTAAAAATAATGAAAAAGCATAT